>CAZPBN010000002.1:0-164001 GCA_964584935.1 uncultured Eubacteriales bacterium | reverse complement strand
AAAAGTCAGCTTGGCTGAGTTATCGCCAAGAAAATAAAAGAATTATAAAATTCTCCTCAGGGAAAGAGAATTCTTAAAATCAATATTTCAAGTGAAAAATAGATTTTAAGACTTTCCAGCAATATTTTTATATGGTTTCGTACTAAGTCTATTTTTTCCTGTGTGTTATAAGATACATCTTCTTAGAATCAATTTTTTGCATAAAAAATCCATTCTAAGCAAAATTCTCCAGGGAAACAAAAATCCAATATTGTTGAATTATAAGGAAATAACTCAGCCAAGCTGCATATAATGATATAATTGCATATAACAGAGCTTACATTATCAGAAAATCAGTAAATGAGTATGGTATCCCTGTTTTTTTAAATTATTTTTCCACTATTTCCACTCTTCTGTTTTTGGCTTTTCCTTCGTCTGTTGAGTTGGAAGTAACCGGTGCCAGAGAGCTCACTCCATATGCCTCTAACTGTTCTGCTTTGACTCCATAATCTTGAACCAGTGCTGTCAGCACCGCATGGGCTCTTTTTTCTGATAACATCATATTGGATGCAAAATCTCCCACGTTATCGGTATGCCCCACTATAAAATACTCTTTTTCCGGATGATTCTTTAAAAATCCAGCAATTTCTTTCAGCGCTGGTTTGGATTCTTCTTTGATGTTCCATTTACCCGTATCAAAATGGACACCGTAGATTGACACAAAACCGCTCATTTCGATGTTGTCTTCAATTTTCTTTGCTGTGACCAGACCGCTCTCCATGGGATTTTCTTCAATGATATCCTGAGTTATATAAATATAATCATCCCATCTATTATTGATAAATATGGCAAAATAAATGTTGTTTCCCTTGTAGGTGCCCTTAGCGGATAAAAATCTAAAGCCTTCACTTCCAGTCGGGCCTTTGAATTCTTCGATTCTGATGGCATTGATTCCCCGTTCATAATGATAGACCTCTTCATCCCAGAAAGGATAAGAGCTTTCTTTTTCCGATGTGGTGAACAAGATTTGATAGCCGGCATTTTTCAGTGCATTTTCATAGTTTTTATAAACCTTAAACAATCCTTCTGATCGGGAAACCCGGTATTGTATTCGGGTTAATTGCCCTTCCAGGTCAATAAATTCAGAAAAATATCTGCCATGACCTCTGAATTTCTCTTCTTTTTCTTCCTGAAGGGCTGTCCCCAACACATAAGGGGCATAATCTATCACCCGAGAACCCATAAATTTGGCTCCTTCATATTTTGATAAAGCCGGATGTTCTTTGATCTCATTTTTGGAAAAAAGATACGGTGACACTATCAATAATGAAATGAGTGCTGTTAAAATTGTTTTGCGCATCATGAATGAACCTCCTAACAAGTTTATTTCATTTTAACAAAACGATTGGAGCAATTCAAATGAGCCGGCAAAGATAGATCAATCGTTCTCTTTTAGTTCCACCTTGACAGGTTTCTTTTTTCCTGTCATATTTTGAATGCTAATTTATAAAGACCTCATTTGCTCAAAAATGAGGCAAAATTCAAGCAGACGGAAAGAGATTTTTCTATCGGTTCAAATGAATAACAACTATCAACAGCCGGATCCTTCCCTGTGGCAAGGTAGGATAGATGATCCATACGACCGGAATTCATTCCGCTGGCATCAAGTCATCGAATTTCTGGATCTTACTGCTAAGAACAAGGTTACCGTTCCAAACGGATATTGCTTTTTAGGGTACTGCTGTGATGCCGGAGTGGAGCGGAATAAAGGGCGACCAGGTGCAGCCAATGGTCCTACCAGTATCCGGAAGGAAATGGCAAATCTTCCCTGTTATTTCAATGAGAAAACCCATCTCTGCGATGCCGGAAATATCTTGTGTCCGGAACAGAATCTGGAAAGAGCCCATTTCAATTTGAAGAAAGCCGTGGAAACAATCATTTCTTTGGATTTATTTCCCTTATTGATAGGGGGAGGACATGATATTGTGGTGGGACACTTTCAGGGATTGCTGAGCGAAAAGCGGCGTCTGGATCCGGAGAATAAAAAAAGCATAGGAATTATCAATTTTGATGCTCATTTTGATCTCAGACCTTACCACAATTCAACCGGGAATTCCGGTTCCGGCTTTCTCCAAATTGCCGATTTATGCAAAGAAAAAAAGGAGAAATTTTCTTACTTGTGCATTGGTATCCAGCAATACGGAAATACTCTGAGCCTTTTTAAAAAAGCTGAAGAACTCAATGTCCAATACATCATGGCTAAAGACCTCACCATGGATACCCTTTCAAAAAATCAGGAAACTGTTGATACATTCATCTACCAGCATGATTATATTTATCTCACCATATGTTCTGATGTTCTGTCTGCTGCCTATGCTCCCGGAGTCAGTGCCCCTCAGCCCTTTGGACTTCATCCGGAATTGGTGATCACTCTGGTGAAACACATATTACTCAGCGGAAAACTTTTAGGGATGGATATTGCTGAAGTCGCTCCCCGGTTTGATAATGACAACCGCACAGCCCGAGTGGCGGCTATCCTTTTTTTTGCTGCGCTTAATATCTTTTCAAATAAGTAAGTTGCCAGATTTTGTTTGGAATTGACTATTTTTGCAAATCTATCTGATGTATCCCAGAGATTTCCAATGTTCTCTTGTTTCCTTTTCCATATCAATTTTTTCGTCCGATGCCAATACAGCCCTGTAACTGAGCATTTTTATTTGACCATAAACCGTATATTTGAAACTTGACATTGACACTATCTAAGCGGGTTATGGTATGAACCACGGCAAAAAGACAGGTAGATTCTTATATCCATTCCTAAAATGATATTAAATTGATATTCAATATCAATATGTCTAATACGACAAGATAAATAATTTCGGTTTCACATTTTCAATTGAATAATAGATAAGAATGGTTTATAAAAATGAGTTAAACGTATTCTTTGTCAATTCAATGAACAATTGGAGGAGAAATGAGGCAAAAAAGATTATTTTTTCTAATTTTTCTGCTAAGCTTTGTTTACACCATAACTTTTCCACAGACTGACATTCGCTTTGATGATCATTTCATCGATGCGACCATGCGGGTTGACTATTTCCAAACAGGAGACGCCCGGGAGTTCTATTTCAGCATTGACCAAATCTATAAACAGAATGGGTGGGCAGGCAATCCCGAAAAGCTTATCGACCGTTCCAATGGCGGGATGTACTATCTTAAAGTTTATTCCATTTCATCCAATGAACTCATTTATTCCCGCGGCTTTGCCACCATCTTTGGTGAATACCGCACCACAGATCCTGCCAGCAAGGGA
This sequence comes from uncultured Eubacteriales bacterium, assembly GCA_964584935.1. Classification (GTDB taxonomy): domain Bacteria; phylum Acidobacteriota; class Aminicenantia; order Aminicenantales; family Aminicenantaceae; genus CAZPBN01. Next base: position 160,709 of record CAZPBN010000002.1, on the reverse strand, counting down.
ATAAAAAAGACATTTCATCAAACACTGCTGCTTCCCTTTCCCCAATCATCCATTTTGTTTGTGATCGAGGGGAGAGATCCGAACCATCAAAACCTCCTCTGCTCTATTTATTCCATAAAAATTGATCCCCAAGACGTGAATATCATCCAGCACACTCCTGTTCCCAATGACAGAGTGTTCACAATCCTTAAAAATGGCAATCCCCACGAAAAAGCGGATTTTGTGTTTGTTGCGGAAGGATACACTGAAGACGACGCAGAAAAATTCCAGAAAGACATGGCTCGTCTCACTGAAGTCCTCTTCAGCACTGAACCATTCCAATCACAAAAGCAGCGCTTCAATGTGCGCGGTGTTTTCCGGGCTTCTTCAGAATCCGGTGTCGACCAACCGAATAAAGGAATTTTTCGCAATACGGCTGTGAGCGCATCGTTCAATGCCCTCAACCTGGCGCGCTATCTCCTCATTGATGATAACAAAGCAATGAGAGACATTGCCTCCAGAGTTCCCTATGATTCGGTCATTGTCATTGCCAACAGCGAACGCTACGGAGGCGGCGGTATTTATAATGACTACACCATGACCACAGTCGATCATTCCAGAAGCGAGGAGGTCTTCATGCATGAACTCGGCCATGCCTTTGGAAATCTGGCAGACGAATACTTCACGTCCACAGTTTCCTACAATGAATTCTATCCTCCGGGGATAGAACCCCATGAACCCAATATCACCGCCCTTCTTGATCCCGACAACGTCAAATGGGCTCATTTGCTGACACCTGGAATCAAAATTCCCACACCATGGGGCCAGGATGAAATGGAAAGCCTGCGCAAGGAAAGAGATTCAGCAATTGCGGAATGTGAGAGGAAAATCAAGCGCCTGCAACAGAACCAGCCTGATCCTGTGGAAGTCAAAACTCTCAAAGATAAAATAGAGAAAACCAAAAAATCATTCAATGCAAGGATCAAACAAATTCAAGAAAATTATCAAAATATGTACAAAGGGAAAATCGGTGTTTTTGAGGGAGCCGGTTATTCTCCCAAAGGTCTGTACAGATCTGAGGTGCACGTGGGGATGTTTCACAAAGGAGAATACGGTCCAGTCAGCGAAGAGGCGATACTCAAGAAGATTCTGCACCTCAGCCGTTGAGGCAGAACCGCGACCTCACTGCTGTCTTGATTGACCTCTGTTTTCAATATGCAATACAGATTTATTTGGCGGGAAAGCTTTTGAGATGATACCGATTGAATCTGAAGCTGAAGAAAAGTAAAGGAGCAAGCAAAACAGCGGGAATTCGAATCCAATCAGGCGTTCTTTTGTTTGTCCAGATGGGAAAAAGGGAAATGGGTATGATGTCCCCTTATTTTAGTTGAGAGGGAAAGAACAGCATGATTTGAGGCTTGCCTTTATATTCCTCCAACAAACCGGAAATGATGATCTTTTTCCCTCTCCAAGAAGAAATATCTGGGAAAAATTGAAGATATCTTTTATAGATAGGAACACCGAAATCATCTCTTATTGACTGGAGAAGCAACAGGTTTCCTTTATCCTGGATGCTCCCGCACACGAATTCATAGGAAACCAGCCTGCCCTTATAGTCCGCTATTTCTTTCCTAGTAATTAAAGGGTAGGGTTTGTTTTTCCAAATGCCGTTTCCTTGTTCTTTCGCATATTCTTCAGCCTTTAAAAAACGGTCTTTATATTCTGACTTATAGGGAAACCGGGTATAAACCCGAGCGTATCCCTTTTGAATTATCAACTCATTAAACAGTATTCCTTTTTTCGTCCAGATATAGGCTAAGAGCCTCCCGTATTGATCGCGTTTTTCCCAGTCATATTCCATTCTTATGTATTTTTTGTATAAGTGGCTAAAGGCAAATCTTTTTGAAAAAAGCGCTTTTAATTTGACTTCTTTATTATCAGAACCAGTTTCCGGGGCATCGATTCCAATGAGTCTTATCTTTTCTTCTTTTCCTGTTTGGAAGCGGACTTTAATGGTATCCCCATCATAAACAGCTGTTACTGTTCCAAAGTCTGCTTGAGATGAACACTGAATAAAAAAACAGATGAACAGAAAAAGGACAGTCAGTTTTTTCAATTTCAACATGCCTGGCCGCCTAAAAAATACAAAGTAAACAACAACCAGTCCGGATTGTTTTCAGGGAAATCTCTTTCCTTTTTTCTCATTCTTTGCAATGTCTCTTATTTCAAAAATCCTTCTATCCATCCCAACCCCGAACGATTTATCTCTACCCGTCCAAACAATAAGGAATGACCCTTATTTATTTGACGATTCTCGGTATTTTTGGATTGATACGGGTCACGATTTCATAATTAATGGTGCCAATAAGAGAAGCCAGATAATCGGCTGATACGGTTTCTTTCCCCTCTTTTCCTAAAAGCACAGCTTCATCCTCCAATTGGACTCCCTCGATATCGGTCACATCAACCACTATAAAATTCATAGCCACCCGTCCTCTTAAGGGGGCTCTTTTCCCTTTGACAATAACATGAGAACGGTTGGACAGACTGCGGCTATAGCCGTCATAGTATCCGACAGGCAGAACGGCTAGTTTGGTTCTCCGCGTCGTCCGGTAGGTGCATCCATATCCAATATAGGCTCCTTCAGGAACATCCTTTATCTGGGCAATCCTGGTTTTCCAGGAAAGAACAGGCTTCAATCCAATAGGTTTTCCTTTATTGAGAAGAGAGGAAAGATAAGTCTGTTTTGAAGGCCATAATCCATAGATCCCTATTCCCGTTCGAACCATATTAAAGTGAGTCTCTTTGAAAAGAATGGCAGAGGCTGTGCAAGACATATGTTTCAGGGGAATAGCAATTTTGTTTTTCTCTAACTGGTGAAGTGTTCTGTTGAAATTTTCTTTTTGTAATTTAGCATAACTGTGATCAGTTGTATCCTCGATATTCGCAAAGTGAGAAGAAATCCCCTCTGCAACCAGATAAGGATTCTCTTTAATTTTTCTTACAAATGATAAGACATCTCTTTTGTTGATACCTTGACGGTGAGTGCCGGTTTCCAGCTTCAGATGGAGAAATGCTTTTTTCTTCAGGGAATGGCATACAGATGCCAATCTTTCGATGGTTTCAATATTATAGACGGTGAGCTTTAAATCTCCCTTAACCGCTTCTTCTAATCGAATCAAAGGTACGTATCCGACAATAAGAATAGGACAGTCAAATCCCTGTTTGCGAAGGAGAATTCCTTCTTCGATGGAATGAACCCCCAGCCAATCCGCACCGCTTTTTAGAGCCAGTCTGGATATTTCAACGATACCGTGACCATAAGCATTGGCTTTGACCAGAACCAAAAGCTTTTTATCAGCGCCGATCACTGTTCTTATCTTTTTTATATTGTGATCAAGGGCTGAACTGTCAATCTCTATCCACTGCAGTAAATTGTCATTCATTTTGAGTGCAATCCAGAAAAAACAAAACGGTTCATTGAAAATTTGAATAGATTTTTTTCAGATCCACCATGTCTTTCAACCCATCATCTATTAAAACAGTATCATTTCTTTCCTTGCCCGTTGATATAATAACCACTTTTGTCTGAATCAAATCTTCAATGAATTTTATATAATCCTTAAAATTTTGAGGGAATGACTGATAATCCCTCACATTTTCGACCGGTTTTTTCCAACCGCGTATTTTCTTATACTGAGGGACTATTTTATCTAAAATCCAGGTTTCTAGGGGAAAGCTTTTCAATTTTTTCCCTTTATACTCATAACCCGTGCATACCATTATTTCCTCAATTCCGTCCAGAACATCCGGCTTGGTGAGAGCAATTTTTTCTATTCCATTGATCCGGCAGGAATGGGAAACAGCCATTCCATCAAACCATCCGCAACGCCGCGGCCGTCCTGTTGTCGCTCCAAATTCATTTCCTTTTCTCAAAAGATATTGACCCTGTGTCCCGGAGATTTCGGTGGGAAAAGAGCCTTCTCCCACTCTTGTGGTATAAGATTTGGTGACTCCAATAACAGCATCCACTTTTCCGGGAGGAATCCCTAATCCTGTACAAACTCCTCCTGCCGAAGAATTGGATGAGGTGACATAGGGATAGTTCCCATGATCGATATCCAGGAGGGTTCCCTGAGCTCCTTCAAAAAGCACCCTGTCTCCCCGCGCCATCCTTTCATGGAGTAGAAATGAGATATCTTTTATATATTTTTTAAATTGGGATGCATAAGAAGCATATTCTTTATAGATAGACGCCGAATCAAACAAATCATGATTGTGTAGTTTGAATCTCTTGTTTTTCTCTTTGACATTTTCTTCAATCTTCTCTTTTAGTATCGATAAATCCAGAAGATCGCCGGCTCTAATCCCGATTCTTGCCATTTTATCTTCATAACAGGGCCCGATACCCCTTAAAGTGGTTCCGATTTTTTTCTCTCCTTTCCTATCTTCGTTGATCTTTTCCAATGCCCCGTGATAAGGAAAAACAAGATGAGCATTCTTGCTAATGGCTAAATTATCATCCAGATCAATACCCAATCTTTTCAGCATATTCATTTCTTCAAGAAGGGATTTCAAATCGACCACCACTCCATTTCCAATGACACACAGCTTCCCCGGACGAAGAATTCCCGACGGGATCAGATGCAGAACAATTTTTTTTCCATTGATCCATACAGTGTGCCCGGCATTGTGCCCCCCTTGATAGCGAGCTACTATATCAAAAGAAGGGGCAAGAAGATCAATGATTTTTCCTTTTCCTTCATCTCCCCACTGCATACCAACAACCAGCAAATTAGCCATAAATCACCTCTGGAAATAAGACACTAAAATTTGGGATTTAAACTGTTTAATAGAAAATTTTACCAGAAGCGCCGGTGAAAGACAAGAAAGAAGTGAATTGAAGTCCTCCTTTAGAAAGTCAATGCTAACTGAAAAAGAAACACATTATTTTTGGGATCATCCTCTTCATCTTTCTTATTGAGATCATATTCAAGTTTGATCAATACGTTTTCTTTTAAAAAATAAACAAGACCGATTGTCCAGCGGCTGCTCTTTTCTGAAATGCCCGAACCGGGATTCTCTTCATTTGAAAAATCAGAACCGTGAAACATATCTTCATATTCGTACTGCTGGAAACTTACCACCGGCCTCACTCCCAATAAATCAATCCCCACTTCTACAAAATACCCTTTTGCTTCTCCCTTTGAATAACCGTCCGGATTCTCAATTTGTCCCTGGATGTACTCTCCCCGGACAATATATTCCTGAGATGACCACATCAAGTCAACTCCACGAAGCACAATGTTGCGGCTGTTTTCTTCATCACACTTCCCTCTATAATGGGAATAGGCTATATTGAATTCTTCACTTAAAGACAATCCGATCCGGCCGCCTTTTCCTTTATCTTTATTATTATCCCTGAATTGCTGTCCGCTGTTTAGATTTTCTCCTTCTCTGAGTCCATTTCCCACATAGGCTGAATAAAAAATACTTTTGTATTGTCCCTCGAATAAAATTCCTATATCTCTCCAATTGGACGGATAAAAATGTTCCACATTAAGGGGTCTATTTATGAGCATCGTCTGAAAAGGCCGGCTAGATGTGTTGTATCCTCCAAAAGGAACCAAAAAGAGGCCTGCTTTTATATTAGCATAATTCTGGATGTTGAAACTTGCCAGCGCCTGAATCACCTCAAACCCAGCATTCCCGTTGATTTTCACTTCAGCATTGTATCCTACTTTTTGTTCCTTTATATTGCCGGTAAACATCAAACCCAGCGCAGAGTTGGTGAATGTCCCATCATATAAAGATGTTCCTTCCTGTCCTTTGGCAAACTCAAAAGAAAGATATACATTGGTATTATTCTGAGCTGCTAAGAAGACTGCATTCAAAACAAATATGAGTATAAATATCCTGACTTTCATCTTGTTTCAATATTATAAAGTAACAAACAACATCTAACAACTTATAAATTAAATTCCTTGATTTAGTGAATCTTTTCTATTATGATAATCCTTAAAAAAAATGACTAAAAATTCCATTGCTTCGCTTATACTAGGATTGCTAGTTCCAGGCTTAGGACATATATATCTGAAAAAGCATATCAAGGGAGTCATATTTTTCTCCTGCATCCTGGGAATGACCTTACTGGGTTTATTTATGGGAGGTAAAATATATTCCTTCCAGACAAAAAATCCTTTGACTATCCTGGCGTTCTTTTCAGATATAGGAAATGGTCTTCTTTATATCATTTCCCGGTTCACATCCATAGGAATCGGAGAACTTCACAAGACCACCTATGAATTTGGAACGACTTATATTGCAGGAGCAGGACTGCTTAATTACCTCGTCGCTCTGGATGCTTTTGATATTGCCAGAGGGAAAAAAGAATGATACTTAAAAGTCATTTGATATCTATGATCATATATGCGCTATTTGTGAGCGTGGTTCTTACTCTTATCCGAAGGAACAAAAAGAAAGAACAAATCAAATACTTTCTTTTCTTATTTTTTTCTATGGTTGTTGGGGCTATTCTTTTCGGATGGTTCATGTATCTGTTTTTTTAAACAACCCAATTCTCTCCCCAATATAAAAAAAGCATTGAAAGAATATCACATTTACCTTTATTATATAGAAAGAATCCATATAAAAGCCGTTTTGTAAATGATTGAATTATACAAAATAGGGAAACAATATCAGAAACCTGATTGGGCTCTTTCCGATATCAGTTTTCATGCTAAAGAAGGAGATTTTTATTTCGTAACCGGGCCCAGTGGATCCGGAAAAACAACCCTATTGAATATCATTTTTAGAGGCATCCTTCCCACCCATGGACAAATCATTATCAATGGAAAAAACATTCAGAAAATTCCAGACCATAAAATATATCAACTAAGAAGGATAATGGGTATTGTGTTCCAGGATTTCCGTCTCCTTTTCCATAAAAAAGTATTCGATAATGTGTCCATTGTTCTCCAAGTGCTGGGATTTCAACAAAAAGAACTGAAGAAAAAAGTTTTTAACGCTTTACACATGGTAAACCTTCACAACAAAATCTGGGAATATCCCTCTCATTTATCTTATGGAGAACAACAAAGATTAGCTATTGCCAGAGCTATTGTGAACAATCCGAAAATCATTCTTGCGGATGAACCGACAGGAAATCTCGATCCTGAATTGGCTTTTGAAATCATGAGCCTATTTAATGAAATAAACAAGCAGGGAGCAACGGTCATTATATGCACCCATGACAGAGAGCTTATTCGCCATTTTGGAAACAATATTCTTTTTCTATACAAAGGAAAATTACTGAGAAAGGAAACATTCTGATCATCAAAAAAATAGAGCATTTTATCAAAGAGACTCTCAACAATCTATGGCAGTATAAAGTCCGCAATGTTTTTTCCATCTCCATTATTTGCTTTTCTTTTCTTGTTTTTGGTATTTTTCTTTCTCTTTCCAACAATCTGCAATATTTAGCAAAAAAATTCTCTGAAAATATGATCATTGTGTTTTTTCTTGAAAAAGACATTCCAAAGGACAGGATAAATAGTATTGAAAGCCTGCTTCAATCATCCCCTCTCATTGATGATCATCATTTCAAATCAGCTGAAAAAGCTTTAGAAAATTTTTTGAACAATTTCCCCGATCTTGAAAGGGTTATCGAAAATCTGGAATCCAATCCGTTACCTCCTTCTATTGAGGCTACATTAAAAAATGACATTCTCTACTCAGATGATCTCACTCTCTTTATAGATAAGATGAAAAACACCGAAGGGATCAAAGAAGTCCAGTTTAACCAAGAATGGGTTAATAAAATGGAATCATTCAGCAAACTGGCAAAAGCAATCGGGTTTTTTCTGGGAGGAATATTGAGTCTTGCTTCTTTATTCATTATATCAAACGTGGTTAAACTGAATGTTATGGCGAGAAAAGACGAAATCGAAATCCTTCGACTGATCGGAGCAACCAATACTTATATCAGAATTCCATTCCTGCTGGAAGGAATCATCCTTGGTATTTTAGGAGGAGGCATTTCCCTTGTTTTATTGCTCATTCTTATAAAGCTTTTCCCTGTCTATCTTGGGAAATCCCTTGGAGCTTTCAATGAACTCATCAATTTCAGATATCTGTCTTTCTCTCAATGCTTTTCTCTCATTATCGGGGGTGCTATTATTGGGTTTTTTGGAAGCTTTACTTCCATAACTCAATTTTTGAAAACGTAAAAAATGAAGGAAATTTCCACTTTTCCAGTATATTGACATACTTTTATTCTTGACATAAAATTCTATTAAATGCCGTCTTTAAGCGAAGAACTCAAACAAAAAAGAGAATCCAAAGGAAAAACACTTGCGGAGGCTTCTGAATCAACCCGAATAAGCCTGAAATTTTTAAAAGCTGTCGAAGAAAATCAAATGCAATCTCTCCCCGGTGAATTTTACATCAAGGGAATTCTTCGTTCTTACTCAAGATATTTAGGTCTCGATGAAGAAGAAATCCTCGATAAATATTATCAAGAATTAAAACAGAAAAATCACAATGGAGAAAAAAACACAAATATAAAAAGAAATTTTTTCCATAACCCCAAAACTAAAAATTTTTTAAAAAACTTCAGCATCTCTATAATTTTTCTCCTTCTTATTTCTCTTTCTTTATATTTAATTTCCCGTGATACGAAAACCAACCTGACAATGGAAATTTTCGTCATAGAAGAAACCTGGCTCCAAGTCACTGCAGACGGTGAAATTGTCGTTGAGGGAACAAAAAAACCAGAAGAACACTTCAAATTTAAAGCTTTCCATGAAATCATCCTAAATCTGGGAAATGCTGGAGGTATCAATTTCAAAATAAATAATAAACAAGGCAAAAAATTAGGATTTTCCGGTGTGGATAAAAAAAATATAAGAATAACGGTGAATAATTACCATCAATTCATCAAAAAAGGAAATAATCCGGAAAAAAAAGACAAAGTCCTAAAAGAAAATGAAAAAGTGATGAAATGAACGAATCTAACCAGAAAGCTTCCCGAGTTATCGGAGCTATTATGATCCTTTTGATCATACTTTTTTTCATTATCCAATACATTATCAGTGAAGTTCAAAAATTCTCACCAACATACTCCACAAGAATACTTCTTTCCACTCTGGTTATTATTGTTCTTCTCCTTTCTTTGATCGTTTTATTCGTATTCGGAAGAAATCTCATCAAACTCTATCTGGAAAGAAAAAGAAAAGTGGTTGGCTCCCATTTCAAAACCAAACTTCTTATGTTTTTCACTGCTCTTTCCCTGATCCCCGTGCTTTTGTTTTTTTTCTTTGCCAGCGATTTGATAAACAAAAATATCGAATCATTGTTCAAAACGCCCATAGATAAAATTCTGAGCGATACAAAAAATCTTGCAGACGGCTTCTATATAAATGAAAAAGAAATCACATTCCATTACGCCCAACAATTAAGTAAAACCATTCAAGAAAAAAATCTTATTAATGAACAAAGCACCACCCCTTTAAAAATATTCATAAGGGAAAAACTCAAAGAATATGACCTGGATGAAATTGCCGTTTTCCTCAACAACGAAGAACTCTTTTCCTACCTCAATCCAAATCTTCCTTTCAGGGATTATCGTGACCTTGATGCCAACATAGTTAAAAGAGCTCATCTGGGAGAACTGTTTAGCAGCATTGATCCTATGGGAAACGGCGAGATCATCCGACGGGGAATCTCATTCAATATTTCTGATATAGGAACAGTGTTGATTGTGACCGGAAAATTCTTACCACAAAATTATGCTCAAAGAATAAACAACATCACTTCCTATGTCCAAAGATATCGACAATTAAAAATACACAAAACTCCTCTTGAATCTTTTTATCTTATATCTCTTGTTTTTATCACTATATTGATTATTTTTGCCGCCAGCTGGATCGGTTTCCGCCTGGCAAAAGGAATAACAGTCCCTATTGAAAAATTGGTTCAAGCAACCAAAAAAGTCTCTTCGGGAAATTTAAATGTTAGAGTTAAAGATCCGGCATCTGACGAGTTAGGAAGCCTTATCGATTCATTCAACCAAATGATATCCACATTAAAAAACAGCCGGTTGAATATTGCTCAAAAAACCACTGAACTGGAAGCCAGAAAACAATACACTGAAACCATACTCAACAATGTTGCCACGGGAGTCATCACTCTCGATACAGAAGGAATCATCACCACGATAAATCCCTCAGCAAGAGAAATGCTGGAATTATTCGATAAAAATCCTATCGGTAAAAGTTACAAAGAATTTTTCAATTCCCCGAGATATGAAGAGATTGTGGAAAATATCCAGTCAGGAATAAAAAACAAATATAACCTTCCTGAACGAGAAATAAATATAAATTTCAACAGTCATAGCCGGACGTTGGCTATTACTCTTTCGCCGCTAAAACGAGCAAAAAATAGCACAACCGGAGTGATCATTGTGCTTGACGATCTCACCCAGGTCATTAAAGCTCAAAAAATTGCAACCTGGAGAGAAGTGGCCCAACGTGTTGCCCATGAAATTAAAAATCCTCTCACTCCGATACAGCTATCTGCCGAAAGAATAATGAAAAATCTGGAAAAAGACCATAAAGATAATTACAAAGTCATCAAGGAAGGAGCTCAAACAGTTATCCAAGAAGCCAACACTATAAAATCCCTGGTTGATGAATTTTCCAATTTTGCCCGAATGCCCAAAATATCTTTAGAGCCAGCAGATATTCATTTGCTCATAGAACAAACGATTTCTATTTTCAAAGGCATCTTTTCAGACATCGAATTTGAAGTCTCCTTTTCTTCTGATGTCCCATCTCCTATCCAGATTGATCAAGAACAGATCAAACGAGTCTTTATCAATATCATTGATAATGCGATTGACGCCTTGAACAAAAAAGGAAAAGTTAAAATAAACACTTCTTACCAGGAATCCACAAACAGAGTAAAAATTGAAATTTCTGATTCAGGTCCTGGAATTTCAACCAAAGACAAAGAAAAACTTTTTTTTCCAAATTATTCAACTAAAAAGAAAGGAAGAGGACTGGGTTTATCTATTGTTCACCAGATCATCATGGAGCACAACGGCGCCATTGATGTTGAAAACTTGAAACCACATGGAGCTAAATTTATAATATATATTCCAGTATGATGAAAGAAAAAATTTTAATCATTGATGACGAAGTCGGTATCAGGTCTTCTCTGAAAGGCGTTCTCGAGGATGAAGGCTATTTTGTGGAAACCGCTGAGTCAGGACAACAAGGCCTTGATTTATTAGAAAAGGATAATTTTGATCTGGTACTTCTGGATATCTGGCTTCCGGAAATGGATGGAGTGGATGTGCTTAAAACAATCAAAGAACTGAACGGAGATTATTCTGTGATCATGATTTCCGGTCATGGAAATGTTGAGACAGCTGTCAAAACCACGAAACTCGGTGCTTATGACTTTCTGGAGAAACCTTTAACTCTTGAGAAAGTTGTTCTTACGGTAAAAAATGCTCTTCGACAAAAAAAACTGGAGGAAGAAAACATCCTTCTTCGGGAAGAAATCAAAGACAAATTCCATTTTATAGGAAAAGATCCCTCTATAAATAAATTAAGGAAAGAAATTAACCTGACAGCTCCAACAAACGGGTGTGTGCTCATTTCAGGAGAAAATGGAACCGGGAAAGAGCTGATTGCCCGCCTCATTCACCAAAACAGTCCCAGGAAAAACAAAAGATTCATCCCCATCAATTCCGCTGCCATTCCTGATGACCTCCTTGAAATAGAATTATTTGGATACAACAAAGCGAGCAGCTCTAAAACCGAAAAAGATAAAAAAGGAAAAATTTTACTTTCTGATGGCGGAACTCTTTTTCTGGATCAAATAAGCGAAATGAGTCTAAAAATCCAATCAAAACTGGAAAAAATCATTGAGGAACATAAATTTGAACCTCTTGGTTCCTATAAATCAGTTCCCATCGATGTGAGATTCATAGCTGCAACCAATGTAGACTTGAGAAAATTAAAATCAAATGGAAAATTCAGAGAAAACCTATACTACAAACTCAATGTAATCCCCATTCATATTCCTCCTTTGAGAGAAAGAAAAGATGATATCCCTTTGCTCATCAATTATTTTCTCAAATATTTCTCTCTGGAATACGGGAAAAAACAAAAATCCATGAGTAAAGATGCCATGAAGGCGTTTGTCAACTATTCTTGGCCTGGAAACATCAATGAACTCAGCAATGTCATTGAACGATTTGTGATTATGGTTGAAGAAGAAAAAATCACATCCTCACATCTTTCTCTGCTTGTTGAACCCAGGGAATCAAAAATCATTCAGAATAACAACAAAGACAAATCCTTAAAACAAGCCAGTGAAAAATTTGAAAAAGAGTACATTCATCAAGCCCTGCTCAGAAACAACTGGGATCTCGCTTCCACAGCCTCTGAACTGGGAATCAACAAAGAGAGTCTTTCTAAAAAAATAGAACTTCTTAACATTTCTCTTATAGAATAATACTGTTTCTTTTGATATCCTAATCAAGAAGTCAAAAAAAAATTGTTTTATTTGGACTGCTATGATATGGTTTATAAAAAATCGAAAGTAAAATCATGAGGATTCAAGCTCAACAACTGATTATCAACTCAACAAGAAAATTCATAAACATGGGAGCTCTGTCCCGCTTATGGAATCTACTCAAGAATTTTCATGCAGCCGATATTGCTTCCCTCATCAATCACTTGACTTTTAGCGAAAAACTGACTGTGTTTAAGGTTATCTTCGATAATAATAAAGAAAAAATAGCTGAAGCAGTCAGCGAACTGGATCCCAATGACTCAGCTGAACTCATTAAAGAGCTTCAATTGGATCAAATCATCGAACTGTTCCATATCATCCCTTCTGATGACGTCGCTTCTATTCTTTATTTGCTTCCGGAAGAAACCCAAAAGCATATATTAACCGCCATGGAAAAGAAACCATCTGAGGATATCAAAGAACTCCTTCACTATGACGAAGAAACAGCCGGCAGGATCATGTCCACCAATTATTATGCTCTGAACCAAAACACAAAAATATCAGACGCCATCACTGCCATGCAGCTGGAAGGAGACGTTGAATCCGCTTTTTACCTTTATATTGTTGACAATGAAAACCACCTAGTTGGAGTCACATCTTTAAAACAATTATTATTTGCAAAACCCGATACAACTTTAACAACCATAATGACCAAAGATGTTATCAGTGTGACACCAGAAACAGACCAGGAACAGGTCGCCCGGATTGTTGCAGACTATAATCTGGTTGCGGTTCCTGTTATTGATTCAGAAAGAGTCCTGATCGGAGTTGTGACTGTTGACGATGTCATAGACGTCATCGATAAAGAAGCCACAGAAGATATGTACAAAATGGTCTCACTGGACACATCAGAAAGAATCAAAGATAATCCTTTTAAATCCATAAAGAGAAGGCTTCCTTTTTTATTGTTAAGCATTTTAACGGCTTCTTTGGCTCCATTTATTGTCAACCAATTTAAAAGCACTTTGGAAGCAGCTGTTATTCTCGCTGTTTTTATGCCCCTTGTCGCTGCTCTGGGTGGCATCGCAGGGAATCAAACCATAGCCATTATGGTTCGTGAAATCGCCATCGGTGAAGCAGCCTGGCTCACAGCCAAAAAAGCGTTACTCAAAGAAATAATCGTTGGAATAGGCAATGGTATAGTGATCGGTTCTTTACTTGCGGTGCTTTCTTATTTTTTGATAAGAAATCCTTATTTAGGGCTCATTTTGGGGCTTGCCATTATCATCAATCTCTTTCTCGCTGCTCTACTGGGCACACTTATCCCTTTATTACTGAAGCTGTTGAAACTCGATCCAGCTCTGGGTTCTGTGAATATATTAACCATGTGCACAGACACAATTGGTTTCGCTGTGTTTCTAGGATTGGGGACTCTATTTCTTAAACACTTGATGAATTAAATTTCATGCCTCTCAAACAATCCGAAGCCATTATCCTTCGATACTTCGATATCGGTGAACAAGACAGACTTGTGGTTTTCTTTTCCAAAGACGAAGGTATCATCAAGGGTATTGCCAAAGGAGCGCGTAAATTTGGAAACCGCTTTGGCAGCAGCCTGGAACCTTTTTCTCTGATTTGCATTTTCTACTATGAAAAAGAAAAAAAAGATCTTGTGACCATTAGTAATTGTGACCTTATTGATTCTTTTTTCGAAATACAGTCTGAATTGAATATATATTTCAACCTTTGTTATTTTGCAGAAGTCATTGAAGAGTTCCTTCCTTTAAGGTCAAAGGAAGACAAACAGTACCGGCTATTGCTCTCTTTATTGCATGCTATTAAAAACGGAGCAGATATAAATTTTTTAACCCGTTACTTTGAAGCATGGACATTAAAGATTTCTGGATTCCTGCCTGTTCTGGACACATGCAAATCTTGCCGGAAACCCCTTAAAGGATCCGGATGGCTGTCAGAAAAAAAAGACGGAGCTTTCTGTCATAGATGCGCTCAAAGTAAAAAAGAAAAAATAAATCCGGAATTGATTGAATTCCTTCGCTGGATAAAAAAAAACCCTCCTTCCAAAACAGAGCATTTCCCCTTTTCTTCCCAACAGATTGATGATATCGGTAAAATACTTCAATCCATCATTGTTTTCCATCTGGAAAAAGAACCAAAAAGCCTGCGATTCTTACGATCAATATCGTTTGAATAATTCCCCCCATTTTGTGTTATTAAGAATCTTTCGAGTCCTCCTCTTCCCGATAAAAGGATGCCATAAATAATCATGAAAAATGATCGAAGCTAAATAAGACCATGGAGTGAAAAAAGACCTCAAAAGCAATTTTTCCAGCGGCTTCAGAGGGCCCCAATAAATTATTTTTTGTCCTAAACTGGCAAAGGTATTCTTCTGCTGGTGGAAATGAAAATTGACTTTGGAAATATCTTCACCCACCACTTCTATCTCGTTGAGGTCTCCGCATCCAAGACCGTCTTCATGAGCAAGACGGATGAATTTTAAATCCATGGGTTCAAAGCCCATCATTTTGGCAGCAATCGCATCAATAGCCACCTGATCTTCGCTGGCTAAAATATAATCCTTTATATAGGGAACCATACATCTTGGCCCCGGGCCATCGCCTGCTATGGTTCCATCCATAACTGCAAAAACTCCTGTATGGATTTCTTTTTGAATAGCCAGAAGATCGACAAGAGTTTCATGGATCACAGAATGAGTCCAATGCCTCTTGTCATGAAGAAGTCCGCCAAAAGCATTTTTCATAGCTCCTGTCATTGTAGTGAACACATGAGTTTTCATGGTGGGCAGTTGGATAATATTTTCTCCAATCATTCTTTTGGGAATTTCCAAACCATCAGGAAATATATCATACAAAACTCTTATCTTGCATTTTGGTTCATATTTGATCCATTCCTCATTTTCATAGAGATGGATGTTTCTGAGCCCGTATTTTTGCACAACAGGCAAATGTTTGTTTCTTATTTCTCCTTTTTTCGAGGAAACCACCACTGTTCGGTTGTGACAGGCATGAATCAACTCTTTTTTATATCCATCTTTCAAGAGAGTTTTTATAACCCCTTCCAATTGCCATGGAGTGGTCGAACAAGCAGGATAAAAATAATGCCAGGAGATATTGATTTTCAAAGCTGTATCCTTATCTGCTGGTAAATATTTCTTGTAATCAGCCAGATGCATCAACCGATTATAGTCCTCAAGGACTGTATTAGAGGAAGTTTTAACAACAGCAACCTTCGCTTTGTTCATTCAAATATCTCCTATAAAACATAAATAATAAAGACCACAGATAGAATCCATAGCATGATATCTATCAATAAAGGCTTATCTTTAATAATCAAATCTCCTGGGCTCCCTCCTTGTTCCTTCCTATGAATAAGATAAAGATAGCGGAATATTCCGTAAAGGACCAACGGAGAAGTGAAAAAAAGATATGGCGTATCGAATTTTTTAATGGTCTCTTCCGATATAGTATAAAGACAGTAGGCAATTAATGTCGATGCTGTCACAACAGCTATCATTTGATCTAAAAGATAGGTACTGTATTCTTTCAATATCGGACGATGCTTGGAAGCGTTTTGATCTAAAATCAGAAGTTCGTGTCTTCTTTTTCCCATTGCGATAAACAAAGACAACAACAGGGTGCAGATGAGCAGCCAGGAAGAAATGGGCACATCAATCAACAATCCTCCGGCGATAACTCTAATTAAAAAACCGGCAGCAACTAAAAAAACATCAATGATAACCACATGTTTCAGTTTCATTGAATACATAATATTAACCAAAAAATAAATCAGTGCCATGAGAAAAAATGACTTGTCCAGAAAAAAAGCCAACCCAAAAGCAAAAACGGTCAAAATCACAAAAAAGGATATAGCCTGTTTTTTGCTTATTTCATTGTTGGGAATGGGTCTTTTTGACTTTTTGGGATGCATCCTGTCAATTTTGATATCAAAAACATCATTGATTATGTAGACAGCTCCAGAAATAAGACAAAAATCAACAAATGCAATGATTGTTTTAAAGAGAAGATCGGGATCCAGAAACTTTTGGGAAAACACAAGGGCAGCAAAAATGAATAGATTTTTTATCCATTGACCGGGTCTCATAGATATTATAAAGGCTTTGGCTTTCACTTTGTCATCCTTATTTTATAAACAAACTCCAATTTCCTTTTTATATTAATAAAAAAATATGCTTAGGTCTACAGTTTAATTCAAATCTTTCCCTTCAATGGTATTATTATTGATAAAAAAGCTTTTTTTTTATAATATAATGAGAATGATAATTTATGTAAAAAGCAAGATTCTATTATATTAAGGAGCCATTATGGAATATACTTATTTGGGTCAAACTGGGGTCAAAGTATCTGAACTTTGTTTCGGCACAATGTCTTTTGGTGGTGATGCGGACGAAAAGACATCCGCAGAGATGTTTCATTTCTGCAGGGACAAAGGAATCAATTTTTTTGATTGCGCGAATGTCTATCAGAAAGGCAGAGCAGAACAAATTTTAGGAAAGCTCATTAATAGCTGCAGGGAGAAAGTCGTCATTACCACAAAGGTTTATTTTCCGACTGGAGAGGGCCCCAATGCCAGAGGCTCTTCCCGCTATCACATCATAAATGCTGTGGAACAGAGCCTAACAAGGCTCAACACAGACAGAATAGATATTTACTTTTTGCATAGATTCGATGATTTCACTTCCCTTGAGGAAACTCTCTGCACTCTGGATGACCTGGTCAAACAGGGGAAAATTCTTTATACAGCAGCTAGCAACTTTGCAGCCTGGCAGATAGAAAAAGCACTGGGGATATCAGCTAAACAAGGACTTGCCCCCTTCGCCTGCATACAGCCCATGTATAATCTGGTAAAAAGACAAGCCGAAGTTGAAATCTTTCCAATGGCGTTAGAGGAAAAATTGGGTGTGATTCCTTACAGCCCTTTAGGAGGAGGCCTTTTATCCGGAAAATACGGCATCAATAAAAAGCCTGAAAAAGGGAGGCTCGTTGATAATAAAATGTACAAAACCCGTTACGGGAATGAATGGATGTATGAAACAGCCCAAAAATTCACTGAATTTGCTCTTGAAAATGATTATAATCCGGCTGCTCTTGCTGTCAAATGGGTTGCCTCTCATCCTGCTGTGACAGTTCCTATCATCGGAACCCGCAATATCAATCAATTGAAGGATTCCATCGCTTCTCTTGATATTGACATGACTCCTGAGCTAAGAGACAAAATTTCTTCTCTTTCACCAGCTCCTCCACCGGCAACTGACCGGAATGAAGAAAACACTCCAGATAATTTTGGTTCCAGGTGAAATTTTAGTGGGAGAATCTGAGAAAAAGGTCTTCCCATAAAGGAGACAATCATTGTCTCTATTCCACCTTGGGGAAATGAATAGATAATCCCATTAAGCTTGGTAATATATCATATAACATATTTGTTAAGCTTCATTCCGGATAGAAACTTAACTTTTTCTTGATAAATATTCCAATAATAATCTTTTGCCTCACCCATTTTATGGAAAAGCTCATGTTTTTCATCCGATTCAAAAGTCTTCATAATTTTGTTATTTTTATCAACCAGAATTAACTTCTGACAGCGGTTGAGAATCCCTGCTGTTCCCACACTGCACACTGTAACCAATTCCCCGGATTCCACTTTCTGAATCAATTCTCCATATGTCATATCCCGTTCCTGTACATGAACACCCATATCCTTCAAAATGATTGCCATTCCCATTATGGTTACGGAAGGGAGAATAAGGTTGCTCTCCGGGATTTTAAGAACAGTTCCATCCTTAAAAGCAAATAAGCAGCAGGAGGAATCCCATTCTGTAATTATTCTGTCTTCAAGTTTGATAAAAGGATTATCATCCAGCAATAAGGCAGAAGCGGCTTGGGGATATATTTCTTTTGCAGCATCAACAGCCTTTACACTTATCAAATAATTCACTCCGAGCTTAAGACATCCGGTTTCATTGATGCCAACTGCCCGGACCATATGAGGAACCACTACTCCTGTAAAAGGTTCCCCAAGATATTGATCATACCGACAAGCAACCGCCCGGATTGAAGGCTTGCCGGGAAAAGTCACTCCTATCGACTGCTCCTCATCAACTGTAAAAGGACGCAGGTAACCCTGGGCTCCCAGATCCGCCATTTCAGATAAAAACTCCCGCATAGAGGGATCTTCGAAATATTCATGAATAAACACTTGGACTAATTCATCTTTCTCCGGCACCATATTTTGTTGGTTTCGTCCCAGATTAAATGAAATTCCCCGCTGAAACCTTTCTAGGTTTTTTCCCCAATTTAGAAAGATCACTTCCAATTTTCCATTTGCATTTTTTTTGCAGAAAAACCGAATTCCTTCAAAAGCTAAGAAAGCCCCGTAATGAATGGACCTGGAGACCGCATAAACTTTGGAATCAGCTTCTGTCATCTCAAATTTTTTTTCTCCAAGCAGATACCGCATCTGTTTGGACGCCCATTTAACACCTTCGAATCCTGCCATAAAAAATCTCCTTCCAGAAATTGCAGCAGTTCTCAGCCTGCCTTCTTTTTTATATATCATAGTTAAATATCTTGGTCAAAAATGATTCTTTCAGTTTTTTCCAGTTTTTCCAGCCTTGGCTGTTGTATCTTTTTAAAACAGAATCAAAAGGAAAAAAATAAGAAGGAAGTGACCGAAATATCAGAATCACTGGTTTTATCCAAACTAAGGGAAATCCTCCAGGAAAAAAGCCAACAAGAGAAGCAGAAAAGTTCAGGTGGTGGAGCTGATGGGACTTGAACCCACGACCTCTTGACTGCCAGTCAAGCGCTCTCCCAGCTGAGCTACAGCCCCGGTGAAACAGTGCCTATCTTACAAAAACTAAAGATTCCAGTCAAGGATATAAATAGGTGAATTGGTAACACATTGTTTACTTTTTTTATATAAATAATTGAGGTTAACAATTTTTGAAAAAAATGTTAAAATGGATGCAAGGATAAAGTGATGGATAAGAAACTACCGAAACAGAACAAGCCATTCAGAAACATTGCCTTTTGGATTGCTGCAGGAGTTATCATAATCGTTCTTTGGAGTATTTTCCAGTCTGCGGGAACATCCCAACCAGAAATCGATTTCAGCCAATTTCTTAATGAAATTGAAGAAGGAAAAATTGCAAAAGTTACTATAACCGGCAGCCAAATAAAAGGAACTTATTTTAATGAAGAAACCTTTAAAACAGTCGTTCCCCCTCAATACGATGGCCTTGTAAAAATACTCCGCGAGCACAATGTCAATATAAAGGTCAAAGATACTTCCCGAAGTCCCTGGTTTTCCTATCTTGCTACCTGGTTTCCGATCATTCTACTTGTTTTTTTCTGGGTATTTTTTATGAGACAAATGCAATCTGGAGGTAACAAAGCCCTCTCTTTCGGGAAAAGCCGGGCAAAACTTTTTTCCGGCATTCAGAAAAAGGTAACCTTTAAAGATGTGGCGGGAGTCAAAGAAGCAAAAGCGGAACTGGAAGAAATCATAGCTTTCCTTAAAAATCCTCAGAAATTCCAGAAATTAGGAGGACGAATCCCTAAAGGAGTTCTTCTGGTTGGGGCTCCAGGGACAGGTAAAACTCTATTAGCCCGGGCTGTTGCCGGAGAAGCCGAAGTTCCATTCTTTTCCATCAGTGGATCTGATTTTGTAGAAATGTTCGTTGGAGTCGGTGCTTCCCGGGTCAGAGATTTATTCGAACAGGGAATCAAACAAGCCCCTTGTTTAATCTTCATAGATGAAATCGATGCCGTCGGCAGACAAAGAGGTGCTGGTCTGGGAGGAGGCCACGATGAGCGCGAGCAAACACTGAATCAACTGCTTGTCGAAATGGACGGATTTGATTCTAACGAAGGAATCATACTCATTGCAGCGACAAACAGGCCGGATATTCTCGATACAGCTATCCTCAGACCGGGACGATTCGACCGGAGAATTGTGGTGAATATGCCTGATGTTAAAGGACGAGAGGAAATCCTTCGAGTTCATGTTAAAAATATTCCTCTCCATAAAGATGTCGATCTTAAAGTCACAGCCCGCTCAACTCCCGGATTTTCCGGTGCAGACTTAGCCAATCTGGTCAATGAAGCGGCTCTCAGGGGAGCCTGTAAGGACCGGAATAAAGTCAAAATGCAAGATCTGGAAAACGCCAAAGACAAAGTCCTCATGGGAACAGAAAGAAAAAGCATGATAATCAGTGATAAAGAAAAGAAAAGCACGGCTTATCATGAAGGAGGGCATGCCCTGATAGCCGCACTGTTGCCAGAAGCCGATCCCATACATAAGGTAACCATCATTCCGAGAGGAGTGGCTCTTGGATTAACCCAACAGCTGCCTCTGGATGACCGTTATACTTATTCAAAAGACTATCTTGAAGCCCAGCTTTCTGTTTTATTAGCGGGACGCTGTGCGGAAATCCTATTTCTGAACGAAACCACCACAGGAGCTGCTAATGACTTCGAAAAAGCTACGGAAATCGCACGCAAGATGGTCTGTCAATGGGGAATGTCTGATTTAGGACCCTTAACATTTGGAGAAAGGGATGATCTTGTTTTCCTTGGAAAAGAATTGACAACCCATAAAAATTTCAGTGAAAAAACCGCAGAATTGATCGATGAAGAAGTCAAAAAGATTATTGAAAGAAATTTCAACCGGACAAAATCCCTATTGGAAAAAAACAAACATATAGTAATAAAAATTGCAGAATCATTACTTGATAAAGAAGTTCTTTCCTCTTCAGAAATAGATAAAATTATCAAAGGGAAAAAAACTTCATCCAGTCCAAATAAAAATAAAAAAAGCAAAACAAAAAAAGATAAAACAGAAAAATCTTCCATTAAAAAACCGGCTCTAGCAAAAGCGTAAGAAGGTGAAAAGAGAGTACATCCTTAACATAAATAATACAAACCAGATATTAGGTCAAAAAACGTGGATCATGGGAGTGATCAATATCACTCCTGATTCATTCTACGATGGGGGATTTTTCAATGATGAAGGCAAAGCCATAGAAAGAGGGCTCAAATTGGCATCAGCCGGTGCCGATATTATTGATATTGGGGGAGAAAGCACAAGACCTGGTTCCGAATCTGTATCCGAAGAAGAAGAACTCCAAAAAACCATTCCGGTTATCTCAGGAATAAGAAAACAATCCGATATACTCATTTCCATAGACACCACAAAATCAAATGTGGCTCGAGCAGCACTCGATGCCGGAGCCAACATCATCAATGATATCAGTGCCCTCCGTTTTGACGCGCAAATGGCTTCTATTGCAGTCAAATACGAGGCTCCTGTTATTCTCATGCATATGAAAGGAACTCCAAAAACAATGCAGGTCAATCCTGAATATGAAGATGTTTTATCTGAAGTGAAATCCTTTCTTCATGACCGGATCAAAATAGCTATGGACTGCGGTATCAAAAAAGAAAAAATAATTATCGATCCTGGAATCGGTTTCGGCAAAAGATTTGAAGATAACATTGCTTTGATCAATAATCTTCACGTTTTTAATGAACTCAACCGGCCTGTTTTAGTGGGCCCTTCCAGAAAATCATTTATAGGTAAAATTCTGGATTTACCTCCTCAGCAAAGACTTGAAGGAACCATTTCTACAGCCGTGCTGAGTGTTATTCACGGCGCCCACATTCTCAGAGTTCATGATGTCGAATCCATAAAAAGAGCGATCCTGGTTGCTGAAACTTTTATCAACCACCAAATTTTATCCGGGAATTCCGGAAAAAGAAAGGAAAGAAATCGCAGACATGTTTGAAAATATAATTCATGCTTTGTCAAGATTTACTATATCAGACTTTCTGGATATTCTCCTTCTTACTTTTATTCTTTATTCTTTATTCATTCTTATAAAGGATACAAAAGCCTATCAGATGGCTATAGGTTTGGGGATCATTGGACTTCTTTATTTGGTCACCCAACTGGCAAATATGAAGGTTTCACACAGACTGATAAAAAATTTCATAACCTATTTGATTATTGCGGTGATTGTGCTTTTTCAGGCAGAAATCAGAAGATTTTTAACCGACATAGGTTCCCGCTCTTTCATAAATCCTCTATCCTCTAAGTCGTTTCATGCCAAATTATTGGATTTGCTTATTGCTGTTGATTATATGGCTTCGAAAAAAATTGGTGCTCTGATTGCGATTGAAAAAAAAATTTCTTTAAAGAATTTTATCGATCAGGGAACCAAAGTCAACGCTGATATTTCTAAGGATATTCTTGTGAGTATATTTTTCCCGAATTCTCCTCTTCATGACGGAGCAGTCATTATTAAAAAGAATAAGATAGCGGCTGCTGGCTGCCTCCTTCCCCTACCACCCGCCCATAACCTGGGAAACGAATATCTTCCTAGAACCCGCCATCTTGCAGCCATCGGTCTTTCTCAAGAAACAGATGCTGCGGTTATTGTGGTCTCAGAAGAAAAAGGAACAATATCTCTCGCCATCAAAGGAAAAATGAAAGGAAATTTGAGTAAAGAAAAATTGAAATCTTCATTGAATGATTACTTGAAAGAACAATGAAAAAAAATATAAAAAATATATTTCTACGAAATTGGGGACTAAAACTCTTTTCATTTTTTCTGGCACTGATCCTCTGGATTATACTGATCCCCAGAGAGAAAATTTTTTCAGAAAGAACTCTCACCATTCCTTTAGAAGTTTTCAATATCCCTCCCAATATGGAACTTGTTAAAAAGCCTCCCTCTAATATAGACGTAACCATTAGAGCCCCCCAGCGGGTGGTCAGTCAAATCAACACTTCTCAACTTTATGCCATCTTGAACCTTGAAAACGCCCAGGTCAGAAGGGAAAATTATCGATTGGACAGCAGCATGATAAGTATCCCTTTAGGTGCAGAAATCAAAGATTTTTCTCCAAGCCAGGTTCATCTCCGACTGGAATTGAAAAAAGAAAAAAACATGAAAGTTGAACCTGATATCGTTGGAGAATTAAAAAAAGGTTTCCAAACAGAAAAAATAGAGGTGCTTCCCTCTCAATTATTGGTTAAAGGTCCTGAAAGCAAAATAAAAGATTATTCTGTAATAAAAACATATCCTCTGGATATATCATCTCTAACAAAAACCACAGAAATAGAAACAGATATTATTCTTCCTGATCCTGATTTAAATTTGGTCTATCCAGATACCCAGGTAAAAGTCCGAATAACAATAAAAAAAAATAATTCTGTAAATAAAAAGAAAAAGGAACCAAAGTAAATATGTTTTTTTATAATAAAAGGGTTCCCATATTATTTTTTTCAATAAACTGATTAACAATGAGCCATTTATTCGGAACAGATGGGATACGAGCGGTTGCCGGACATTATCCTCTGAATCATACATCTATATACACCCTGGGAAAAACTCTTATTTCCATCATTAAAAAAGAAAGCTTAAGTCCCAAAGTAATTATAGGAAGAGATACAAGAGAATCCGGAAAATGGATTGAACAATCGTTAATTCAAGGAATCCATTCTGAAAAGGGAACCGCAGTCTCTACCGGGATTATCCCCACATCTGCTATCTCATACTTGACAAAGAAACATCATTTCTCTGCAGGGATTGTTATATCTGCTTCTCATAATCCCTATAAAGACAATGGCATAAAAATTTTCTCGTCCGACGGGAAAAAAATATCAAAAAAATGGGAAAATATAATTGACAAGTCCATTTCACTACAGAAAAAAGAAGTTGATAAGAAAAATATAGATATCATCCAGGATAACACTTACAGTAAAGAATATAGAAATTTTCTCAAAAGCCGTTTTTCAAATATCTCTCATAAAAATAATCTCTCTTTAGTTGTTGACTGCTCAAACGGAGCCAGCTCTTTTTACGCCCCCAACATATTCTCTGAACTGGGGTTTCAAATAAAAACAATACACACTACCCCCAACGGCAAAAATATAAACAAATCATGCGGAACCCAGCATCCAGAAGGATTAGCTAAACACGTCATTGAACACAATGCAGATATCGGGATCGCTTATGATGGGGATGCAGACAGAGCCATATGGGTGGATGACCAAGGAAATATTTTAAACGGGGACCACACCCTTTTTGTTTTTTCTCAATTCATGAAAAAAAAAGAGCTTCTCAAATCAAATTATGTCGTTTCCACAAAACTGAGTAACATTGGTCTGGAGAAGGCTCTAAACAAAATGGGAATAAAGCTCCTTCGTACTCCCGTTGGTGATAAATATGTTCTGGAACAAATGGAAAAGGTTAAAACGAATCTGGGAGGAGAACAATCAGGACATACTATTTTATTAGATGAGTGTCCAACCGGCGATGGAATTTTAACCAGCCTCAAAATGCTGGAAATTCTTGGTGAAGAGAATAAACCTCTTTCCAAATTGGTTGAAGATTACCAGGAATACCCTCAGATATTCTATAATGTCCCAGTGAGTCAAAAAAAAGATTTTTATAAATTTCCAGAAATTGCGGACACAATCCAAAACATAAAAAAGAAACTTGAACATTCAGGACGGGTGGAAATAAGATATTCAGGAACTGAGAATCTGGCTCGAATCATGGTCGAAGGAAAAGATAAAAACACAATAAGCAGTTATGGCCGACAACTTGTTAAAGTTTTAAAAAAACATCTGTAATTAATCTGTAATATATATAATTATCATTAATTATTGTTTAGGAGGTCATAATGAAATTAGCGGTCAATATAGATCATTTTGCAACAATCAGAGAGGCAAGAAAAGATAAGGAGCCAGAACCCGCACTGGCAGCACTTTTAGCTGAACAGGCAGGGGCAGAAGGAATTGTCTGCCATATAAGAGGAGACAGGCGCCATATAAAAGAACGCGATTTGTGGGTTCTCAGGAAGGTTATAAAGACAAAAATGAATATTGAAATGTCAGCAACAGAAGAAATGAAAAAAATCGCAATGGATATCAAACCAGATGTTGTCTCCCTAGTCCCGGAACGTGAAGAAGAATTGACTACAGAAGGAGGGCTGGATGTTATTTCCAATGAAAAACATCTCGCTCCTTTTATTAAAGAAGTTCAAGAAAACAGCATAAAAGTCAGTATGTTTGTTGACCCTGATCTAAAGCAGATCGAAATGTGCAAAAGGCTAGGAGTTGATTTAATAGAAATCAATACAGGAAAATATGCGGAATCCAAAAAAGGAAGCGATCGGGATGCTGCTCTGAAAGGAATAAAAAAAGCTGCTGAATATGGGAATAAACAAGGCCTGGAAATCCATGCTGGTCACGGACTGGATTACAGAAATTCTGTTCCTGTCGCTCAAATCAGAGAAATCAAAGAATTCAGCATTGGCTTTTCTATCATCGCCAGATCTGCTATTGTGGGAATAGATAAAGCAGTGAGAGAAATGATAAAGGTTATCAATAGCTAAGACAATCGTAAGACACGAGACGTTAGAAGTAAGATGAGACTATGATAAGATGTGAGATGTCAGAGATAAGGCTATCAAACAAAAATGGTACCCTAAATAACAATGCTGCTAAAAAACTCAACAGCAGCATTATTTGGAGATTAACATGGATATCAAAGTCAATATCGACCGTTTGAACAAAGACATAGAAGATCTGGCAAAAATAGGCAGTGATCCGAAAGGGGGAATCACCCGTCCTTCCTTTAGTCAAGCCGACCTTGAAGCCCGGGAATGGCTCAAAGACAAAATTCAGTCGGCAGGTCTCGAGCTCCAACAGGACGGAGCCGGTAATATATTTGGGCGTATAGGCTCAAAGGAAAAAACAATAATGACCGGATCTCATATCGATACGGTCATTCATGGAGGAATGTTCGATGGTGCTCTCGGCGTCCTGTCATCATTGGAATGCTTGAGACGAATAAAGGAAGAAAAAATCAAA
Organism: uncultured Eubacteriales bacterium; assembly: GCA_964584935.1. Taxonomy (GTDB): domain Bacteria; phylum Acidobacteriota; class Aminicenantia; order Aminicenantales; family Aminicenantaceae; genus CAZPBN01. The sequence continues at coordinate 134,267 of CAZPBN010000002.1, read as the reverse complement.
CTCTCCAAATCTCTTGAAATGGTTTCCTTTACTGATGAGGAGGGGAATCTAACCGGAGACTTTCTGGGAAGCCGTGCCTTTGTTGGGCTTTTAGAAAGGGAATTACTTGAAAAAAGCATAACTCAATTTGGAAAACCGCTCACAGAAATACTTGGGAATACAGAATTTACCATAGACAGCATTCTGGATGCCAAAACCCAGAGAACTGATATAGAAGCTTTTCTGGAGATTCATATCGAACAGGGACCTGTACTGGAAACAGAAAACAAATCCATAGGAATCGTCGACTGCATTGCAGGCAAATACTATCGGTTGTGCTCTTTCTCCGGGAAAGCCAGCCATGCGGGAACAACCCCTTTTGAACTGCGTCAAGATGCTTTTCTGGGTCTTTCTGATTTTGCTCTCAAGGCTACTCATCATGTGGCAACCAATCATTATGGCAGTATGGAAACCATTGGAAAGATAGCCATCAGTCCGGGTGCGTTCAACATTATTCCAAAACAGGCAGATTTCACACTGGATTTTAGAAGCACCTCCAATCAAGCACTCCTGGATATAGATAAAAAACTCATGTCTCTTGGAAATGATATTGGTTCAACAAGGGGTTTGAAGTTCAATTCGGTTATCGTTGATAAAACCGATCCTGTATTGCTTTCCGAAAACCTTACAAAAATAATGAAGGAAGTATGTGAACAATTGGATTATCCTTATATAATCCTTTCCAGCGGAGCCGGACATGATGCCCAAATCCTTTCCCAGCTAACCCAAACCGGAATGATCTTTATTTCTTGTATAGATGGAATAAGCCATTCTCCTCAAGAAATGATCAAATGGGAAGATGCCGAAAAAGGAGCCAATGTGCTTTTGCACTCTCTATTAAAAATGGCAACTTAAAGATTTATCATTCTCATCAAGACATTTGACTTTTCAGGATTTACATTTTCTGTCTGATATATTTTATCTCCGGATTTTATTCGTAGTCTTCAGGTTTGGGCTGATCCCTGCGTGTCTTTTTTTTCTCTGAGTGTTTTCTTTTTTCTTCAAGCATTTTAAGCTTTGCTCTTTTGGAACGTTTCCTTTTCTGACGGCGTATTTTTTCGATTCTCTTTTTTTCCTCACTTTTTTTCCCTTCAATCATTGCTTCAATCTTATCTACAAGTATTCTTCTGGCAATAAATCGGTTCATAGCTTGAGACCGTTCTTTCTGGCACTTGACTTCAATATTGGTGGGAATATGCTTTAAATGCACACAATTGGAAGTTTTGTTAACCTTTTGTCCTCCTTTTCCAGATCCCAGAATAAATTTTTCTTCAATATCTTTTTCATAAATACCCAGTTTTTTCATTTTCCGATACAACCATTTTTGCTTTTGCTTGTTCGCTCCGAAATCGATCATTTTAGACCCGTTGAAAAACTCCCTTTGACAATGTATAGTTAGAGTTCCCTTTTGAACAAAATACAATTAAAAAGAATTATTTTTTCTTTTTCTTTGATGACACCAGGAATCTTCCACAATTCTCACAGACATAAATATCATTGCTTCCTTCGATAGCAGCATCAATCCCAGTGGCAATATTTATATTGCACCCTTGACAGGTTCCGCCAATCACTTCTGCCACAGCAAAACCATATCGTGCGGTTAATCTATCATATCTATTGAGCAAAGAAACATCCAGTTCATTTCTTATCATTTCTGCTTGTTTTTTCAACTTGGCCTTTTTGTCTTTCTTTGCATTTTTTGCTTTGATTTCAATATCCTGTAATTTTTTAAGGAGACTAGCCCGGTTTATTATCCGATCCTCTCTGGGAAAAGTCAGTTCTATCTCAGATAAAACGTTATACAAATCACTTTTATTTTTGGCTTCAAAGATTTTATTTATAAACTCGGTTTTTCTTATATGCTTGGCAAGGCCTGCAAAAAGATGGTTGAAAAGACCTGGGATTGAAGGATTCCATACGATAAGAATAATGAGATGAACCTTTTTTTCGTCCACTGCTTCAAAATTAATGCCTTCATTAGACCTCCCCACAGCCACAGCTATTTTCCCATCAGTATCCACACGAGCATGAGGAAGAGCAATTCCATATCCTATGGCAGTGGTTTCCAGACGTTCTCTGTTAAGAATTCTTTCTAAAATAATCTTTTTATCTTTGACATGTTTCTGCTTAACCAGAACGTCCAGAACTTCCTCAATTGCCGGAATTTTGTCTTTTGACTTGATTTTAAATAAAACTTGAGAAGGATTTAAATAATCTGAAAAATATGTCTTCTTTATATCCTCTCTCATCTCACATATGCTTTATTTTAACACAAAAATATAAATTGAAAAAGAATAAAAGAAAACTTTTTATTTTCATCTTTGAAAAGGGCACGACAGTTTAAAACGGGGAAGAGTTTCACTTTCTGAGAGCAGAGAAATGATCTCCTTTGCCCAGGAAGCAATTTGAACAGTTCCCAGGAGGTCCCAATCAATTCCTATTTCATCCTCCACTTTATGATATTTATTATTGATATAATCCTGGCGTTTCCTTTTTATGAAGTCTTTATCCTTTCCTTTTGATGTTATGCCTTCGTGAAGCCAAACTGCGGGAATTCCTGCCTTCACAAAACTAAACTGATCGGAACGGAAAAAAAATCCTGATTTTCCTCCTCTTTCCGGAATGTATTCCCATTTCAAATTTTCAGCTGCCTCCTTACAATAATCATCCAAATCTGAATATTTGGCTCCAATGGCATAGACCTCTTCTGTTTTTCCCCATACATTTGTCATCTCAAAATTTATATTGCCTAGGACAGAAGAACGAGCAAAAGGTAGGTGGTTTGCGAAATACTCAGAACCTAAAAGTCCCTCTTCTTCGGCAGAAACAGAGACAAATGCAAGATTGACTTTAACTCTATCTGGAATCTGGGAATAATACCTGGCAAGGGATAGAAGAGTGGCTGATGCCGAACAATTATCAACTGCTCCATTATAGATTTGGTCGCCTTTAAGGCTTGTATCTTTTCCCAGATGGTCGTAATGAGCAGAAAGTATGATATATTTCCCTTCATTGTGTCTATGCTTTCCTTTAAGAAGGGCTCCTATGTTTTCAGTTTCAACGGTTCTAAAGGAAGATTTTTGACGAACTCTTATTGACAAGCCTAAAGGAACTGGTTCAAAATCCCTTAATTCGGCTTTCATTAAAAGAGATTCTCTATTAAGTCCGGAATAACTCAAAATACTATCTGCTGCATCCCTATGAATCCATCCTTGATAAAAAAGATGAGTCTTCTTAGTGGGAAGGAAAAAGGCTTCACCTGACCATGAATTTTGAACAACACTCCATCCGTAAGATGCCCCTTTCGTATTGTGAATAAGGAGAATACCGGTTGCTCCCAACTCTGAAGCTTTTTCCATTTTATAGGTCCACCGACCATATAAAGTCATATCTTCTCCTTCAAAAATACCACCGGGATGATTACCCGGTTCATTGACTTCAACAAGCAATACTTTATTGTTCAAGTTGGCATCCTTGATATCATCCCAATTTTTTTCCGGTGCCTGGATAAGATATCCGCAATATACGAGTTCTCCCTCAACTCCTACAGGACAATCTTCACGATAAGAATTAATGACAAAATCATCCATTATACTCAAAGATATGGTTTCTTCCTCTGATATTATCTCAAGAGTTGCCTTTTTATCAGGAAGACTTCCCTTTAATTCAAAAGACTGACGATAACTTCCATTAAAAAGAGGCTCCAGTCCTAATCCTCTGAAAAAATTCTCCTGGTAAAGAGCTGCTATAGACAATCCTTTACTCCCTATACCCCGTCCTTCAAGAAGGTCATCTGATAAAAATCGAATATGGGCTTCAATTTCTTGGGTATCAATGGGCTGAATATCTGTTTTCGAAGACCGGCAGCTCCATATAAAAAAAGGCAAAACAAAAATTATGATTATAAATGTCGCTTTTTTCATCACTCCTCCTTATGTCCAGTGATATTTATTATTTGTATTAAGAATGTAAATCATATCACTGTTTATTGATCACATAAAGAATATTCTCATCCTGCCAAGTAATATGATCAAAATCCGGAAATTCCTGTTTTAAATTTTTTATGAACCGACCCATACACGTTTTAAATTCATCCGGATTGTAAAAACAAAATGTTGAATAATGATGATTTATAGCCAGTTGGATGATTCTCTTCAGTGTTGAAGATCGTTTGTATATAAAAACAACCTCCTTTTTTATTTCCAGCTCTGAAAATTTATTTAAAATTTGTTTAAACTCTTCGACCTCATAAAGACGTTTTTCTTTGTCAACCCACAAAGGAAAATACGGATGATACGACTTATTTTGTATATTTTTATTTAAAATAAAAACACAGAAAATGTCAACCCACTATTTCAGTCTGTGAGATATCGATCATATAATGGCTGAATTGATTTATTTCTGTATTGCCTTCTTCGATGGACATCCCTGATCTCTTGAACATTGATTCTTATTTAGAGTTCGATCCTTAATTGATTTTTTTTTGATTCCGAATCCAAAATCATAGGTAGAAAGTAAAATATTTTTACAAAAATCTCCATTTTTAACAAATATTGGATTTTAATCTTAATTCAACAGGGAAAAAATAATATTATTTTGGCATTAAAATTGCTTCAAAATTTAATAAAAATGGAAAGGAGACGTCATGAAGAAAATTTTTCTGTCAAGTATTTTGATTTTCATGGTTTCGAGTCTGCCCCATGGAACAATGGCTCAAGAAAAAAACAAACCCGGCCTTTCTGTGGAGCAGACTTTTTGGGTCTATGTCAATGCTATCCATAACTCGGATCTGGAATCACTTTTCACAACAATAACCGATAACGAAGAATTCTTTTTTCTTACCAGCCGTGGCAAATTGATTGATTCTCGCTCAGAATACTACAAATTCCACAAAGATTGGTTTGATAAGACAGGATGGGAAATGCCAGTTGAACTTTTAGAAACTCATGAAGGAGAACAATACGGTTATACAAACGCCATTTATCACTATAAAAGCACATTGCCAGAAAAAGGAAAATACATCCTTGATTCATACTTCACCCTGATTTTCCACAAAGAAGATAACATGTGGAAAGTTGTCGCAGATGTATGCACCCCCTTCAATAACCTCGTAACCGAAGCTGATGAAACCATTACCTACACTCAAAACCAGACTTATCTTTTTGACATCATAAAAAACCGTCGCACTGTCAGAAAATTCAAACCTGATCCGGTTCCCGAAGAACACATTCTTAAAATCCTGGAAGCGGCTCATTTTGCTCCGACAGCTGGAAATCAGCAACCCTGGAAATTTTTGGTCATTCGGGATAGAGAACAATTAAACCAACTCAATGCCGCCGCTCTTCGGTGGTATTTAGAAAACGACAAAGAAAAAAATAAACCACCGCCTGAAAAACTTTCATCAATAAAAGAAAAATTGAGAACTGTTTTTAATGATGTTCTCTCCGCTCCGGTCTATGTAGCAGTCCTGGTTGACACTCAGGCTAAATATTCCAATTATATTCTTTATGACGGAACCCTGGCAGCAGGATATATGATGATCGCAGCCCGGGCACTGGGATACGGAACAGGTTTTTTCACCTCTTTTTTCCCGGAAAGAAAAATGAAAAATTTCTTTAAAATCCCGGATCACTACAAATTGATTTGTTTCACTCCTATTGGCATACCTTTGGAATGGCCTGATCCTCCTCCCAAGAAAAAACTGGATAACCTGGTTGTGTTTGATAAATTTTGAATTTTCAAGAGCTTATAAAACTTATCACGCCTGCTTTTGATAATTCCTCACCATTTCTGAATGAGGCATGATATTTCTCTTTTGGTTCAAATGATCCTCTGTTTTGTTTTTTACTGTTTATTCTTGAAAGCAAATCTTATGATAACCGCTGCAATCAAACAGAGCATTGAAATGATATTGTTTATTGATAAATTAAACTTCATACCTTCAATCAGTCCAAGAACAGAAGGATTCAATAACAAAATTGCCAGAATCAATAAAACAACAGATAAATTTTTCCTGTATTTGATATTCATACCCTACTCCTTAATATATTTTATTCATTTTATATTTCTTTAAGGTTATCCCGTCATTATGTCTTGAATAGAGAAAATCCTTATCATCTATGTATAGGCAATGACTTGCTTCCGGTAAAACAAAGGTGGCGATCATTTTGCCATTGTGGTCAAGCACATAGACATCCTGGCTTTTATTCTTAGAATAACTTCCTCCCAATATATATATATTTCCGCATTTATCCAATTCAATGTCTTTGTAAATAAACCGAACAGGGATTTTTTTCTCTCCAATTTTTTTTCTTTCTGCTTTTCCTACCTTTAATAACTTCTTAGACCAAAGTTTCTTCCCATCAGAATTATACTTCTCTATTCTATCCCTGAAATTATAGACAAGATAATAATTCCCGTGCTGATCCACTTCAAACTGCACCCTGTCCATAGCAAAACGGGATTTTTTTGAATATTCCAGTTCTCCAATGTTTTTCCCTTTCGAATCATAAAAAATAAGCCTGCTTCTTTTCTCCCCTATAGTGGATATGATAATTTTGTTATCAGATAAGACTTCCAAATCGGAGATAGTGTTTCTTATCTTGATTAATTTTTTGAAATTCAGCTCCTTATCAAAAACTTGAATGCAGTGTTTGTATTGATCAGATACATATAAATACAGGTCTGTCACTCCGATTAGACGGGGGGCCAAAAATTCTCCTGGCCCCTGGCCTTTACTTCCTGTTTCTTTCATTAAATTTCCTTGAGAATCAAATTTCTTTAACTTATAATCCATTGTATCGGTGACATATATATTTTGTTCTGAATCAGAGACAACTGCAACCCATTGAAATAATAAGTCATTATTCCATCCTCCAATTGATAGGACTTCATGGAGTTGGATTTTTTTTATTTCTTCTCCAGCAACTAAATATAATGGAGAAATAAACATCACCACAAAGAATAATACGACGCCTAACTTTTTACTAGGTGATAAAATCATTTTTATATTGGCCCCCTTCTAATCAAATATTCTCATAAAAGTCATTTTGCCAAATATTTCAAGCAAAACAAATAGCCTTCAGTACAATTCTCAAAGTTCACCGCATACACAATTAAATTATAGATCTTATTCCAAAAAGAATCCGCTGACTTAGTCCCCCGATCCATACATTTGGAATATGCTTTCTCACAAGAACCCCCAATTAAAGGAGTCGCATTAAGGCTTATAAACACAATAAGCACCAATAAAGCGACAGATGCTTTTTTAATCCTTTTCTGATTGTTTAAAATCATTTTTCCCTCCTAAAAAAAACATCATTTCATAATCCCATTCAAAGTTCATTTCTTATAATAACTCAAGCACCAGAAATACCCGTCAACACACCATCCTGCATAAACCCCGGCTCCTATGGCAGCGCCTATCAAAGACCCGGCAACTGCCCCTAAAACACCGGCTGCTCCGGCATCAATCAGACATTTCTTCAATGCTTTTTCACATGTTCCCGCTGATAGATCTCCCATTGAAACAAAAAAGAATAAGAGCATCACCACAATGAACCCACTCAGATACCTTTTGAAGGCCTCATTTCTTAATCTTTTCATTCAAACCTCCTTAAATTTGTTATGTCTAATACCTGAAGGAAAATTGAAGTTTTTATCAACACAAAGATAAAAATTTCTTTGATTCCTCCAGTATGACAATTCTTTTAATATATAATCTCCGGATTTTTGATATTCAAACTGATTTTTATTACTTTTTATTCTTTCCAATGCGGAGTGTCTTCTCATCACATTTAATAGACGGACACAGCCAGTTTAATGTCTCAAAAAGAAGAGTGATTTTGTCAGATAAAATGATAAAATTGGACCCCGGATGTATTCACATCTGAATGGGATGAATCAGGCAGAAAAAACTAAAAAGTTTTTTTAAATAATTTTATCTCTTCACTTTTGTAAATAAGGGAATATTTCTGACTCTCTTTAATCCATAAATCAAAGCGAGAAAAACAAAGGGCACTAAGGTGGCACTGTAGTGAATTCCAAAAGAGTAATTCTGAGGATTCTTGCTCATAAGAGCAATAAGTAGAGAAGGAATCATCAACAACCCATAAGAAGATAAAAAGGGTATGAGCAACAAATAGAAAATAAAACAATGGTTTTTCTTATCAAACAAATAAATAACCAATCACTTCACTTTAGGAATAATGATTCCTTCTATATTATTCTGTTTCAACAATTGATTAAAAGCAGGCAAATCCATATCAATCAGCTTATCAAAGCGGTCTTTCTGCTTTTCAAAACGCTGTTTTAAAACAGCAAAGACTTCCTTCTGTTGTTCCGTGGGAGCAAAATCAACATTTTGATTCACATCTCCGGCTAAAACAGAAAACTTGCAGTACAGCTTTTGTGGATATCTGAAAGATTTCGAATCCCCTTCGGCAATGGTGTGCTGAAAAAGTTCGTCTTCAACCGAACGCAGTTTTTTATCAAAATCTTTGATTGAACTTAATATGTTTTTGGAATCTTTCTCATTTTCGATCAAATCTCTAAGGTCATAAAGCTGTTTCCGCATCCATTCGATTTCCGAGATCATATCGGAGACTGTGTTCAAGTTGCTGCGCAGTTCAATCTGGAAAGCCACTTGCTTTTTGATGTCTTCCAATGTCCCCAGTGAATTGGGATCCTTTTTCACCTCCAGTTCCTCTGTATACTCTTTTCCATCTATATTTAATTTCACTGTGTATTTCCCGGGAGCGACCATGAATCCCCTGAATCCTCCACTGGTTCCCCAGCTAATAATGGGATACCAGCCCTCTCTTTCCCACATATGATGAAATCTTTTTTCCTCCACAACATGAGGATTCCCAGGGGGTTTTGTTCTCAATTTGGCTCCCCTCGCCCCAGAATGTCTGAGGTTCCATGAAATCCTGTTAATTCCCTTTTGGCTTGTCCCCTGGAAAGTGTTGACCAAATTCCCGTTTTTTTCAAAAATGCTTATGTGAACCAGTTCCTTATATTCCTTTTTCAGGTAATAATCAATATAAACATGAGGAGAAACATAGGGACCACCCGCTTTGCTGTGAAGCCTATAGGAATGATTTGGTTTAAAAATATGGACATCCGAAGCGATAACTTCTCCAGTGAGCTGCTGTAAGGATGAAACATCATCCATGATCCAGAAACCCCGTCCGTATGTTCCTATAACCAAGTCATTGAAATCTTTCTGAACGACCATATGGTGAACCGGAGCATGGGGAAGATTATTCTGCAACGGAAGCCAATTTTCACCATCATTAAAAGAAATATAAATGGCATTTTCTGTCCCCATATAAAGCAAACCCTCTCTGACAGGATCTTCGTGGATCCAGTGAGCATAACTGAAGACACTCTTCGGTATATCCGAGCTTATCGATTTCCATGTCTTGCCGTAATCACTGGTTTTATAAATAAAAGGATCCCGGTTGTTCATTTGGTGAAAATCAATGGTGATATAGGCTTTCCCCGCATCATACTTTGAAGGTTCAATATTGCTCACTGTCCCCCACGGAGGAAGATCAGGAATATTTTTGGTCACATCAATCCATTGTTTGCCTCCATCTCTTGTCACGTGAACCAGTCCATCATTTGTCCCTGCCCATATGCATCCATTCTCCAGAGGGGATTCGGCTATAGCAAAAACCACACAGCCGTATTCCACAGCAAGATTATCCCTTGTCAATCCCCCTGAAGGCCCCATTTTGCTTTCATCATTGGTGCTGAGGTCAGGACTTATGATTTTCCAGCTCCGGCCTCCATCGGTGGTCACATGGACAAACTGGCTGCCCACATAAACCTTATTGTGGTCATGAGGTGATATATGAATAGGAAATGTCCAGTTGAATCTGTACCTGGCTACGGAAGCGTGAGAGCCATAAATCGATTCCGGCCATACATGGGCTGTTCTTATATGTCCTGTCTTGTAATTAGCCCGCTCCAGTTGAGCATTATAGCTTCCTCCCCAGACAATATCCGGATTGACCGGATCAGGTATTATAAAACCACACTCTCCTCCTGCGGTGGCTTCCCAAAGAGAACGGGTGCGGCCCCAGCTGCTGAAAGAGCCTGCTGTGCTCGGCCCTTTGTAAGCGCTTCCATCCTGGCGGCCTCCGTAAACATAATAAGGAACCTGATTGTCAACAGCCACATGATACATCTGAGCAACAGGCAGAATGATTCGCCGCCAGTTTTTTCCTCTGTCCAATGTGATGATCACTCCCCCGTCATCACTGATCATCATCCGGTCCGGATTCTCAGGATCAGCCCACATATCATGACAGTCTCCACTCCAGTGAGTGTTTTCCGTGGTGTATCCTCCGTCATAGGTAATGCTTTGACTGTTTGCCGCAAAATAGACCTCATTTTCATCAGCCGGGTTCACCATTATTCTGGAGGCATAATGAGGCCTTTCATTGAGAATGCGGTTGTAGCTCATAAGCTTCCAATTTTCTCCTCCGTCATTTGATCTCCATAGTACTCCTCTGTTGGGATGACCGGTTTCGATCAAAGCATAAACGACACTGGAATTGCTGGGAGCAATCGCCAGACCTACTTTTCCTAGGGGAGGGTCAGGAAGTCCGTGGCCTGTCAAATGTTTCCAGGTCTCTCCACTGTCAGTGGATTTCCAGATTCCTCCGTTTGGTCCTCCGCTTTCCCGGCCCCAAGTGCGAATGACAAGCGGCCACATTCCAGCAAATAAAATACGGGGATTGTTCGGATCCATGGCAATCTCAAAACATCCGGTGTTCTCATCAACAAACAGCACCTGCTCCCATGTTTTTCCGCCATCCATGGTCCTGAAAACTCCGCGTTCCTTCTGAGGACCGTAGCAGTGCCCCAGAGAAGCAACAAACACAATATCAGGATTGCGGGAATCAATGGCAATTCTTCCGATTCTTCCGGTTTTGTCCAGTCCCATATGCTTCCAGGTTTTTCCAGCATCGGTTGATTTATAAACCCCGTTTCCAATGGAAATATTACTCCGCACAAAAGCTTCTCCTGTTCCTGCCCAAATAACATTCGAATCAGAAGGAGCAATAGCCAGAGCTCCAATGGATTGGGCAGGCTGGTCATCAAAAATGGGATCCCAGTGGGTTCCTCCATCCACAGATTTCCAAATCCCCCCGGATGAGGCACCAATATAATACACGAGCGGATCACCGGGAACTCCAACCACGGCTGATGTCCGGTTTCCCGGAGGCCCGATGTACCGGTACTTCAATTGACTGTAAATTTCCGGTGTGATTTCCTGGGCATAACTATCGGACAATCCGCTAAAAACGAATAAGAGTATAGCAATCGTTACACAGAATCCATATCTCAACCGGTTTTTATCTTTCTTTAAATCAAACATAAACCTCCTCCTTAACCCTGAATAGGTTTTTATAAAAGTTATCAGAGATAAAAAAAATCAATCCCTGACTTTCCTTTCTTATATGGACAATAGACATATTTCACTAAATTTTTAAGGATCCTATTTATGTGACATAATTTTTTTATGTTTCTTTTCTAAAAATTTATTTTATCTGGAATCCAGCAATTTTCAAGAAATATTTTTTTTTATTTTATCCAGAACCCTTGCAAAAAAGCAGAAAACGAGCTTTGATTGCAATTCCTATTGAGACCCCTCATCATGAGAAGATAGTCTGATCGGTTCTATCTCCTATTCATATTGCCCTCCCTTTTATGTTGTGTTCATTATACTTTAAGAATATTCATTTAGAGATAGTAATATGAAGATTTATGGAAAACAAAACAGAAAAAATGGTGCGCCTGGCAGGAATCGAACCTGCGACCTACGGTTCCGGAGACCGTCGCTCTGTCCCCTGAGCTACAGGCGCTGTGGAAATGAACAGTTGTGCTTATTAGCTTAAATTATCTAAATCAAATGTCAATATTAATTTCTTGCCATCTACAAGTAATTCCAGAAAAAACAAGGGACATCATACCTATTTACCTAATTTATTTTTCTTATCTTAAATAAGGTAAATGGGTATAGTGTCCCCAGAAAACACAGGCACAAATAAATTAGGGATATGACAAGAAAAGAATTTTGATATTCTTCGACAATTTTGTATAGTTCCCCTTGCCCCGGATCAGGAAGAGGAGAAGGATCCCAGGGAAGCCCGTACTGATCAGCCAGTCCTTTTATATAAAGGAAATGAATCACAGGAACTTCTCTCTGAGCCATCTCAAACATTACTCCCCTTTTATCAATGGATGGAATTGTTTTTATTCGGGCAAAACCCGGTTTCACTTTCAGTACTTCCGAAGATTTTCCAATATTGGAAACATTTCCTCCGATATTGACAAAAGCGGAAATCTCTTCCCCTGAAGCCTTCTTTTCATAAACCCTCATTCTTTTTTCCACATTATTTCTAAAATCAGGTTCATGGATAAAGTTATAGTGGCTATTATTTATTTGTTTTTTTAGTTGCAAACGGACTATCTCACCAATATTCTCACCTGTGTCATGATCTCCTCCCAAGGTGACGGCAACAGGATTAACATCAATTATTCCCTCATGAAAAAGGCATTCATGCATGTGAAACCAGTTAAAATCGGGAATATTTGCTCCCCACTGCGAAGCACCGAGGGAATAGATAAAAAGAGGGTTCAATCCCATGACTTTAGAAGCCGAATGAACCGCTAGCACCAAAGCAGGAAAAGAGCCTGAGGCTCCAACAGCGATCACATCCCCTTTTTTCACTCCTGCTTTCTGGAGCAAAAAAACAGCCAGGGCGGCAAAATTGGGATTCACAGTTGTCCTTTTTGATCCAAGATTTCCCAGCGTGGTGGTTAAGGGAGACATTTTAACTCCGATGATGCCCGTATTGTTCTTATCAGTCTCTTTATTGATTTCAATTCCCTTATCTTCTCTGCAAAGTCGAATCTTATTCATCGCTTCGTCCATTAATTCTGAAGCTTTCCGCATATCGCTTTTCAGGGATGCTGCTTGTTTTGAAGGAATATATTGAGAAAGCCCGTAAAACACAGCACTGAGAAAAAAAAGGAGGATTATTGCTTTTTTATTTTTAGAAGTGGGCTTATAAATTTTTTGTCTGTTACCCAAAAATAATTTTTTCATCGCGCTTTTTTACCAAGGCAACACCCCAAATCCTGATAAGGTGCGAACCATAAAATATATAAGAACCGAGGTTGTCAACAATGAAGCCAGGGTTAAAAGAAAATTCTGCCTTTCCAGATTATTGGCAAGCAATCCTGGAATAATCCAGCCAATTGCTTCCAATCCCAGAGGCTCATGAAAAATAGGAGGCTGTATCAGAAACCACAGTTGAGACCAAAAGATCCCAAGGAGAATGAACATCACAAATCTTCTTTTTCCAAAAAGAATTAAAAATCGTGACAGGAACTTATAGGAAACAAGGCTTAAAACAGCAATAAAGATTGTCATCAGGACTTTCAAAGGCTGGTCCATATAAAGGGCTATATAGGCTGGGACAATGATGCCGCCGGGAAAAATATCCGTCCATTCTGTATAAAGAACAGAAACAATAAGACCAATAACCAACGTTTCATAAAGCACAGATTTCTCCCTCTTTTTCCCAATAATCCACCATTTTCTTTCCAAATCCTTCAATATTTCCCATCCCTACAATCACAACACTTCCCTTCTCTTCTTTGGATATATCTTGGATGATTCTCTCCGGTTCCGGTTTTCTATAAACAACCACATCCATATCATTTCTTTTTCCCAGTTTTCGTTTCATCACAAATGAGTGCTTTCCTACAAAGAAAAATTTTTTAAACTCCGAAAAAGTCCCTTTTTTAAGACTCTCCAGCCACTGAAGCGATCTGTCTCCCCTGTCATCTCTAAGGCTTAGAACTCCGATGCATGTTCTTTTCTTAAAGAAATCTCTTTTTCTGAGAAACCTCAAAGCCTGTTGAGTCGACTCCGGATCATTGGATGCAAAAAGATTGACAAAGTAATGGCTTGGATGGGTTAACTTTTTCTTTGCTCTCCACACTTTAAGACTCCCATAATCCCGTCGAATGCCAGACATTCCTTTTAAAGCGGATTGCTTTTCAATGCCCATAAAATTGAGGACAGCCAGGGAAAGACCGATGTTTTCATCAAATTCAAAGAAAGGTAATTTTTTTCTTTTATTTGTTATGTCCCCATAATTGGAAACGGACACCTTATGCACATTGGAATGAATCATTTTGGCTGTTTTGTCAATAACAGCAAAATCATCCTCTTTAGGAATAAAAATATCCGTCTTGGAGGGGATACCGGAAGAAAAACATCCTGCAATATCCTTCTTTTTTGAACCCATCTGGGATATGTGATCTGTTCGTATATTGGTTAGTACCAGAATGTGAGGCTTGAACAGGTAAAGGGACTCTATGTGCAGGCATTCGGGTTGAATGCTCATCATCTCCACAACCAGAGCTTTCACTTTCAATTGGGAAGCCAATTTTAAAATCTTCTTTCCTTCCAGAATGGAAGGATATCCTCTGCGTTCGATCTCTTTTTCGCTTCCATCTGGAAAAACAATCATTGGTTTTGAACCGGTCGTCCTTGCCAGCACAGACACACCTGATTCCTTCAAAGCGCCCGCTATAAGTCGTGTCACACTGGATTTTCCTCTTGTTCCTGTCACACAAATTCTTAAAGGAACGCAATGGATTTGACGGGATATTTTAATAGATTCCTGCAACAAATAGAGAAAAAAAAGTAAAAGACACACCGAAACTAAAATCATTTTATTTTCTACAGAAAATGTTATCAAAACAACATGATTTTACCATTCATACAGTTTTTCATAATTATAGCTTATTGATATAAAATAAAAAGCTTTTCTTCTAAAATATAAAAAATTCATTGCTTTTATAAAACTCTCTAGGTAAAATGTTTACCTATTTTTTCTAATATGATTAACCATTGACACAACAAAAATAACAAAAAAGGACTTATCATGAATGAAACCATTAAAAAAACATTAAAAGATTTCGCATCCATGCGCTGGTTTATCCTCGTACTGGTCAGTGTTCTTATGTTTGCTACTTACTGGTTCCAAGACTTCTATTCAGGACTCAAACCGTTAATGGAAAGCCAGCTGGGTATCACCTCTAGCCAGTTCAGCACTATGATCGGTCTCACCACCATTGCAAACATGCTGGGAATGGTAATTCTTGGAGGAATCATCCTCGATAAATGGGGGATCCGAAAAACCTCCATCATTTTTGGACTGGTTGCTTCCTTAGGTGGCTTTATCAGTGCTATCGGAGCCCATGGTATTCTTTCCAGCGATCCCTCTTCAAGACTCACCTTTATGATCATAGGAAGAATCATATTCGGAGTCGGGCTAGAAACCACCTGCGTTCTCGTAACCAGAACCATTGTCAAATGGTTCAAAGGATATGAACTGGCACTTGCCTTAACCATAAACATGGGGATTGGACGTCTGGGCTCTGCCGTTGGAACAGCAATATCTCCTGATATTGCCAATTATAATGCTCCCACGGCCATCTCATTTGCGGCAACTTTAATCTTAATTGGCTTCATTCTCTACATCATTTATTTGATATTCGATGTCAAAATCGACAAACAGATAAAAGCCAGAGGAGATGCAGAAGAAGAAAAATTCAAATTCTCCGATCTGGGGGACCTTTTCACCAATAAGTCTTTCTTACTCATCGCTTTTCTCTGTGTGGCTTTTTATTCAGCTGTCTTTCCATTTATGCAGTACGCCCCGGATTTGCTGATCAATAAATTCGGGTTCACATACGATCTACCAGCCAATGCTCCCAAATTGTCTCTGTTTGGCAGTGCCACATTTGGCAATACCATGGTTTTTGTAATTTTATTTCTGTTCGGCGTCGCCTTTCCGCTACTCCCCACCAATATAAAAAACAAAACCAATAAAAAACTTTCGGTGATCATCACAGGAATTCTATTTATTTTATTCATTTATCTCCTGAGAGACACATTTGCGGTATGGCTCAACAATGGCCCAAAAACCGCAAGCTTGATTCCTATGGGAACCATTTTATTCACACCGATATTCGGAAGATTTGTGGATAAAAAAGGAAAAGCGGCATCCATCATGATCCTGGGTTCATTTCTATTAATATTCGCCCATATAACCCTTTCTGTTCTCAACAATGTGATTCTATGTTACTTCGGCCTTTTTTCACTTGGAATTGCCTTTTCTCTGATTCCTGCTGCAATGTGGGCATCTGTGGCTAAAATCGTTCCTGATCGAGCCCTGGGGACTGCTTATGCCACCATGTTCACCATTCAAAACTGGGGACTTGGAATTTTCTTTAAAGGAATCGGAACTGTTCTTGACTGGGTGAATCCAGAGGTTGTGAAAAAAATACAGAGTATAAGAGATGTGCTAAAAGCCCAGGGTCTTTCCGAAGTGGAGATAAGCGCCAGAGTGGAAGAAATGAGAAAACTCGGTCAGCTTCCCAAATATGATTACACCATTCCTATTCTCATGCTTGTTTTCCTGGGTGTCATTTCCATATTTCTTGCTCTCGGTTTGAAAAAAGCAAGCGAAAAACAGGGTTACAAATTAGAACAACCCTTTGAAGAATAAACAATCGTGGCTTTGAAATTATTCTAAAACAACTAAAAGATTTCTTATTTGAATCCTTTCCTTTTCAGCAGGGCATCCACATCAGGTTCGGCACCTCTAAAATGGATATACATTTTCATAGGTTCTGCTGAACCCCCTCTTTCAAGAATATTTTTCCTGAATGCCTGGGCTGTTTGCTGGTCAAAAAGTCCTTTTTCCTTGAACGCTTTGAAGGCATCAGCATCCAGGACTTCAGCCCAAATATAGCTGTAATATCCTGATGAATAGCCCCCTGCAAAAATATGCTGAAAATAAGGACTCCTGTATCTCACCACAATTTCTGGAATCAAACCGATATTATTCAGAGATTTGTTTTCAAACTCGAGAACATCTTTCTCATCAACATTCTCCAGTGTGTGCCAGTCCATGTCTAGAAAGGAAGCGGCTAAATATTCAACAGTTGCAAAACCCTGGTTGAATTGACTTGCCTTTTTTAATTTTTCAATCAGCTCCACCGGAATAATTTCACCTGTTTTATAATGCTTCGCATAAACTTTCAAAACTTCGGGCTCCGAAGCCCAATTTTCCATAATTTGAGAGGGGAGTTCCACAAAGTCTCTGGGAACACTGGTTCCGGACAGCCGATAATAGGTACAGTCAGAGAGAAGCCCATGAAGGGCATGACCGAATTCATGAAATAATGTTTTGACTTCATCAAAACTGAGGAGAGCCGGTTTGTCACCGGTCGGTTTGGAAAAATTTCCATTGTTTGTGATCACAGGATGAATTTCTTTTTCATCCATTTTATACTGCTTTCTAAGACTGTTCATCCAAGCTCCACCTCTTTTGCTGGCTCTAGGAAAATAATCTGTATAAAGAATTCCTATATGGGATCCGTCTGCTTCTTTCACTTCAAAAACTTTCACATTCTTATGATATACTGGAATATCCGCTCTTTGGATAAACTCTATTCCATAAAGTCTATTGGCAACATAAAAAGCTCCCTCTCTGACATTATCCAGTTTAAAGTAAGGCCTTGTCATTTCTTCATCAAGAGCATACTTTTCTTTTCTTAATTTTTCTGTATAATGCCACCAATCCCAGGGCTGAAGATTAAAATTTTTCCCTTCATTATCAATCATTTTCTGAAGAGCCCGGGCTTCCTCTTTTGCCATCTCCAGAGCTGGTTTCCAAATTTGATTAAGAAAATCATAGACACGACCGGGTTCTTTTGCCATGTTCAGTTCCAACACATAATGGGCATGTGTTTCATACCCCAAAAGATGAGCTCTCTTGACTCTCAAAGCTGCCATTTTCGACAAAATAGCCTTATTGTCCAGCTCATCATCATGGTTGCCCCTGTTGATATAGGCTTTAAAAATTTTCTCTCTCAAACTGCGCTTGTCAGAATATTGAAGAAAAGGAATCAAGCTTGGCTTATGAAGAGTGAAAACCCATTTTCCCTCATATCCTCTTTCCTGGGCAGCTTCTTTGGCACCTGCTATCACCGATTCAGGAAGACCGGCGAGGTCGTTCCTGTCATCCACAACCATTTCAAAACGATTGTTTTCCTTTAATATATTTTCTCCAAACTTTTGGGAGAGGATTGACAATTCCTGATTGATTTCTTTTAATTCCGCTTTTTTGTCCTCGACAAGATTCGCTCCCCCTCTTACAAAGTCCTTGTAATACTTCTCAAGAAGTGTCTTTTGTTCTTCGCTCAAGGTGAGAGCATCTTTTTTGCCATAGATTTCTTTTATTCTTTTAAACAAATCCGTATTGAGTAATATACTATCCCTGTGTTCAGAACGTAAGGGAGCTACTTCTTTCGCAATCCTTTGCATTTGTTCATTGGTCATGGATCCATTCAGCACATCAAAAACATGACTGACTCTCTTTAAAAGAAAACCGCTGTATTCCAAAGCTTCAATCGTATTTTCGAAAGTGGGGGATTCTTTATTTGATACAATGTCTTCAATTTCTTTCCTATGCTCCTCCATTCCCTTTTTAAAAGCAGGAAGATAATGTTCCTCGCTAATCCGGTCAAATGGAGGCACTTGAAAAGGGGTATCAAATTCATCAAAAAAAGGATTGTCATGTTCCATAGATCCGGAAAATAACAAACTGGCAAAAATAAAAAATAGCATCAAATTTCTCATAGTTATCTCCTTTTTCTCCTTTAAATAAAAATGAATATTCGTTTACTCAAATAAACAACATAAATTATAATATTAAAAAAGCTGGTAACATTTCAATCAATTTTTTATGGATAAAGGAAATAATAATAAAAAAGCCGGAAGAATGAAAATCATTCTTCCGGCCTTTCAGAGGACTTTAAGGATAAAACCTGTGTGACCGATTAAGGAGAAGCAAGGCTAACTGGCTCTAACTTGCATCATTATTTTTGAAACCGTCTTATCCGTGGAAGGAAGCCTCTCCCCTCTCTTTCTTTTAAAAGCCTTCTTCTCAATATCAACGGCTTCCTTTTTTCCCAGCGTTCTTCAATGGCTGCTTTTATGGCTTGTTTCTGTTCAGGAGTCAAAACATTATAAATATCTTCTCTTGTTTTCATTCCTTCAATGAATAAATTATTTCGGATTTCTGATCGTTGGGACAACAAATCCTTAATCTTTTGATAATCCCGGTTTTTGGCATCATGTAAGAGCTTTTTCAATTCTAAGCGTTTTTTATTCATTGAACTTCTATATTCGATCATCCTTTCTTCCCGTTCAAACATTAAGGCTTTTATGTTCTCAAGCTGTTCATCAGTGATGTTCAACTCATCTTTTTTGACTCTAAGCAAATTCAAAATCCTCCCCTGCATGTGTCTGCCCGTCATTCTTTGTCCAACAACTCCTCTTCGATTGACCCCGCCTCTGTGCGGTTGAGCAAAGATCACTGAGACAAACAAAAATAAACTTGTGATGACTAAAAAGACTGTGGTGATTTTTTTCATTTTTTTTCTCCTTTCAAATCATTTTTTTTCTTCATCTTTTAGACAATCTCATAATCATTTTTATTCCAACTATTTTTGGGGAGGAAGTTATCCTAGCTCATAGAGCTCTCTACCATTGGAAAAACCATGTTCTTACGGATTGAAAAGGGGGGAGTATAAGCCAAGTTCTTATCTCTATTTTTCTGGCATCTTACTTCTGACGTCTTAAGTATATTTCCTCTCTTTTTTTTTGCCAATCCTGCTTAATCTTTTGAAAAATTTTCTTTTGCTTCTCATTAAGGAAATCCTGAATAACCATGAATTCTCTTTCTTTCCTATTTGTTCTCCACATTTCATTTCTTTGGTTTATCGGTCTGGTGTGAAATCTTATGAGGACATTTCTGATTTTAAAAACTTGCTCCCTTGATAAAGACAATTGATTGTTCAACCATTTGACTTCAAGATTGATGCTTTTTATTATCCGAGGAGGTCCACCAAATTGCCGGGGCATTCTCCCTCCCCATCTTCCAAACCCTCTGCTTTCTCTCATGCGTTTTTTCTGTTCAGGAGTCAATAATCTATCCATTTCCTCCATAAAAAATTCATTTGTGATCCTCAATTGCTCCTGTGTGCTTTTCCGTATTTCTGCGATTCTCTTTGCATACTCATCCAGTATGTGGCGAAGCTGCTTTGATTGTTTTTCCTCCGGTTGGATTATGTGCTCATAAAATGAAACCATATGTTTGGGATCCATTCGGGAAAAAACTTTTTTAATGCGGTGTTGAATGAATGCACGATTAAGAAATGCTCCAACAGCTATTCCAATAATCAGAGTCAATATTATGATTAAAGTTGTTTTGGTCTTAATGTTCATCATCTTGGCTTCTCCTTTTAAAACAAGGGCATTTTCTCTAATTCCGAATAAGTGGTATCTGTGGAGTAGAACACCTCTTCAACAGCGATATTATCCCCGATTTTGAGATTAAAGGTAATAAGTATTAACAGGATAACCGCACTTGCTATCGCGACCGGCCTGAAAACCCTCTTGAGAATTTCATAAAAATATTCGGTGCTATTTTTTTCTTTTCTCTCAGAAACAAATCTATTCATCACTTTTTCAGCAAAAAAGAAAGAAAATGAAGGGGAGACACTTTCTGCAATTTTCTGGCGTTGGGAAACGATTTCTTTTCTCATTTTTCTCAGCTCTGGATTATTGTTCAAGGCTTCCTTCAGTCTTTTTCGTTCTTTTGGATCCAATTCCACTTCAAAGGAACGATAAAGCAATTTTAAATCTTTTTTATTCATTCTTATCCCCTTTTTCATTTCTATTACTTTTATATAACGGTGTGAGTATTTTCCTCAATTTTTCTTGTCCCCGGGCTAACCGAGACAACACCGTTCCATGAGGCAAATTCAAAATTTCAGATGTTTCCTTGGTTGTGTATCCATCAATAAGCCTCAAAACAAGAACACTCCGGTATCTAGGATGCAACTTTTGCAAACCATTATGGACGATCTTATGGACTTCTTCCTTACTCTCTGAATTTTTAGCATCAGGGAAATTATTAATTTTCTCTTCCTTTTTAGAATGAACCATCATTTTCTGCCTCTTCCGCCGCCTCAACTCGTTCAAACTCAAATTAATCGCTATGCGAGTTAAGTACGTCCTAATACTAGACTCTTCCCGGAATTTATGAATAGACCTGAAAAACCGGATAAATGTTTCTTGACCAATGTCTTCAACTTCAGGACAGAATCCAAGCATTCCTGTCACTGTAGCATCTATTTTTCCTTGGTAATTCATAATAATGCTTTTGAACGCTTTATGACTTCCATTTCGCGCCTCTACGAGTAATTGTTTTTCATCCAATTTTAGTTTTTCCCAAGCTCCATTGACATTCTCTAAAAATACACCTCACACACTTTTCCTCTTTATTTAGACACCTGAAACTAATATTTTATTCCATTCCTCATCTACATCCTTGGTTTCCATAAAAAATGAGGGAGTCTTTTTCAAATATCATTTATGCCTTATTTTTATTTATACCACCTCATTGATTGGAATAGGATATTCCCTTTATCACCATTCCTTTTATTTTATACAATTATTTTTAAGAATTATTTCAATTCTTCTATTTAATGTCTGACAACATTATTTGCATCTGATGTTTGATATCTTATGATGACTGTATAGGCCCGATATTGGGATCGGGTCCTACAGAATACATTTATGATTTTTTCTCTAGTTCCAATCTTTCGATAAGAGACCTCAATAATAAAGGCCAGGCTATGGTTGCATCAGCCATGACTTCTGCCCACATTCCTCCTTGTTCTTCTGGCACCATTTTTCCCCAGGAAACACATTCACTATATGTGCAACCACTGAGACTTCCCCACTGAACCGGCTCAGGGCATATTCTCACTGCATATTTGAATCTCTTTGGTGTGATCTTTTTATCCAGTTTTCGATTCATAATATCCAAATAGGGAGCAACCTGTTGAGCCCAATTCCTCGGAACCCCACCACCTATAGTAAAAATCCCCATCGTTTTACTATTTATAATCCTATCAGCATAATCGTCCACATCATCAAAAACATTAAAGACCAAAGGACTCTCCCCGTTTAACATCCGCGTTTTTCTGAAAAGATTGATATCCAGTCCTAACTCTGAATCAGTCAAAGCGGGAACATAAACAGGTATATTTTTATGGAAGGCCGATTTGAGTATTCCTCTTCCTTTACTATTTTTTACTAGATATCTCCCCATCTCTTCACACAAACTCTTGCTGGATAGTGATTTTGAACAATCCCATTGGTTTAGAACAGTTTTTACAACTTCTTCCACCTGCTCCAGATTGTTTTCAAGCTCAATCGTATCATATATTCTATTGTATCCCTTATAAAAATTTTCTGAGTCATTATTTTTTGGGCTACACTTGAAATGAGACAATCCAATTGTTTCAATAATACCATGAACCAATACAGCCCCTGTGGTCACCACAGCATTCAACATCCCTCTGTCAATCATTTCACTTATCATTAATCCCATTTTGGCAACAGTCATTGCTCCTGAAAATGTTCCTGTAACAAAACAATCAGAATCATTAAACATTTCATATAAAACTTCATGAGCTTTTCCTAGTTCTCTTCCTCCAAATGCCGTATCCCTCATCTCCAGAACCATTTTTAAAGCACTGCTTGTTCTATTGATATCTAAAGACTTAGAAGGCCCCAGTTCCAAATCGGATCCGTCTGAATACCTATCTTGATTTCTTGGCTTTTGTTTCATTTTTTTCTTCATATATTCTCGCAAATAAACACAGCCGCCGCTATCACAGTGGTCCATTTTCCATTCAGATCTCCTTTGGCACTTTTGGTGATATTTCTTGTTTTGACAATTTTCCCACTCATTTTGAATTCTTGCTTTTTCTCATCCCACGCTTTATCAACATCAAATATTATTCCCAAATTGCTTGCAAGCATAGACGCTGCAAGGTCTTCTGCATAATCTCCCGCTTTTGTTTCTGTCTCACCAAATGAATGATGTTCCGAAAGATAACCATGGGTTTCGTTGTCTGTTGGAAGCGCTAATCCTATGGAGGAAGCAAGGACTCTATTCGGCTCATTTGTGGAATTCTTTGCCATGACGCAGTGAATTATTTGACCGGGTTTAAGGAGTTTCAATCCCTCTTTTTTTGATACAATCTTGCATTTCGGAGGAAATATACTGGATACAGAAACAATATTATATAGTTCTATTTCAGCACTTCGAAGAGCATCTTCAAAAGACTGCAAATACTCTCTATGAATTCCTTTTCCTTTTGTAAAAAACATCTTTACTGGTATAATCATAGAAGTTTACTCCTTTTTAGTAAAATGAATTTTGATTAGTATAAACCAATCTCTTAATGAACTCAAAAACGAATTATTTTGGCATTCAGCTTACTGAAAATTTACCATTTTTATCTTCCCCATATTCATACTCTCATAGGCTTAAATTCCAATATTGAACTCCATTTTAACATATTTCTTTCAAAAAGCATGAAATTGGCAATAAATTAAGCTAATATGATACTGCCTTTTTTGACTCCAATATCGTGGGCGATCACCCTACATTTTGCTTTGAGAAGAAAAAATATGGGACGATCCTCATCAGAGAGCCCCTCATAATTTCCCTGACCTTTGCTTATGATAAAATCTGTGGATTTATAGTAATCCAGAAACTCCTCAGAACAATATTCCAATATTGTACCTGGTGTATCACAACCAGAGGATATAATGGTGGCAACTTTATCAAGCCCTGAATTGACGGCATCTTCATGTATGGCATCATTTATGATGGGCTTTTCTCGAACCACATAGATGACGGGTTTTCCCAGTTCTTCAATCAAAAGGCGGTCAAAGACAGTTTCTCCAGCATTATCAGCAATAAAAAAAACATGGTCTGCTTTTTTCAGCCTCTTGCAAAATTCCTCATAATGATTGATAGCCAATTTTCTGTCCAATATTTCATCAATATCTCTTTCCAAATCAAAACTTGAGTTTGCTCCAAAATCAATCACATTCCCGGCGATGGAGAGTCTTATGGCTGTCATCAACCGGTCTTTTGAATTTTTTATTTTATCCTGTAAATCGGAGTATAAAGAAAGAGCTTTCTGGATGCATTCTTGCTTCTTTGTTCTAAAAGGATCCCTGATCCCTGTTTCCTCGGATATAATTCTGTAAACTTCCCTTCCTATTTCAGGAGGAGAGGCTCCATATGGAATCCGGGGGATTGCAAGACTTATTTTGTTTAAAATTTGCCATATCATCTCATCTTCAGATGAAATCATCCTTGAGGTGTTAATGGCTTGTTTGAAAAAACATGGATAACAATCTAGATAGGATTTCATTGTTTCACCTGCGCATAATGATTTTCCTATGGCTAGAAAAAGGGATCTGGGGAAGATGATTCAAGGAAAAATATTTGGCATCCAGGGAATCAGAACCAGGGATTGTTTTTCCCTTTGCCTCAACTTTATATCCAATGATAAGAACATTCTCATATATACAGGATTTTTGTGAAAAGATCCCAATCAACCTTACGATTTTCCCATTAAGCCCTGTCTCCTCTTTAAGCTCCCTGAGACAGGCTTTTTCTGGGGTTTCATCAATCTCGACAAATCCGGAAGGAAGCGCCCATTTTCCTTTCTCTGGCTCAACCGCTCTTCTTATAAAAAGAATCTCATATTTCTCATTTTCAACCAGGGCAGCCACACTGGGGATGGGATTTTTATAATAAATCCATGAACAGGAAGAACAATATTCCCTTTTCTGGCCTTCAATTTCTTTTATCTTCAATTCAGAGCCACAATAAAGGCAATACTTAATTTTATTACTCATGTTAGTCATTAATAATACCGGAATAAAAGAAGGAAGTCTATTTGAAAGAATACCAACTCGGATGGATATTTATAGAAAAACTATTTTTAAAGCTGTTTTTAATTATTTTTGTCTCTTTATGTGCCACCGACTTACTCACCATAGATCCTTTTCAATTGTTCGAATAAAGAAGGCAATCCACGGATTTACAAATCTCCCCCAGGTCCAAAGGCTTGACAAAAACCCGTTTAATTGCCAGATATTTAAGTCTTTCTTTTTCTATCATTTCCGGATAAGCAGATATCAAGATCACTTCTCCCTTAAAACCTGATTCACGAAATTTAGCGATCATATCTAGTCCACTGATACCTGGTAACTTTAAATCGGCAATGATTAAATCAAGCTTCACTTTTTCTAAAGTGTAAAATGCTTCCTTTGAATTTTTTGCCATAAACACATGGCAATTGTTGCTTAGTATTAGAAAAAATGTCTTTCTAATTGATTCTTCATCATCAACCACAAGAACTTTCTTTTTCATCATTTCTTTCTATCCTCAATAGCACTCTTTGATTATTTCATCATTAAATTAAGCATAATTTATGCCAATTCTCTAAGTTCTTTAAAAAAATTAAGTTATCCCCTTTCACTTGCCAGCAATTTCCAAATTTGATCAAAAATATCTTTACATAAGGTAAAATGAATTTACATAATTTTTTTTCTCATTTTTTCAAGGGACTTCTTGATTTTCCCACTATCTTTGTCTTCAATAATTTTTTTCAGACCTTCAAGATTAGCTGCCATTTTTTCCAATTGGGGAAGGGAATAGGAATTCAAAAGAATCTCTGAAAGTAGATTCTCATTTTCAGAAAGTAATCCTTTTGCAATATTGAGTATTTTTTTAAATGTGCTGCCTGGCACACCAAAATCATCCACAGAGTCAGCAAAAAGCATTACAGAAGCAAAAGGTAATGTTAAAGAATGAGCCATTATTTTATCATGCTCTCTGAAAGGACATTCAAATATATTCAATTCCAGTTTTTTAAAAAAATTTTTAAAAAAGCGGGCCCCCTTATGGCAAGACTCCTCAATTACTATCACATTCTCATTATGAAGCGGACTTGTGTTTGTAAAGGTTGGTCCAAACATCGGATGGATGGAGGCAAAAGGAAAACCGCACTGTTCATAATAATCTGATATTCCTCCTTTAACAGACATAATATCTGAAATAATACAATTTTCAGGTATAAAAGAAGAAGCGGATTCAAAAGCAGCAAACGTATTTTTTATGCTCACGGAATTGATAAGAAGTTCA
Source organism: uncultured Eubacteriales bacterium (assembly GCA_964584935.1). Taxonomy (GTDB): domain Bacteria; phylum Acidobacteriota; class Aminicenantia; order Aminicenantales; family Aminicenantaceae; genus CAZPBN01. The sequence continues at coordinate 108,033 of CAZPBN010000002.1, read as the reverse complement.
GGTTCGAATGTTTTCAGTTCGGAATAATCCCTTAATTGAGGGATATGGCTAATCTTAGCCGCTTTAGTATTATCAATATCATAAAAACACAATTCATGGTCACTGGAAAGCTCTTTAATAAACCATGTTCCCATACGTCCTGCCCCTAAAATGGCAATTTTCATTGAAAAACCTCCTTTTCACAACAAACTGTGCTTTGGGCAAATCCAATTTCTACCTAATTTTTCCGGTTCTGAACCTTTCTGCATTCCTTGATAACTACTTTAAAAAATTCCTCAACAAAACTTTCCTGAATAAAACCAAAACTTCTGGAATGCTTCTTTATTTGCATCAAAACCTGTTTTTCTCTTTTTTCATCATAGATGAAGGATTTAAACTTTCTTGTTTGTAAACCCAGTTCAATCCTCTCATTGATGAGTTTCAATATTTCATAATCAACCTCATCTATTTTTTTTCTTATTCTATCAATGTCCATATTTATACTCCTTTTTTCAATTTAAAGAGACTTCTGTTGAATAATTCTTTTTAAGATAAAAAATAGGGGGGTTGTTTTTTTCTTGGGCTTAACGCCCAAAATAAAAGTAGAAATAGAAGGCAGCTGCCGTATTTTCACTCATATTCTCTGCCTTGCTCATAGTCGCTTTATAATAAATCAATTTATTGAGTCTTTGTCAAGTCAAAGCTTGTTTCCGAAAGGCAAAAGGTCTAAATCTCTTACTTTTTGACAGGACATTCTTCTTTTCATCTCCCATCTGATATAGGAACTCTTACTGTTTATTTTTTATGTTCTTCTAAATCATCCAGCTCATATTCTTTAATTTTTTTATCTAGTGTAGGTCTGCTTATCTTCAATATTTGACTTGCTTTGGTTTTATTGAATTTGACAATTTTTAAAATATGATTGATATATCTCTTCTCAACTTCTTGTAAGGAAACAGTCTCCTTTGGATACAAATTTACTTCTCTGGATTGAATAGGAAGGTTCTCTTTCAGAATCACATCTCCCTTTGCCATGATAACCGCCCGGGTTAAAGCATTTTCTAACTCTCTCACATTTCCCTCCCAAGGAAGGTTCTTTAAATATTTCATCACATCAGGAGGAACTTTCCTTACATTTTTTCTCAGTTCTTTGTTTATTTTTTCCAGAAGATAGACAACCAAATCTGGAATATCTTCTCTTCTTTCTCTTAATGGAGGCAACATGATCTCAACAACTTTTAATCGGTAATAAAGATCTTCCCTGAATCGGTTTTTATCAACCAGAGACTTCAAATTATGATTTGTGGCAGCTATTATCCGCGCTTCTGTCTCCAAAACTTTTTCTCCTCCAACTTTCATAAAATCCCTGGTCTCACTGACTCTGAGTAATTTAGACTGAAGATTTTGCGACACATCTCCAATTTCGTCAAGAAACAGTGTTCCTTTTCCAGCTATCTCAAACTTTCCTTTTGTTTCGCATACAGCATCGGTAAAAGCTCCTTTCACATGTCCAAACAGCTCACTTTCTAATAATGTATCAGAAATTGCGGAGCAATTGATCACTATGAAAGGTTCTTCTTTAAAAGGACTATTATAATGTATTGCTTTTGCCACTAATTCTTTACCTGTTCCGCTATCTCCCTGAATAAGGACATTGGTTCTTGTTCCTGCAACCGATCCTATCAATTTAAACACTTCCCTCATCTTAGGAGACCGACCAATAATGTTATCCATTGTGTATTCTTTTTCCTTTTCCTTAACAAGATAACTCAGTTTGTTTTCCAAGTTCTTCATCTGAAAGGCATTTTCGATAGTCAAATCAAGCTCCACGTTGTCGAGTGGTTTTACCAAGTATTCGAAAGCTCCCTGCTTTATAGCTTCAACTGTGGTTTTCATATCATCATATGCGGTCATAATAATAACAGAAGTATTACTATCTTTTTCTTTAATTCTCCTAAGAACTTCGAGTCCATTGATATCCGGAAGCCGTATATCAAGAATAATCAATTCCGGCTTATTTCTCTCAAATTCCTGGAGAGCTGATTCCCCATCTTCAACAAGAATCACATCCAGCTTTTTATTGGAAAGATGAGAATTAAGAGTCTTTCTTATCAAAGGATCATCATCAACAATTAATACTGATCTCATCTTTCCTCCTCATAGGGGATAAAAATCTCAAATAAAGTCCCTTTATCATTAAAATCTTTCACTTCAATACTTCCCATATGCTGATTTATGACTTTTTTCGCATTAGCCAATCCCATCCCAATTCCAGACGATTTTGAAGTATAAAAAGGTTCAAAAATCAGTTCTTTTTCTTTTTCTGGAATTCCTGGTCCATCATCAAATATTTTAATACGAATTCCCTTTTTTTCAAGGTCTTTGGAAAGGATAATTCCAATTTTTCCGTTGTTATTGACGGCTTCGATCGCATTTCTCAAAATGTTTATGATCACCTGTTTAATTTTGTCCCCGTCCACTTTGACAGAAGGCAAATTTTCCTGGAGTTCTTTAATTAGATGAATATTTTTTAATTCAAAAGAATGGATTATTGTTTTTATGGCTTCTTCCACTATTTCTTTTGTTGAAAACAAGTCCTTGTTCAACACAGACACCCGGGTGAAATTGAGAAGCTCCTTTACAAATTTTTCTATCTGACTGATTCCTTGCTGGGCTATGTTTAGATGCTCTTTTTCAATCTCTCCCAGTTGCTCACTCTGGATAATTTTTTGTATATTAAGCTTAACTGAAGTCAAAGGATTCCTTATTTCATGAGCAATCCCTGCAGAAATCCGCCCAATTGATGCCAATTTCTCAGCCTGAATAAGCTTCCTGTTTGCCGCTTCCATCTTCTGCCGGGCAATTTGCAAACGGCGACTCATCTCATTAAAACTTTGAGCAAGATTTCCAACTTCATCCTGGGAAGATATATCAATTTCCTGAGAAAAATCACCTTTGGATACTTTTATAGTGGCTTCAACAAGCCGATTTAATGGATTGGTTATTCTATTTGCAAGAATAACAGCTCCAACAATTCCAATTAAAATTCCGATACATCCAATAAAAATCAGCATCAATCGAGTATTGCGAATCTCTTTAAACATCCCTTCCAATGAAATCCCAATTTTCACAGAACCCCATCTTCTTTGAGATCCTTCTGTAAAAATAGGAGTTTCTATTTCAAGAATATTAAAAGTCCTACCGCTTTTTCTATCTGTCAATTTTTTTACTTTGAAAAAATTTTTTTCCACACTGTCTCTTGTATTTGCGAAATTGGATTTGTTTATAGACTTATTCTCCTTGACAAACTGAGTGGAGGCAAATAGTTCACTATTACGATCAAACAGAGCCACATAAATAAGATTATTATCTATCAATTTTTCTATATTGTCTTCAACGCCCTCATTATCCCAAAAAACAAGAGGCTCAATATTCTCTAGAGCAATATAGTTAGCAATGATCACTCCTTTATCTTTTTGTTCCTCAAAACTTGCCTGTTCTTCTCTCTTTCCAACAATAAAAAGAATAGAACCCACTAGGAATGTTAAAAGACCTATGACGACAATAATAAATCTTGTTTTTATTGACATAACAATTAATTATTATTAATTATCCATCCATATTTTTCTTGCCTCAAGATAATATATGCCCATAGCTGGAATTTCAATCCCTTTCACCCAGGGTTGAACAGCAATTCTATTCCTCTGGTAGTAAGCAGGAATAGCAGGAACATCAAAATATAGAATGTCCTCTATTTTACGAAAATAGTGTATTTTTTTGGTCCAACTTCTCTCAATTTCTGCTTTTTTTAATAAAATGTCAAGTTCAGGATTCAAATATCCAAATACATTGAAAACGGATTTTGAATAGAAAAGAGGTTTGATAATATCCTCCGGTTCTGGAATATTCATTAACCTGCCCAGCAATACCAGGTAAGGGCTTTCAGACCGCCTGATATCTTCAGTTGAATTATAAAATCTTAACTTTAATTTGATCCCGAGGACTTCCAGTTGTTTTTTCAATTCTTTAAACAGATTGAATTTAAGTTCATTTTTTGGCAGCTCTATAAACAAAGTCAGAACAGGAAATTTTTTTTCACTCAATAATCCTCTTTCATTAAATATCTGCCTGGCTTTTTCAATATTGTAATCATTCTGTTCGTCTTTTGGAAAAAATCCTGGTAATCTGGAAGGAATGAAATTATTTGTTATTTCATATGAATATCTCACATCAGAAGCGGCACTCACAAGGTTTTCTTTATGAATAACATAGGAAACAGCTTTTCTTATCTCCCGAATATTCAACGGATAAATATGACAGCTCATGCCAATGAAAACAGGTTTCAGTGAGCTGCCATGAACAATGTTATAAGATGGCCTGTCTAATCTTTCAGAAACGACCGGCGTTAATTCGATTTCTCCATTTATGAAATGATCAATCGAAAAGTTGGGGCTGAATTCAACAGCATTGAGATAAGGTTTCCCTTTAAAATAACTATTATTCCTTTTCAAGCGAACTCCGACTATCTTTAACTTCGGAGTTCTCAGCCAATAATCGAATTGAAAAGGCCCTGTACCAGATGGCTTATAAAAAAATCTTTTCCCCTGCTTTTGAAGGGGAGCTTTTGGAAGTATTTTACAGAAATGCATACTCAAAAGATACAAAGCAGAAACAAACGGTTTTGTCCAATCGATCTCAAACGTGTGTTTATCTAAAACCCGAAATCCCGAAACATGCTTGGCTTTGCCTTCATAAAATTCATAACCTCCCTCTACCTTATGCAAAAAAAACTGAAAATAAGGAGAATTCATTTTTTTATCCAGTATCCTTTCAAGAGAATATTTAACATCAGAGGCAGACAGTTCATGACCATTGTGAAAATTGACTCCCTTTCTTAAGTAAAAAATATACTTTTTCCCGTCTCGAGAAATCTTCCAGTATTCAGCTAAAGAAGGAACAATATTATAATTCCTATCAAGACGAACCAATCCATCGAATAACTGTTCGGAAATGAAAATGTAAGAATCAGGATCAATAGGATCGAGCTCTCCGGTAAATTCCTTGGAAAAGGATTTTATCCGGAAAGTTCCCTTGTATTTAGGATTCTCAAGGCTATGGATATTGTGATAGCTAAGCAATAACAATCCGGTTATCAACAGGACAAATAAAATTCCTTTTTTAAGCAAAAAATGGTTCATTATGATTCACTTCCGATATTGTCTAATTGTCTACACATCTTATTTAAGCAAACAATATGCCAATCTTTATTAGGAGACACTTCCCTTATATTTTGAAATATCATGTGTATATTATAAATAATTCAAACAATTTTGTAAATTTTCTTTACATTTATTCCCTTTGATATTACCAATCCTATTTTCTTTTAACAGAATTTTTTAATGTCTCATATTTTATCTCTTAACTGACTGTGAACACCTGAGCCGGAAATAAAGTCAGAGATTTTACGAAAAAATGGCACAATAAAGAAACAAAGCTTCATGCGGGAATCAGATCTTACAGGCGCGGGAAAAATCCGCGGGCTTACGAATTAGCTCACCTGACTGCATCGAACTTCGTAGAAAGGATTTCAAAGAACCGTGCCATCCCTCTCATTATTTAATGCCTCTGATCTTTAAAAGAGAACTTAAAAATTTTGGAACTTCATTCAACAAATCTATTGAATTTGATTATATTTTCCTATAATGTAATTTTCTCATGATTATCTTTAGAATGAATTCAGGGAGTATCTAATGAAATCAATTAAGACCTTTTTCTTTATCTTATTAATCTCAACAATCGCACTTATTTTGTTCGGGAATGATTTTAAAATAAAAGTTGTTGAGGATAAAGATGACTTTCCGGAGAATTTTTATGAACGCTGGGAAAAGGGAGACATATTGATTTCTGATCTAAAATTTTTTGATTCAGAACACTCACAATGGAAAAAAAGATTTTTAAGAGATTCAGATTTTTTATTATTTCCATTAGTATATTTTCTGCTCAAATATCCTGATGAAGCCTGATGATAAAAAATAAATGGTTATAGGCAGACAAAAGAAATATTCACCAAAATTAAAAACATTCATCTTCATTTTTGAAATCCTCTTTATTGTTGTTTTGCTTGTGATATGGTTCAGTTTGAAATCGTTTCAACGCAGCAAAAGTCTTCTCGTTCTCTTTTTCTACAGCTTTCCCGCAGAGTTTCTAATCGCTATTGTTCCCCATGAACCTGTTATTCTGTATTTCAGCAAATTCTATGCTCCCATAATGGTTGCCCTCATTGCTGGAATCGCCACAATTCTTACAGAATCAATCAATTACTCTGTTGTTAAGTTCGTGACAGATACAAACTTATACAGGAAATTCAGCCAAAGGAAGTCTGTATCTAAAATAATCAGTCTTTTCAATAAAGCTCCTTTTCCTGCTCTTGTTATTGCCGGTTTCACCCCGGTTCCTTTTTATCCGTTCCGTTTTTTGGTTGTTATAGCCCATTATCCCCTGTTAAAATATCTTTTTGCGATTTTTCTTTCTCGAATTCCAAGATTTTTAATCTTATCCATAATAGGACATTCCATTATACTTTCAAACTGGATGTTAATTGTCCTATTTGCATTATTGGTATCCGTCAATATTCCATTTTTGAGATTATTCTTTAAAAAAAATAAAAACAATAAAATTGAAGGCGACTTGAAATCCCAAATATGAGAACTATATGAATTTAGCGGAACTTCCCTACACTTAGTGTTGCCAGATTTCTTTTTTTCTGGCAAAATGAAAAGTGAGTTTCTTTTTCAAAAGGAATAAATTTGGGAAAAGAAAATATAATTAGTATCGTTAATCCCGAGGCAGCAAATAGAAAATGGTTGAGAAAAAAAAGACTCAGCCATATTATTCGGCGCAATATCCCTGGTATTTTACTCTACAGCCACGGGAATAAAGAACACACTTCTGGAATCGTCCGAAAAGAAGCCAAAAAAAATGATAAAATCATTGCCATTGGTGGAGACGGAACCATTGTTGATGTGATCCAGGGAATTATCTGTTCTAGAAGACAAAAAGATATCCAATTTGGCATTGTTCCTTTTGGAAGCGGTAATGCCTTTCGAAGGTCTCTCCGTATTCCAAAAAATATAAAAAAAGCAGTTAAAATAATAAAAACTGGCAAAGAAAAAACAATTGATTTGATGGATATCGAAGGAACCGCTGCTGTTTTTGCCAGCATCGGGGCGACGGCAAAAATCACAAAAAAAAAATTACAACACAACATTCCAGGACTTCTGGGACATCTTTTTGCATCACGCATTCTTACCAATATGAACAAAGAATTACTAAAAATAGAATTATATAATGGAAAAGATGATAGGGGAAGAACATTCAAAAAAAAAATACTTGAATTGTATGTTTTGGATTGCATTATTGGAAAAAGCAAATATTACGGATACAATTGGAAAATTGCGCCTAAAGCTGAATTGGATGATGGATATCTGGATGTATCCTTTTTTGAAATAAGCAGTTTAAAATTTCTTCTTGGTTTCCCTTTCATATATATGGGTCTATATCAAAAAAACCGGAGACACTATAAGGCAAAGAAAGTCATCACCTATGGAAAGTCTCTCTCTGTCCAGTACAATGGAGAGTATTTTGGAGAAAGAACAAAATTTGAATTCAATGTTCTTCCCCAAGCTTTAAAAGTCATCATAAAGAAATAAGCAATATCTATAGCTTTTTTATTCCACTTCAATCCTGGAAATGATTGTTTTCATTATTCCCTCATTAACAAAAATCTTTCCCCGAAGGTCTTTCTTAGTGTTGTTAATGAATAAACTCTTTTCCGTTATTTTCTTGTGCATCTATCTTTTTGAGTGCTTCGACAACAGAAATGTGAAAAGTGCGTCCTGACAAGTTTTCAATATCCTCAATCGACCTTATATTGCCTATTCTTTGAGAGGGCGAAGTTTTATATTTTAATTTGTCATAAGCATCAGCAACAGCAATGACACTGCTCCCCACTGGAATATTTTCCAAATCTTTGTCCAGTTGATGACCTTTTTCTACATAGTGATGGTAATAGGCAGATAGTATTGGCCGGATTTCCTTTAATAAAAAGGCAGTGGTTTTTAACATAACTTGTTCTCTATCTCTTATTTGAGTTTTCGAAATTATTGCATCCGTTTCCATAAAATCAGCTATTTCTTCATAAAAGGGGAGACTTGAACCCAAATCCCCTGCTTCATAAAGAAGAGAAGCTGTCTTAACATTTTCCACATCTGATGTGTTCAGTCCCATTCTCTGGGCAATTTTTGAAGCGATAAGTGAGACCCTAATGGAACGTGGAGAAGAATCATCCGCAACCTCAAGATATTTGAGCATAATCTCAAGTCCGCCAATATAAGCTCTTCTAAGGTTTTTTAAGTGGCTCACTCTTTGATCGGACACAGAACCTATAACGGCACCGCTGATAATCAAAAAGCAACCCCAGGTTGTTATATTAACAATTTCATCAAAAGACAGGGTTGTTTCTTGACCAATCAACAGATTGAAAATCAAAAGATACGCTATGACCAACACCACACAAAATATGGCTATTAGAACAGCTTTTCTTTTCCCCAAAAAATAGGCTGAAAGAATCACTGGAAGGTAAAAAAAGTTCAAAAAAGCAAATTTATAATGGACAAGAAAAGCAATAACAGCGATTCCTAAAAGGACGAGAAGCAATAAAGTGCCTTCAAAGTGGGATAAGATGAATTCTTTTATCTTCCTCATCTTTTCTCTTTTCACATGTTTCTCTTTTTATATCACCCAAATCCTCTCAAGTCAACAATGATATAGAGGAAAATTTTTCATTTAGGGAACGGATACTCTCTGCAAAGTGGAAATCATTCATTGGATTCTTCCTTTTTCCTGAACAAGCATCAATTCAATCCTTTAGAAAACATAGCCAGCAGCAAATCCTTATCCTTTGAAGTCATAGCTAGTCTCCCCAACAAATGATAAATCATCTCTGTTATATGAATTTTATTATTTTCATGGATGAATCCTTTTTTTTCTAACTTCTTTAGAATGAGTTGGATACATTTTTCTTGTTCCTTTCGTGACACGGGTCTATCTTGAATGCCCGAATAATCATAAGCTTCTTTATAATCAAAAATGCTATATAAGGAGATAAGCACAGCTGAAGATAAATTATATGATGGCTGGTCTACGGCTTGGGGAATTTTAAATACAAAATTAGAATTCATTAATTCATTGGATGTTAAGCCTGTTCTTTCGTTTCCGAATAAAATTCCAATCCTGGTAAAATCTGTAAAATCAAACATCTTTTGGAGAGCTTCTTTCATATTCAATACATAAAAATTTTTTCTCCATTTTGAAGTAGTGGCAAAAACAATATCCAAATCTTCTATCGCGCTCTTAACATCAGGATAGAATAAAGCGTTATCCAAGACTTCTTTTGAGTGAACCGCTGTGATATAAGAATTTTCATTAAAACTATTTCTTTTCGCAATCCTTAAATTTTTAAATCCTGTATTCTTCATATTTCGGGCAACCAATCCTACATTTTCTGCCTTCTCAGGACCAACTAGAATGATATAAAAACTCATTTTACTTGCTTTGCATTACACTGATTCCCTTACCTTTATTCCAAGTCGGTTGAAAATCTACTCAAGCTAATAATTCCCGGTACTTCCAAAACCGTTTTTGCCTCTTGCAGTTCCATTCAGCTTATCAATCTCCTCGATCTCAGCTTCCACCACACTCTGAATTAGAAGTTGAGCAATTTTCATTCCACTTTTAACAGTAAAGTATTGATCTCCTAGGTTTGCAAGCACAACCTTCACTTCTCCTCTATAACCAGAATCAATAACTCCAGCAAGACGATGAACTCCGTTTAAGGACAGCCCGCTTTTATCCCAAATGAGACCGACATAGCCGCCGGGAATGGCGATTTTTATTCCTGTTTGAACCGCTTTAACTTCTCCTTTTTTCAGAACACAATCTATGGATGAATAAAGATCCAATCCCGCATCTCCCTTATAATGACGAAAAGGAAGTTTTGCGTTTTCACTGATTCTCTCAACTTTTATTTTCATTGAATCAAACACCTTCAACCTTTATCTCTGCAAAATAAGGTTTTGCCACAGAAACAAATTCATCGAATTTCGATGAGCTATAGGGCTTCTTATGGAGATAACTTTTGTCTATGGTATTTGTAGGAGAAAACTGTTGAAGCTGAAAAAGTTTAGTCCCTTTTAGAATTTTGCTGATTCCTTCAATATCTTCTAATCCGATAAGGCCTGGAACCACAGTCGTCCGGAAGACATACCCAAGACCCGACTTCTTTATTAATTCTATACTCTCAATAATATGATCCTCTTTGACATTTGATGCCGTGACCTCTTTATATCTTTTTAGAGGAGCCTTGACATCCATAGCAATAAAATCAACTAAATTATTTTTAATAAGTCTTTCCAGCCTTGCCGGAAAGGAACCATTGGTATCAATTTTTACCTTCAAGCCCTGTTCTTTAATAAGAATAATAAATTTTTCCAAATCTTTATGAAATAATGGTTCTCCTCCTGTAATACAGACCGCTTCCAGCCAATCCTTCCTCGATTCAAGAAAATTAAGAAAAAAATCAACCGGAAAAGTGGGAAGTGAATTGTTGTTTAATACCAGATCCGCATTATGACAAAATGGACATCTGAAATTACATCCACCTAAAAATACCGTAGAGGATATAAATCCAGGAAAATCCTTGGGCGCAAATTTTTCTATTCCTTTGATTTCAACCAAGTTTCCAGTTCCTCCACACTGTTGACAACGGATTTGACAGAATTGTTTTCCTGGATGATCAACACCGGAATAATGATCGCTCCATCTTTATCTCTTTTAACATCTCGCAAATAATTCCTAATTTTCATTTTGCTTTCTTTATTCACAAGATTATATTCTTCCCAATCAAATGAATGGTCATTCAAATAAGCTTTTATCTTTCCACACTTCTCACAGTTGGGATAAGTAAAGAGTAAATATTTCATCTCGTTATCCTATTGGGCATAGGGAGTTCTCTCTTTGAATTCCTGTTTTTTTCCATCATTCCAAGTGTTCACAGGTCTCAAATACCCTACTATTCGGGAATATACTTCTGCCTTTTCCCCGCATTCTGGGCAGATACTCTGTTCTCCTTTCAAATAACCATGGTTATAACAAACACTGAAAGTTGGAGTTATACTAAAATATGGAATCTTTGTTTCTGCAATTTTTCTTATCAGTTTTTTGCATGTTTCTCTATCGATTGATTCTGATAAAAAGCCATGGAAAATGGTTCCTCCGGTATAAAGGGACTGAAGGTCTTTCTGGTGCATTAGAGCATCGTATATATCCTGAGTCGCATCCACATTGAGCTGGGTAGAATTTGTCAAATAAGGATATTTGCTCGTTCCCGAGGTTAAGATGTTTTGATATTTCTGCTTGTCAAGCCTGGCTAAACGGTATGAGGAGGATTCCGCTGGAGTCGCCTCAAGATTATAGAGATTACCTGTTTCTTCTTGAAACTGATGGATGGTTTTCCTCATAAACTCCAAAACCTTGATTGTGAACTTCTTTCCATTATCTGTCGAAATGCCTTCTCCTTTAAAATTCAAGCAGGCTTCGTTCATTCCACACAAACCAATGGTCGAAAAATGATTGTCAAAGTGTCCCAAATAAACCTTTGTATAAGGAATCAGTCCCTTTTCCAACATATTGTTCACTATTTCTCTTTTGGTTTCCAGAGCTTCTTTAGCCACTTCCATGACATTTTTTAATCGATCAAAGAACTCATCTTCTGAACTTGATTCATATCCAATCCTGTTCATATTAATGGTTACCACCCCTATTGAACCAGTTGAATCTCCTGGACCCCATATATTTCCTGGTCTTCTCAGCAATTCTCTTTGATCCAGATTCAAACGGCAACACATTGCCCTCACAGCACCTGGATCCATATCTGTCCCTATATAATTCTGGAAATAAGGAATTCCATATTTTGCTGTCACATCAAAAAGAAGCCTGGAATTCGGAGAATCCCAATCAAAATCCTTGGTTAAATTATAAGTGGGTATAGGAAAAGTAAAAACACGGTCTTGTTGATCCCCCTCAATCATAAGCTCAAGAAAAGATCTATTAATCATATCCATTTCTTTTTGATATTCTCCGTAGGTTGAATTATGCTCAACTCCGCCCACAATCACTTTTTTATTTTTCATATCATCTGGAACTGTCCAATCAAAAGTCAGATTGGAAAAAGGGGTTTGCCATCCCCACCGGGAAGGAACATTTAAGCCAAAAATAAGTTTCTGGATATCCTGTTTGACATCTTCATAGCTCAAATCATCAGCTCTGATAAAGGGAGCTAAAAATGTATCCACACTTGAAAATGCCTGAGCTCCCGCAAATTCTCCCTGCATTGTCCCTATAAAATTGACCATGTGCAGAGTTGCTGTTTCCAGATGTTTTGCCGGATAAGAGTGGACTTGGTTGGGGACATGTCCAAATCCCTTTTTAAGTAGATTCTCCAAAGACCATCCAGCACAATAACCAACAATGGGATAGGATAGATCATGAATATGAATATTCCCTTCGAAATGAGCTTTTTTTACCTTCTCCATATAAATCTTATTGAGAGCGAAATTCGCAAGCACTTCTCCGGAAATTCTGGCATTCAATCCAGAAAAACTCATCGCTCCTTCGTTACTATTTTCTTTCACTCTCCAGTCAACATCATTAATGTAATCCTTGATCAATCTTTCCAGGTTGAGCCCAGTTTCTCTTGCTTCGCGAATTCCTTTATGCCTATCCCTATAGAGAATATAAGATTTAGCTATTTCATGATAGCCTTGTTTCATAAGCACCATTTCCACTATATCCTGGATTTGTTCTACAGATGGAATGGTATACCCCCCAAATTTCTCCTCAACCATAAAAGTAACAATATCAGAAATTGTCTTTGCTGCTCCCGTATCCGTTATTCCATGAGATCTCATTGCGTTATAAACAGCGTTTGTGATCTTATCCTGAACAAAATCCACAATTGTTCCGTCTCTTTTTTTTAATCTTGTTACTGTGTTTTGCAATTAAAATCTCCTTTCGCATCATAAAAACTTGGAGTCATTTTTACCCTAATCCATAGCAATATACTCTTTAAAATGGAAAAAGGGGAAAATATTCTTAACTCCATATATAGTATGATTTAATAATGCTTAATACAAAATATTGTACTTTCAGTAAAAAGTTATACCTAATTTTTCACCATGTCAAGTCTTTTTTAAAAAAAAATATTTTTTTAATAAATTGCCTGCGATATATGATAAAATAATTTTATATAAGGATTCAGTTTAGGTGGTGAGAAATGAGAATAATCGAGGTTAAAACTCAGAAAAAAGAAGAATTTATCGATATCACCTCCCGGATTAAAAAAGAGGTGGAAAATTCCGGTATCGAAAATGGAATGTGTGTTGTTTACATCCCTCATACAACTTCTGGAGTAACAATCAATGAAAGTGCAGATCCTTCTGTAAAGGAGGATATCGTTATGACAATGAAAAAACTCATTCCTGATTCACTCCCTTATAGTCACGCCGAAGGAAATTCTCCAGCGCATATCAAGTCCAGTTTGATTGGATCCTCGGTTAATATTATCATTCATAAAGGCAATCTTTCCCTCGGAACATGGCAGGGAATCTTCTTTTGTGAATTTGATGGTCCCAGGAATAGAAAAGTATTTATAAAAATCAGTTCGTAAAAATTCCTAATCGATTACTATACATTTTCTCATTCCTGTTTTTTATGTTTTTTGATTGTCTCATTAAAATTATGGAATCAAAAAGATTTTATTTTTGTTATAATGCATAAACTCTGGTAAAAAATGAAGAGATGTCCTTATTGTGACAGCAAAATCCCTGAAGAATCAAATAGATGTCCTTCCTGCGGGGCTTTTTACTGGGAACCAGGAAAAGATGCTTTATCAAACTCAATCAACACATCAGAAGAGGAAGAAAAAAAAGGGTGTTTCTCTCTATTTTTTATCCCCATCATCCTGTCTTTAATGACAAGTTTTTTCTTAATCACTTTTGGATTTATACTAAATCTTCTCATCCGTTTCAAAAATAGCCAAATCAAAATAATCTGGATTGGAGTTTCAATTGTGGCAGGACTTATATTATATCTCGCTTGTTCAAGAAAGAAATAACCAAAATTAAGGAATTAAAAGAAATCAACTCCAAATTTTATCCGTCTCTTTGAGCTGTTGCTAAAACAGACATTCCTAAATCATCCAGGAAAAGATAACCCGCCATTTCATCTGAGCTGACTTCAAGCTCTGCTCTAACCGGACGTTCCATTCCATCAGGAGGAGTTGGAACCGTAAAAACAAAAGTAAGATATTGCCCATTATATTCTAAATCAGCAAGCTCAACATCTGTAAACATTCCACTTCCATCATCACTTATGGTTCCCCTCAATCCATCTCCTATTTTTTCAATAAAAAAAGAAAGATAAAAATATTCTCCTTGGGCATCGATTTCCATATCCCAATCGCCAGTGACTTTATTGAAGTCAATGGATTCCTGGACACCATGAGCCAATAAGAATGTACAAGCAATCAGAACGAAAAAAACTAAATAAAATATTTTTTCCCTCATATTGAACTTCCCTTCCTTTACAATTTATATACTAATTACTTTACGGACTCTCTTTGTGTAAATAAATAAAAAACTCAAATATTCTTTTTTTGCTGTATTTCTTATTTGTTTTTAAAATAAACCTGCAAACAAAACATCAGCATGAAAAAGTTCTGCTGTTTTTTGTCTGATATTCCAATCCACTGTATCTTTCACTTCAATATAAAACCAGAACTTGTCGAAAAGCTTTAGCTTCTCACTGTAAAACAAAGCTGAATCAGAAATATTGTCAACCAAGATCCTTCCTATCGCTTTATCATTTTCATCTAGAACAACAATTTTATAAATGATTTTTTCTTCACCTTCTTCAGTAACTGTCTCTTGGTTCAATCTTCCTAAGACTTTTGCCTTTTCAACATTCTCCCATCCGCTTTTCTCATCATATGATAATTCATCCAGTATTTGAAATTCCTCTCTCGACTTCAAATCCAGATAATCTTCAAGAACAGGTTTTTCTTCTCCCTCATAGATTTTTTCCCACTTGTCTTTTTCATTTTTCGATTCAATTTTCTGAACAACAAGAATCGATGGCATTTCTTCAGAAATCAAACCTTTTCCTCTTACCTGCTTCCCTACCAATTCACTTGTTTTCATATCTAGTTTATCTTCAGGCACAACAACATCAAATCCTTTTATACTTGGCACAAAAAGATATGGGCCTACGGCAACTTTAACACTTCCTTCAAACTCTTTGATGCGTTCTTTTTGACCCGCTTCTTGTCCTGGGGCTTCTTCCCCTGCTTTTTTACAGGCAATATTCCCTACAGCTATCAATAAAAAGGATAGAAAAACAAGTTCAAAAATTTGGACATTTTTTAGCAGCTTGCTTTTTGAGTTTCTTTTTATCAATTTACTTAACATCATAACTTATACCTCCATACTTAAATCAATCACGGACTATATAATGGAACAAACTTTAACAATCTTCAAAACAATAATTTATACCATTTATAAAATTATAAGTAAAGAGAAAATTACTAGTGGAGTTCCCCCAATTTTTAAATTTCTATTATAAACATCAGAAGCAATTAATATTGAGGAGTCTTTTCACAATAATTTCGTTAGACGTAAGACGTGAGATGATATTATATATTCAGACATCCTAAATCTCACCCTTCTTTTAGTAATTTTCATATTACGTCTTAAGAGATCCTGTGATATGAAATATCATCGGATTTCTTACGATATTATTGGTTAACGCTCCCTCAATGCTTGACGTCTTCTCTATCTATAAGGAAACCTTCAAAAGGTAAAAACTCCAGATTTATATTCTCTATTTTTTTCTCCGGCTACTCGATCTTGAGCGTGAGGAAGAAGAACGGCTGTGGCTCGAGCTGTGGCTTCGACTCGAGCTGCGGCTGCGGTTTATCGATGATCGTGAGGATGAATGCGACTTTCGATTAACAGAAGAACGAGAAGATGAAGTGCGGCTGCGACTCACAGTTGAACGCCGGGAAGGACGGGAGCTTCGGGTTACAGAAGAACGGGATGTTACTTTTCTGTTTACAGATGACCTTGATGAAGAAGGATAAGAACTGCGACTGACAGAAGATCTGGATGAGCTATGGGATTTTGTGTTTAACTCCTTTGGAAAATTGGAGCTGCGGTTTACGGAAGAACGTGATCTTTTTATTGTCCGGCTGGACGGGCTTTTCGGTGAATTAATTTTCTCTCTGGGCTTGTATGATGGAATTCTTGATCTGGAGGAAGAACTGTTTCTGGATATATCCGAAGAACCTGTTCTGCTTCTCACAATTTTCGATCGACTCGAGTTTCGATCTATAACGGATGATTTTCTATTGTCCATCGTATCCCAGTGGGGTGGATCTCCTCTTGATGAACCTTTTCTCACATAAGGAGAAGTCTTTCTTCTTGAGGGATAAATTTTTACTCTGGAAGAGGAATCCCTATTTCCTGAATAAGAATTCTTTCTTTCAGAACGGGGGTTTCTCCCTGAGTTTATACGGTTCAATTCTGACCGGTTTTCACTTCTTATTGTTGATCTTCGGGAGGGATAAGTCTTAATTGAATTTTCTGAGTGAATTTCTCTACTTACTCCTGATGAATCTCTTCTTAAATTGGAGTTCCTGCTAAATTCTCGAGTGTTTCTTTCTCCTCTGAGTTCATTTGAAGGAAGTCTTCCATTTGAATTTCTGATTGAATCCGAGGAGATACGAGTTCTATCTATGGAATGACGGGATAAATCTTTATTTGGTGAATACTTCTGACTGATCTCCCTCTTATGAGTCTCAGAAAAAACCTTTGATCCGTTCATATAAGTTCTACTTAATCGATCAACTTTTGGTCTATGCTCAGGCTGGGTTGATGAAAGTGAAATAGTATTTTTAAGTCCCAGCCTACTCCTACTCAATGCCACTCTGGAAATATTAGGATCCCGAAGTTGATTTTTGTGGATCATAACCAAGGCTCTTGATCTGAGAGGGTAATGCGAATAATGTCTGCGTCCGTAAAAATGATTATTAATAATCACCACAGGATGCCCATAATAGCTTAAAGGGCACCATCCATAATGATGACTGCCTCTGTACCAGTATACCCAAGCAGGTCTCCATCTTCGTCTAGGAATCCAATACCATCCAAAATTGGCTCTCCAGTGCCATCTTCCATAATGGTAGACAGACCAACCCCAGGGATCATAAGAAACCCAAGTCCATCCACATATGGGATACCAAACCCATCTTCCAAAATAATACGGCCTCCAATCTGTCCTATAAATCCTGGGTCTCCATACATATCCATAAGGCTCCTGATAGCTCCATGTCCCATAATAAGCCAATTCATCTTCATATTCATAGAGTTCATCCGGAAGATAGTTATTCGACGTTTTACGTGCAAAATAAATGGAATCCCTTTTCTCGTTCCACTGCGAAAATTCGTCAGTAAGTATATTGATATCAAAAACCACCGGTTGTAAAGTCAAATATCCGTTTGAAGCGATGACCCTTTCTTCCGAGCTCACCAATACAGATCCTTCTTCTCCTGCCGTTTCCACTGATCCAGAAAAGACTCTCAATTCGGTCTGTTTGTTCTCATCAACATCGATACGGAAAAGACCTTTTTCTAAAATATAAAATGATGCATCTGGAGCATGAATTTCAAAACCTTTTTCTATATCCAGTAAATTGATTCTCAAATAAATACTTCCGGATATCAAATGAATCTTCACCAAGTCATTTCCCCTAGCGGGAAGAACCGGGAATTCGACCTGGGTGTATCTATCTATTCGCAAATAATTGTTCTTTCCAAAATGGACTTCACCGTATCCCTCTCTCGATCCAATACTTTCTTCCTCCACGATTGGTAAGTTCACCTGCGCTTCCTCATAACCCAAATCATCCACTCTTTTTACAAAAACATCTCCGTTCACATATGAAATCCTGGCAAAACTGTATCTATAATAATCGTCTAATTCAGAAGAAATCAGAAAAGGAATGAAAAATCCTAAACAAACAAAAAATATTATCGTTTTTCTCATTTTTTTCTCCTTCCGATAATCTATAAATGCAAACAGCATGCCAATTTATCTCCTCTGAAATAAACCTTTAAATTATTAAATTTGTCCCATATGGAGGACAAATATCTCTTAAAGATAACACAATTTCGTCAGAGGTAAGACGTGAGAAATCAGAAGTTATAAAATATAATATGTCTGTTCAGAGATAAAAAGAGTGATGATTGGCAGGAAAGCAAAATATCCCATATAATTGTTGAGTGTTCCTATTGCCCAGTAATTGGCCTCTTATGTTTGACATCTGATACTAATACCGGTACACGTCCTCTTATGATTTGATATCTTCGATTTTTATAAGAGAATAGAAAAAATGGGGAAATCTCAGACTTATACTAATTTGACTATTTTTTTGAGCCAATCCCTGTCTACTTCAGAAAATGCATTAAACTTCACACTATCTACGTCAAGAACAGCCCATACATCATCTTTTTTGTCAAATAAAGGAATGACTATTTCTGAATTGGTTCGGCTATCGCAGGCAATATGTCCTTCAAATTGATGAACATCCGGTACAATAATCGGATTCTTACGGTTGATACACTCCCAACAAACCCCTTTGTCTTTTTTAAGAATTTGACAGGCTAAACTCCCCTGGTAGGGACCGACAATTAGTTTCTTTTTATGAAGACAATAAAATCCCGTCCAGAAATACTTTGGCATTTTATTATGGAGCACAGCAACAATGGTAGCCATATGAGCAATGACATCATCTGTTTGCTTGACAAGTTCCTTCAACTGAAAATATATTCTTTCATATCTCTTCGCCAATGTCTTCTTATCTAATAATTTATTCATTTGATCTATGATAAATCACTCTTGAATCTATTGAAAGCAAACAACCAAGCATCCCGGGAACAAATCCCAGATAAAATATAAATTTTTCTTTTGTGCCATTATATACTTATTTATATATATATAATTATTTCAATAAATTCTTTATATAAATATTATCACAATGATTCTCTTCATTTTCTTATTTTTTTCTCTCCCTAAAGTATTTTTATTGTTAATTTTTCCATTCGATTCTATTATATTTCATAAAATTTTCTCATATTTTCCTTTCTCAATTCAAGTTTAAAACAAGCTTTTAGGGGAAAATGACCCCTTTTTTGCCAATTAAAGCGCGGGCTGTTGTCAGCAAAAGGGGGGTTGATGATGGGAACCAAAAAGGTGGGGGCTTTCTCCAGCCCGCTCAAGAAAGCCAATATCATTATAACAAAAAAATAAAGTTTGTAAAGTAAAATTTTAAAATAATTTTATTTTTTTACAAAAATATAATATAGGAATGGATTGCAACCGTTCTTTTTTTATTTGAATTTTTCCTTGACAATAGCTATTATTTCTTATAAATACTGGAACAAGGCTAAATAGTTGGGAGATATAAAAATTAAAATAATTTCGGAGGAAAAAAATGGCTTATGAATTCACAAATTCGAAGGGAGTAAAATATTATCTTCATCATAAAGATGTCGAGCTAAAAGGAGGACGCACGCAAAGAATCTATTTTTTTGCCCGTGATATTCGTCAAGGCTCTCTTGACGAAATACCTGCCGGATATAAAGTTGTCGAGACTGAACGAACAGGTATGCCTATATTGAAGAAAGCATAATTTTTGAACGAGCTAAAATTTTATTTAGTTAAATACCTGCACTCAAGAGAGAAGTGGTCCTGAGAAAGGATCATTTCTCTCTTTATTCCAATCTTTCTTATAATTCTCTTCCTCTTTATTTATAGAAATGATGAATCATCTCCTCACTGTGTTTTCATAAAATTTAAGAAAGTGAATTCAATCGCTTTTCATACAATCAATTTCCAGAAGGAAATTATAGCTTCTTGAAAATTCCCCCCCCATATATTTGGGATTATTGAGGATTTTTTAACCTTACTCATTTTTTCTGTTAATGACAATTTTTCCTGCTGTCTCCATAATGATTTTCACTGCCGCAGAAGCAGTGATCCCCAGTCCATCGCGGCTGGGATTTAATTCGACAACGTCAAGACCCACAATTTCAGCATTTAAAATATGAAGAATATCAATGACCTGGCGGGTGGAAAGCCCCCCGGCTTCATGATGAGAAACACCAGGAGCAAAAGCGGGATCAAGAGCATCCATATCAAATGATATGTACAAAGGATTATCAAACTTCAAAGAAAGGTTGTCTTTGAAGCTCTTCATTTCTATCATTCTGACTCCATATTTTTCTGCTGTTTCTTTCTGATGTCTGTTTATGGTTCGAATTCCGACCTGAACCACATTTTGAGCCAAATGTTCTTCCATTATTCTTGCAAAAGGACACGCATGGGAAAATCGATCTCCATCCAGTTCTTCATATAAATCCGGATGAGCATCAAAATGAAGGATATCAAGAAATTGATATTTCCTGGAAAAAGCTTTCATAATGGGATAAGTAATGGAATGGTCTCCACCTAGTATCAATGGAACAGCCGAGTTATCCAAAATTTCCAGAACTTTTTCTTCAATTCGCTGAAACACCTTCCAAAAAGTACCGGAAACATCTAAATCTCCCAAGTCTGTCACTACTGTATCTTTCCTTAAACTCACTCCTAGTTCTGTCCATGAATTCATGGCTTCACCCGTGGAAGCATTTCTAATCGCTTGGGGACCCTGGGAAGTCCCTTTCAGATAACTAGATTTTTCATCAAAAGGAATGCCTAAAATCCCTAAGTCATATTTCTGGCTTTTTTTAATAGAGCCCCCAAAATCAGTCATTTCAATCCTCTTCATGTATTTTAGGGGAGTAAATCATTTAAATCAAAGGGTTTCTTTCTTTTCTATGAAAAAAAAGCTATAATTCATAGCTCTAGGAGGTATTCATGAAAAAGGTATCAACCCAGATAAAAAAATTACAACACTTCTACCCTTACACAGTGGCTCTTGTTGGCGCCAAAGCAATGAACAAGGTTAATTTTATGACCTGTGCCTGGCATACGGCTTTATCTTTTGACCCTCCTCTTTTCGGAATTCTCATAGCAAAAAAAAGGCTGACCCACGAAATCATTTCCAAAGCTGATGAATTCACTGTCAATTTTTTAAGTATGACACGAATAAAACTCTCTGCTCAGATAGGAAGAAAATCAGGTCATAACATGAATAAGCTTAAGGAATTCCCTGTTCAATTATTAGCCTCGAAAATAATCGATTCTCCGATCATTGGAGAAGCTTATGTTTCTTTTGAATGCAAACTTGCGGAAACAAGAGCTTATGGAGATCATGATCTTTTTGTAGGGGAAGTTTTAGCAATCCATGAAGACAAAAATAGTTTCAATTCTGATGGAATCCTTAACACAAATGAAATTCAGCCGCTTCTCTATCTAGGAAACGATTTTTATATCACTGTTAATCACGATACCTTACAACATGTTGTCCCTGACTAAACCTTTCTATGATACTGACCGGGAGTCCATTGGACAGACCAGTCTGATTGATTTTGTGATAAAACATGATAAAATACAAAGATCATGGATAGGGCACTTAATATCAAACATATTCAAAAGTCCTTCAAATTAGGTTTTTTGCTTAGAAAAAAAACCATTTTGAAAAACATTTCCCTGTCAGTAAAAAAAGGAGAAATTTTCGGATATCTTGGTCCCAACGGTGCCGGAAAAACCACCACCATCAAATGCATCACCGGATTGATCTTTCCTGACAGCGGAACGATTGATATATTTGGATACCAACACCTTTCCCTTAAAGCCAAAGAATTGACTGGATTTCTTCCAGAAAATCCATATTTTTATGATTATCTCACTGCCTATGAATTTCTCAAATTCTACTCTCATCTTTATAAAAAGAAAGAAAAAAAAAGAACTATACTAAAACTTTTAGAACTGGTCGGTCTTGAGCAATCTGCAAACCTGCAGTTGCGAAAATATTCAAGAGGAATGATTCAAAGGATAGGCTTGGCTCAAACACTCATTCATAATCCCGCTCTCATTTTTCTGGATGAACCTTTAAGCGGACTTGATCCAGTGGGAAGAAAAGAATTAAGAGATATCATCTTACAATTGAAAGAAAAAGGGAAAACCATTTTTCTATCCTCTCATATTCTTCAGGATATAGAAATGATATGCGATCGAGTGGCTATTTTAATTGACGGACAGATCATCAATCAGGGTGCCATTCATGACCTCATTTCCGAAAAAATTCTCTTTACAGAAGTCGTCTTCTCCGGTGTAGAACCCAATAAACTGGAAGGATTTGGAGAATTTCTATCCATTTACGGTGGAAAAATCATGCTTAAAATATTCGAGGAGGATAAGACAGAACAGGCAATTCAACTTGTTCACTCTATGGGTGGAAAAATTCATTCTTTAATACCTAGAACCGAAACACTTGAAAGTCTATTTGTCAACATGGTCAAACAAAAATGAAAATCAGAGCGATTGCGTTCAATACTTTTAAGGAAGCCATTAGAGATCGAATCCTGTATGTTCTTTTATTTTTTTCAGTTGCCTGCATAATTTTTTCACGAGTGCTTGCTCTTCTGACTGTTGGTGATAGAGTCAAAGTTATCAAAGATGTGGGGTTGGCTTCTATTTCTATTTTTGGAGTTCTCATCGCCATTCTCATCGGAACAGGACTTGTTTATAAAGAAATAGAGAAAAAAACAATTTATACCCTCATTTCTAAACCCATTCATCGCTATCAATTTCTACTCGGCAAATTTTTTGGATTAGCCCTCACCCTGTTGATTATAATATCATTAATGAGTCTGTTTTTTCTGGCACTTGTCTTTCTTCATACTTTTTCCGTTGAATGGAAACTTCTTCTTGCCATATATTTTATCTATATAGAGCTTCTCTTTATCACTGCGATGTCCATTCTCTTCTCCTGTTTTTCAACTCCTATTTTGAGTTCCATCTTCTCTCTTTCAGTCTATCTCATTGGCCATTTATCCTGGGGGCTTGAACAATTCATCAATAAATTGCCCTCTGGGTTCGCAAAATGTGTCACTCAATTTTTTTATATTTTTCTTCCGGATTTAGAGAAGTTTAATTTTAGAACAGAGGTTGTACACAACCTCCCTATCCCCAATGAGTTTTTCCTTTATTCCACCCTCTATGGATTGGCATTGACTTTGTTTGCATTGGCTTTAGCAACATTGATATTCAGAAAAAGAGATTTCATTTAGTATGAAATTATATTTTTTCTAAAACCATGAAAAAAAATATCAGCACTATTTTTCTCATCTTTTTTCTTGTTTTAAGCTGTCTCATCTTTATGAATTTAAAATTCCATATTGACCGAATACCAAGAAAAAAAATTCCTGGGTCCTCCATAATATACCTGCCAAAAGGAAAATACCTGAAATATGCGACTTTTGGATACACATCTCTTGCGGCAGACTTAATCTACATATGGGCTATTCAGTATTATAGTGACTATTCGATATCAGACAGGTTTGATTATCTCGAACACATTTTCACCATCATTATTGAACTGGATCCTCATTACCTTGATGTCTATGAGATCGCTGCCATGATTTCAGGCTATGAAGCCAAAGATGTTGAACTGGCAATTAAATTTCTGGATATGGGGCTAGAAAGAAATCCTGACCAGTGGATTTTTCCATTTGAAGCCGGACACTATGCCAGAGATTTAAAAAGAGACTATTCACTGGCTCAAGAATATTTTAAAAAAGCTAGCAATGTTGAATCGTCCCCTCCTCTTATTAAAAGGCTGTACGCCAGTGCCGCATTCGAGGCAAAAAATTATCAAACAGCTTGGAAAACCTGGAAAAACATTTATGAGACCACTAAAGATGACCACATTAAAAAAATAGCGGCTAATCACCTCTATAGGGTCAAAGCTTCCATTGACATAGCTAAAATCGAGCAAGCCATTGATGAATACAAGAAAAAGTACGGGAGGAATCCCTCTGATCTGAAACACCTGGTCCAAGCCGGATTGTTAGACTCAATTCCAAAAGACCTGGACCAAAACAAATACCTATACAATCCCCGGAATGGAGAGGTTAAAACTCCGGTGATGCCATGGAAAAGATAATTATCATTATAATTCTTTTATTTGGGCTTGGCTGGGGAAGTTTTTTGAACGTTGTCATATACAGACTGCCCAGAAATCTCAGCCTTCTTTTTCCTCCTTCCTCCTGTCCCCACTGTCATAAAAGAATAAAATTTTACCACAATATTCCTCTCATCTCATATATCGTTCTTGGCGGAAAATGCCCATACTGCGGGCAAAAAATTTCATTCTCCTATCTTTTGATCGAATTTCTCACTCCCTTAATCTTTATTCTTCTTTACCTTCAGTATTCTTTAAGCCTTTACTTCTCGGCATCCTGTGTTTTTGCCAGCGCTATGATTGTCCTTGCTGTTATTGATTTTTATCATCAGATACTTCCTGATATCATCACCATTCCCGGATTTGTTCTATCCCTTATCTATTCCTTTTTTCGCACCGATTTATCTCCCTTTCAGTCTCTGATTGGAGCTGCTGTGGGGGGAGGATTTCTTCTTTTTATTTACGGAACATATTATCTTTTGCGGAAAAAAGAGGGCTTAGGGCTGGGAGATGTTTTACTGATGGTGTTTATCGGAGCCTTTCTGGGCTGGCTCCAGGTTGTCTTTGTTTTGATTCTGGCATCCTTTGCTGGAACATTGGTCGCTCTTTTTGTTATGGTTTTCAAAAAGAAGAATCTGCAGTATGCCCTCCCCTTTGGAACTTTTCTGGCTCCTTCAGCCATCATCGCTTTGCTCTGGGGGGAAACGATCATCAACGCCTACCTCTCCCATTTCAACATTATTTTTTAATTCAATCAATAAGGAAAAAATAAGTGAAATTCACCCATTTTTTCTTTATAGAATAATAATAGTGAAATGGATCAGGTTAATGGGTTCGAAAACACAATGAAACACCGTAAGATGTGAGACGTCAGAAGTAAGACGTACAATAAATAAATTTCTTAATTATAATATTGCTCTACATTAATTATCATCTCACATCTTACATCTGACGTCTTGCTATTTTTTGCGTATTTTAGGCGGGAACGTGAGATGAAAAAAATATCCCCGGGATTGCTTTATCCCGTTTTCAAATCGTTCTTATTACTTTATAATCTTATAAACTTCTCTCCAGGACCTCACAAGCAGAGAGGCACCGGTCGGCTGTTCCAGCTTTTCAATGGTGGAATCGTACTCCTGAGTGAAAATCTCTCTTTTTCTCACTCCGTCAGCTGTTTTTTCCTTTTCTCCTACGGTCACAGGCGCCCGCGATTTACTCACCAGATCCATGCTTTCCTGGGGTCCTGTGGCTGTGGTGAAAGCCGTTCCTCCTATAGTTGAGCCAGCTGCTGCCTGAATGTATCGGGCATACAGTTTTCCTGAGCCTTGAAGATTGGCACAGGGATCCACATCCTCAATACTTCCGGTCAAAGTGCTGAAATAAACAGTGAAATCAGCAATAATCGGGTTGGCCCACACTTTGGCTCCTGCATCCAAATCTCCTCTGTCTTTGTCATCTGAAAGCCCCAGCACAGCAGGATCTCCCATATACCATTCCACTTCTGGTTTACTCCCATCCATCAAAGCGATGAATGAATACATGCCATCCGAAGGGGCATCATCATCGCCACCAGTGCCGAAAAACACCCTGGGAGTGGATATTCCTGTCACTGGATTGACCCAGGCTTCGGGCTTGCAAATGATGGGATAATTATTGGGATCTTCATAGATTTGTTCCTCATCCCAGGTGGCTTTATTAATATTTATCATTTCAAACTCGATGCTGGTATCAACCTTCCATACTCTTCCGTCCAGATCGGCAATGTACACTCTGTCTGTGTAACCATCCCCGTCAATATCCAGTGCGGATGGAGGACCAGGAAGAGTGTTTGTTATATTCCATCCCTGTCTTCTGGCTGTGTCAACTTCCCCTGTATCAAAACTCCAAAATATTTCTCCTGAGCTCAAATCAACCGCATAAAAAACGTTTCCTGTTCTTCTGTCTTCGACGTTGTCATAACCGGAACCCATGAAAGCAACCCAGGAATCATCTCCTTCTTTGACAATTTTACCGATAGCCGGCGTTGACCAGGTTTCACCCATGGTCTCATGGCTGACTTCCCACAATGGATGGGGATTTGAGACATCTGTGACATCCAGGGCGAAATAACAGTTTGGATACCCGTCCGCTGTGCTCCCTGTGCCAGGTCCCTGTCCGCAAACTAGAATAGTCCTCCATTCCTTGGTTCCATCATCATTCGCATCAATATAGACATCTTCCACCACCGGACTGCCGTCCACATAGGGCTGCCTTCTGAAATACCTGGTTCCTTCAGCTTCATTCACCGGCCACATCTTTCTTAAACTTCTGAGGAGATTGTAAGGGATAAAAGCCCACAATTCTTCACCTGTTTCCACATCAAAACAATGAATCATTCCATCATTGGCTCCCACATACAGGACTTTCTCTCTGTCTTCCCATGCTGCCTTGAACAGATTGTACCCCGGACCTTTTTCAGAAGCATTGTCATCAGGAGGGCCCACCACAGCAGGGTTGGAATGGTTGATATCTCCCAGCTTCCAATCGCGTCTTTCTCCGCGCACAAAATCAATCAAACCCTCGTTGTCTCCGTTATAATCCTGCAAAAGAGGCTCTAAGGCTGCCAGATTATCCGAATGAAATTCGATCCGCACTAGGCTGGAACTGCCTTGAATGGCTGTGTAAATTGTTCGTCGATTGGCATTGGTGGTATCCAGAATTTCTCCGGCATCCCATTCAATGGTTACGCCGCTCACTTCAAGTGTTCTTCCGGACGGAGAATTCGGATCAGACCGGCTTATGGTTCTCAAGTAGGAATAATCTGTGGACACAGCCTCCATATCGGTTATATTGTATGACCTTAAATGCCCCTGCCAGCCCGGAAAATAGAAAGACCCTCCGATGAGATATTTTTCCCTGGTGTTTTCATCTCCGGTGACTGTTGTGGCGATGAATGTCCGGGAATACTCTCTTCTGTCCACATAGGTGTATTCAAACTCAAGGTAATCAATAACCGGTGTTTCAAAGGAAGCATTATCGAAATCCTCCATTTCATCCTCAGCCGCAGAAAAAACAGCTTTCCATCTTAAATCGGTTCCGTAATGCTTAAAGGAATGAAAAGGCAAATCAGTGTAACTTTTGATGTTGCTTCCCTGATGAGTCACATAATGTTCCCAGTTCAAACCTCCGTCATTGGAAAAATAATATTCTATGGAAAGATCGGGATCCGATCCTCCAATTGTCCTTTCATCAACCTGTTTGATCCTCATTTTTGTTATTGAGTATAACGATGAATCAAGGTCTGGAGCTATATCCAGTGAAACAGCCGTTCCCTCAAGATTGTAAACATCCGCCAGCTCGTTGACAAACAAATAATATGTTTCGGTATGGTTTCCATCAGCCATTAAAAAATCTTCGTCCCCATCATTATCATAGTCCAGCGATGCCCCTAAATCAAAGTCGTAGACTGTGGGACGGTTATCATATACAAGCGAAGAGGTAAATTCTCCATTTGTGTTTCTGAAAAAAAAACACATTCCTCCAATATCTTCTCCGGGATTATAATTCCAGTTATCAGTTCCGATCATTAAATCGATATCGCCGTCCATATCAAAGTCCTGAGCAATTGAAACAGTTGCTGCTCCATCAAATTCGTCATCATGAGTATTTCCATTGTCATCCTGAAACGTCGCATACAAATTAAAGACGTCACTCTGGTTATTCCTATAATACCTCAATTCAGGATAACTGACACTTCCCACCACAATATCAAAAAAACCATCTCCGTTAAAATCCTCCACCGAAAGTGTGCTCACGCCGCGACCACTCCAGTCTGTTTCAATCACAGGCAGAGATTCAATAAAGAAAGTATTGGAATCGATGGTTTCGGTTCCCCTGTTTCGGATGAGAAGCACTTTTCCTTCCCTATTGCCTGTTAAAACTTCAATATCGCCATCACTATCAAAATCTAAAGAAACAATCATCGTCGAAGACCATGCAATTCCTTTCCAGTCGTCTGTCCAATCAGATGTGAGGTCGGTCTGAGTGAAATACATGACTCCTTCATCAACGAGGTGGTTCTCATATAGCCATATCCTTTTAGGGGTGTAAGGCGAGTTCTGCTGGGATGCGATAAACAAAAAATCGATGTCGCCATCATTATCATAGTCTCCGGATGTCAGACCACAATGGCCGTCGGTGTCCAGGGCTGAACCTTTTACTCCGGCAGTGGGATCTCCTCCGTCATCGGGTCCGTCGCATCCATCAATCCATGAAGTTATTTCAAAAGTCCCTATAAAACTATCTCCTTGATAGCCCATATTCTGGACAAATGCTAGGACATTACTGAAACTACTGCTGGATCCAATAAAATCAACCCAGCCGTCATTATCAAAATCATTAGCCGTAACGGAGTTTATCCAAGTGGGCATATCACTCGATAAAGGAATGCTGAAGTTCGCTCCTTTTTTATTCATAGTGATATATCCTTCTCCCCAATGGTCAACCGAAGAAATGTCTTCATCTTTATATTCTGTCGTTTCGAAATTTTCGGTATGACTTTCTATGGTCTCGGTGCATTCCTCAGCCCAATAGGACACAGCCATAAAGAGCACAAACACAGTTCCTAAAAATAAAATAAGAAAAGGTTTGATTTTATTTTTTTTCATTTTTTTTCCCCTTATCCCCCTGGAAGCTGCATTGCCAGTTCGATTTCCAGCCGATTGGTTGTCCGGTTTTTCCCTATTCCTGCACTCCCAATACAGACTAAAATCGCATCATTATCATTTGTGGGATCTCCACCTCCGGCTTCATCATCAATCAAAAAAACTGTATAGGTATACAGAGGATCAACACTTCCATCACTTTTAAATGCATAGGGCTCTTTATAAAAAAGAACCGGCCCTAAATCGGGATTACCGTCCCCATCCGGATCGATGAGATTCAGGATTTCGTCATCCGTTTTTCTCCGGAAATATTCGGTGGAGAGCGGGTCGTCAATTCCCGCCGGATCTTTCAAATACTGCCCGGCAAAACTTCCCCAGGCTCCAGTGGCAAAAGAATCCTCAAGGATCACCCAGGTAGCATCAAATCCGGCTTCAGCTGCATTGAAAGCCTTTTGATGCCCTCTGACATTAGAGGCAACATCAGGACCCGTACCGGTCATCGTCACAAGAGAGAGACCCACGGTCAGCATGAATCCCACGATAAGAATGATGATGATCAATCCCACTCCTTTTTCATGAGGTTTTGAAAAAATGTTCTTTTTGGGAGATTTGTTATTTATTTTTTTTATACACATTTGTTTCATCTTGTTCCCATGTTATACAAATTAAGGGAAAGATTCCTTATGTTCGATACAGAAGTGAGTAAAAATCTTCTGTGGTTATCATCCTGAGAAGCCGCAGGACTGTTGGCGACCGCAGGCCTTCTGTAAAGGTGAATATTGGAACTGGGAGATCCCTTCTTCCCTACAAAAGCTTTTTTTGTGCGTCCAAGAACCCATATCCGGACATGCCGGATCCGGCTGATGATATCCATCTTTGCCTGTTTGGTGGCACTGTCATCGCCAGGAAGAATGGTCCAGTTTTGATTATCCCAGTCAACAAACCCATCCAGATTTCCATCATCATCAAAATCCCCGTTGTACCTGAATTGTAAATTTTCGATATCTTGAGCCAGAGGTTTATGAACCATGGCGCCAGTATCATCGATCGTTGACATGTATAACGTGTTGGCTATTCCCAGATAACCTTGATTCCCCACAGTAAGATTCAAATCCGGATAATCCCCGGGATTTCCTGTTGTATCCAGCCAGTACTGAATCACCTGGCCAATCGTCACAATGGCATCATCATAACAATCATCAGAGCAATTGGCATCGGATAGTCCTCCGGGAGGATTGAGATCTGATTTCCCGGGTTGAAAATTAAAATGTGCGGTTCCTGATCCGCAGCCATGCATGGAATTCGAGGGGATAAACCGGTAGGCGAAACATCCCGGACAGGTTGTGGAAACAATGAGAAAAACCTTATTTTCATAAAATTCTGGACAGTCATAAGGAGCGTGCTCCAATTCCCAGTCATAAAGATGAGCCGTGGAAGCAGAGCCATCATAATCTTTAATCCTGAGTCCGACTTGATCTTCAAAATTTCCCAAAAGCTTGATGTAATCCGAAGCTTCAACTCCGGGCCCATATCCGTCCTTCCCCTCCAGAAAATAGCCGGCGATATTGACATCCAAACCAACACCTGTGGATCGGACATCCCGACTTACAAAAAACATGGTGGCTCTGACATTGTGCTGTAGTTCCGTGTATTCCCGCTGGTCCACAGCTATTTTATTGCTGGAGACATAAAGAGATAGAGCCCCGATAATCAAAACAATCATGATACTGCTTCCGATCATGAATTCAACCAATGTGAAGCCCTTCTTCATTTTGCTTTGCCAATTTTTTCTTCTTTCTCTGGTCATTCTTATCTTCCTATAATTGTGGTTATATCGGTCTTTACCCTGAAGGTTTGGGGATCATCGATAAGCTCCTGTGTGGTTGCATTGGTTGTCCTCTGAAAAACCAGCAATCTCACTCTGTATTGCATTCCCATAGGAGTGACAATAATGATCCTTCTAAAATCAATCGTCCCATCCTGATTCACATCAATAGTCTCGTCAATGGGGTTGTTGGCGAAAAAATCTAGTTCCGTCTTTGTTAAGCCCCTTAGGGCATCGATTCTCCGTTGAGCCAGAAATGAAGCATTGCTAATATGGTCAGAGTCCATATTATTTTTTAAACTCAATGTGAAAAGCTGAGCAAATCCCACCAACGCCATGCTCACAAGAAACATCCCCACCAGAACTTCTATTAAGGAAAAACCTTTCCTTTTGGTGAAATGCCTTATTTTTTTCCTAACACCATTTTTCATTTTCGTTTTCCTATTCTTCGGTTTGAGGATCATAATATTCGACCGCTCCTCCCGCATAAATGCTTATGGTTCTGTAACCCGGATGTCCGTATTCCTGAAGTTGTGCACTCTGAATGGAAACTGTATTATTCCCCGCTGTAAAATCAGTATTGAATCCCATAGGCGAGAAAGTGGCACTATTATTGGGAAGATTGATATTAGCTGTGAATTGAGCAGGGATTGTTTTTTTTATAAAACCGGGCATTAAAGCCCATGTTCCCGTTGTCTCTTCCCTTTCAATCATATAGATCCATTTCCCCGTATCATTGTTAAACCTCACTCTATGGTCCAGTTTGGTTTTAACAGCCTGGATTTTGGCTTGCTGCATGGTTAAAAGAATTTCTTTTGCGGCATTTTCAAGCTGCCTTTTTTCCCTTACTCCGGTAATATTGGGATAAAAAAATATGACCATCATCCCTAAAATAGCAATAACAATGACCGCATCGATCAGGGAAACTCCTTTCTGCTTCATATTGAAAATTTTTTTAAATTTGTCTTTTCTATAGGGAGTTATTTTCATTGCGTGTCTCTTTAAAAACGATGCTGTTTCTGCCATCCGGATATTTCTCTGAACCTTCTGTATATTATTTAAAATGAATTCTTTAAAAAGTCAAGTCTTCATAAGTATTTAAAATTATACACAATAAATCCATTTTCACATATATATACTAATTTCTCTCTCTTTATCCGTCAATAACCACTCACGATGAATTAAAAGATGAGAACAAATATTCTTTTCCTCAATAAAGTGAGAATCAATCCCACCCCAAAAGACTAACCGTGTATTCAATTTAGAATAATGCTTTATGAAAAGATGCCATATTCGGGAAACGGGCCCTACAGAATAGGTTTGGATTGCCCGATCAAGTCGGACAATGACATATGAAGGGGCTGGTCCCCGAACAGCCCTAAAATATAAAATATATCAACACCACAGAATAAGGTCCGATGCGAGGATCAGACCCTATAGAATACTTCAATTGTCTTATTGCTAGTTGAATTTCAATCAAGACTATGGTATTGATTTATTAAATGAATTTTGAAAAAAACAAATCCAAATATGCCATCGTTCTCATCTTTATCTTCGCTCTCGGTTTTTCTCTATTCATCAATCTCCCCAAACTTCAAAAACACTTTCTTTTTGCCGATGAAGCCACCTATTATTCTCTAACTCAAAGCATCGCTCATGATGGAGATATCGAATACACTCAAAAAGACCTCATTCGCTACACCCAGACAATCTCTTCAGAGCCTGTGGGCATTTTTCTGAAAAAAGGGAAAGATAACAAAATATTCTTTGCCAAATCTTTTGCTTATCCGGTTTTTGCCGCTCTGTTCGTTAAAATTTTTGGTATAAACGGATTTCTTGTATTTCATTCAGTCCTTTTCCTTCTTTTTATGATCATGGGATATACCTTTCTTTCCCGTTTTCACATTCCCTCCCTATCCCTCTTATCCTTACTGACCTTCTTTTTTGCTTCCATCACCTTTGTTTACTACTTCTGGATTTCTCCTGATTTTTTCAATTTCATCCTTGTCTTTTCTGTGCTCTTCCTTTGGTCTTTCAAATACATACATAAAGAAAATAAAGATGAACAATCTTCAAATAACAAAATTTTCAATTTTCTTCTTTCCGATTGGTCTGATTATCTCGCTGCATTTTTAGCTGGAATCGCCGTCTTCTCCAAACCTCCCAATATCGTTCTCATGATTCCCATTGTATTGGGAGCTTTATTTAATAAAAGAATCCTGAAATCCTTTCTGGTTATTGTTATCTTTGTTTTGGTGTCAGGACTTTTCTGGGGATCGAATCATCACATAACCGGTGAGTGGAATTATCAGGGAGGAGAAAGAAAAGAGTTTTTCGGGCCTTTTCCCTTTGAAAAAGAAGACATCACTTTTGACTCCATAAAAAGGGGTGCAGCAGAATTGACATCCAAGGATTACGCGAAAAAACATATACTTCCTCCCAATCTTATTCCTTATAATCTTTTTTATTATTTTTTTGGAAGATTCACAGGGGTCACGTGGTATTTCTTCCCTGCCTTTTTATTCCTTATCCTATTTTTTATAAGAAAAAAAATTCTTTTTCAGTGGCTGATCTTTATAGCTTTGATCGCAGAAATCTTTATTTATATCATCCTCATGCCTGATAATTATGCCGGAGGTGGAGGGGGGCTGGCAAACAGATATTTCTTGAATATTTTTCCACTTTTCTTTTTTCTACCTGGAGGAAAAAGAAATTTAAAGGAAATCGCTTTATGCTGGCTTATAGCCTCCGTTTTTATTTCACAAATTCTTGTAAGCCCGATACTCCATTCCCATTATCCTGACACACATGTCAAAAAGTTCCCCTTCAAAATGCTTCCTGTGGAGATGACTCTTGTGAATAATTTCCCAACCAACACCAATCCTGAAGCATTCAGGAAAAGAGTTGGAGATAAGGCATGGATTCATTTCCTTGATGATAATTTCCATCCAAAACATCCTGGCGAGCCCGGATTCTGGACTAGAGGACCTCACCAGGCAGAAATGATTTTAAAAACTTATTATCCGGTGGAAAAAATAGATATTCTTCTTCACAACAATCCCAGAATGAAAAACAAAATCACAGTGACGGTGAGAAGACAAAAGAAAAAAATCACTCTCAGCTCCAAACAAAACAGCAAGCTCTCATTTTATTCCCCAAAGGCATTTCATATTGGAAAATGGATTCATCTTTATAAAATTAAGATAAAAGCGGAAAAAGGAGCCAGCCCTTATTATGAGGAATCCAGGAGTATGGAAAAAAGATACCTTGGAGTTCGCTTCAAGATGAACATTCAGCGAAAAAAATAATGTGTGGCATTTGCGGGATTGTGAAAACTGACAGCGGAAAACCCTTTTCCTCATATCTCATCTCATCCATGTGTCAGACCATCGTTCACCGGGGCCCTGATGACCAGGGTGTATACATCGATGAGAATGCATGCCTCGGGGCCAGGCGTTTGAGTATCATTGATGTCCAGGGAGGCCATCAGCCTCTATCAAATGAGAATAAAAGTTCTTGGATTGCTTATAATGGAGAAGTTTATAATTTTCCTTCCTTGAGAAAAGAACTCATAAAAAGAGGACACACCTTCAAAACTAAAACAGACACGGAAACCATCATTCACGGTTACGAAGAATGGGGTGAAAACATTGTGAATAAACTTCAGGGAATGTATGCTTTTTCCATATGGGACAAGAAGAATAAAAAGATGTTGCTGGTCCGGGACCGAATTGGCATCAAACCTCTGTATTACACGGTTCTTGAGGATCAAACCCTTGTCTTCGGTTCAGAGTTAAAAACAATACTCGCTCATCCTGATGTCAAACGCTCCCTGCAACCACAAGCTTTAGATCTTTTTCTGACTCTAGAATACATTCCAGCACCTTATTCCGCATTCAAAAACATTTTCAAACTCCCGGCAGGACATAGCCTTATTTATAAAAATGGTCAAATCAAAATTAAAAAATACTGGGATATCCAAAATCAAGCTTTTCAATCAGAGATGAAAGGAAAATCACTATCTTTTTTTATGGACAGACTTTATGAACTCCTTAAAAATTCAGTTAAAATGCGTCTGATCAGTGATGTCCCCTTAGGAGCTTTTTTAAGCGGAGGGATTGATTCGTCTTCCATTGTGGGGCTGATGCACCAGTCAGGAGTCTCCTCCATAAAAACTTTTTCCATTGGTTTTGAAGATTCCTCTTATAATGAACTCAGTCATGCCTGGAGAATTGTTAATCAATTCAAAACCAATCATGAAGAATTCATCATCAAACCAGACGCGCTGGAGCTTTCTGAAAAGCTCATTCACCACCTTGACGAACCATTTGGAGATTTTTCTATTTTTCCTACCTACCTTGTATCCAAAATGGCAAGAAATCATGTGAAAGCGATTCTCTCCGGAGATGGAGGAGATGAACTTTTCGGGGGATATGAGCATTATCAAGCTCAGAAAATCTCAAAAATTCCTTTTTCTGTTCCCCTGGGAAAATCATTCTCAAAACTGCTTAAAAAATTCCCCCCCTCTTCAAAAAAAAAGGGGCTGTGGAACATCATTCGCCGTTACTGCGAGGGACTGGAAATAAGTCCAGAGCTCAACCATTTTCGCTGGATGATGTTTCTTTCCCAGGAATCCAAAAAGCAGCTTTACACTCAGGACCTTTTCGCAACCATTGATGGAAACAATGATATTCATTCAAAAAAACCGCTCCAGGACATATTTTCCCGTCTGGAACAATTCGATCCGGTCAATAGAGAGCTCTATCTGGATATGAAAACTTATCTGGTCGATAACATTCTGGTCAAAGTGGACAGAATGAGCATGGCTGCATCCCTGGAAACAAGAGTTCCTCTCATCGACCATAAAATCGCCGAATTTTTGTTTTCCCTTCCCGGCCACTTTAAAATAAAGGGGTTCCAAACAAAATGGCTATTCAAAAAAACCATGGAACGCCTTCTTCCCCCTGAAAACATATACCGGAAAAAAGAAGGCTTCAGCATCCCCATGAAGCACTGGCTGCGAACCGATTTAAAGGATTTTATGCTCGATCATCTCAATGAACAAAGAATTTCTGAGGACGGATTGTTCAATTATAACTATATAAAAAAAATGATTGACTCTCACCTGGAAGGCAAACAGAACTATAGCCACCAGCTTTGGGCTCTGCTTGTCTTTGAAATATGGAAAAAACAATACCTTTAAAAAAAGCCCACTCAAAGAAGTTCCTTTTTACTTAGAGGTTTTCCAATTTATGAAAATTGTTATAACTTCTTATTTCTGATTTCCAGCAGCGGGGAAATCCGTATGGAACAATTCCTATTTTTCGTTCTTCAGGTGGCGGTTGAAAAAATCAGCAGCCGCATTATAGACTTTTAACCATATATCATGGCGCAAAAAGCCATGAACTTCATCGGGAATAATCATAAGCTCAATGGGAGCTTTTCCGATATTTTGAAGCCTGTTAGCCATGTCTATGGTCTGGATGAAATCAACATTTCGATCATCATCTCCATGAATAAAAAGAACCGGTGACGTCCAAAAGTTAACATCAGCCACTGGAGATGATTGATAGGCGGAACTCATCATTCTTTCTCCTGTGATTCCCCATCCTCCTCCGTTGCGACGTTCTCCTCTGAGGGACCAGTCATGGACACCATGCAAATCCACTCCAGCAGCAAACAGCTCTGAATCCCTTGCCAATCCAAGTGCCGTTAAATACCCCCCATAGGATCCACCCCAAAGTCCTATTTTATCCGGATCCACAGCCTCATGTTTCTGTAAATATCTTCCGGCAGCAACGATATCCTGGTACTCAGAAGCTCCGCGCGGACCCTGATTTGGAGCATTTCGGAAGTCAAAACCATAGCCTATACCCGAACGGTAATTCACAGACAATACAACATAACCATTATGAGCAAGATACTGGTTTAAAGCATAAGCCTTATGATAATAACCTCTCATATGCCATCCAAGAAGCATCTGTCGAATCGGACCTCCATGCATAAATATAACAGCAGGCATTTTCTCTTTCTGGTCAGCTTCACTCGGTAAAAATAGCTGCCCATGAATTTCAAGGCCATCCGGTGCTTTGAAAACAACTTTTTCCGGAACAACCAGATCATTGACCGGAAATTCTTCAGAAATCAATTCAGGAGTCACCAATTTTCTGCTTTTATCTTCCAAATTCATTACAGCCGGAGCTGCCGGCTGTTTGGCTGAAGAGCACAAAAAGACCAGGCAATTGCTTTCTGAAGTCAACACCGGAGCCCATTCAATCCCTTTTCCTGAAGTGAGAAGTTCTGTATTCTTTCCATTCACAGAAACCATCCATAGATGCCGCCTGTCAATATCTCCGGAATTGGAATTGTACACCATGGTTTCTCCATCCAAGGAAAGAAAACTGTCCTCCACTTCATATTTTCCAGAAGTGAGTGGTATCAACTGTTTTTCTTTGACATTGATCGAATAGAGATGCATCCATTGTTCATGTTCCGAGTAGAACACAAGATGTCCGTTGGCTGCCCATCTTAAAGTCTGAGCAGGATAGTTCTGTGCAAATCCTCCTGTCGAATT
This sequence comes from uncultured Eubacteriales bacterium, assembly GCA_964584935.1. Lineage (GTDB taxonomy): Bacteria > Acidobacteriota > Aminicenantia > Aminicenantales > Aminicenantaceae > CAZPBN01. Next base: position 70,714 of record CAZPBN010000002.1, on the reverse strand, counting down.
GGGACACTCCCAAATTGCCCAGGCTTTACCCGAAGAAACATCAGCAACCATAATAGAAAATGTCACTCCTCCCCTTCCATACCACCGGAAAGACAGAGCAGGATAACGAATAAAAGCAATGTATTCTCCGCAAGGAGACCACACAGGGTATGCATCTCTCTCTATGGAAGGCGACATCCATTCAATCGTATTTGTGGGGAAGCTGTACACGCCAATGAAACTGTGATCTTCCCTTGAACTCACAAAAGCAACCTGAGAAGCATCAGGCGACCATGCCGGAGAGCTATTTTGTCCTCTTGCTTTAAAAAGAAGGTCGGGCTTAGCATCGGGCTCACTGGAAGAAAGGAATATGCTTCCCCCTTTCTCAAACAGGACTTTATTTCCTGCTGGGGAGGGAACCGCTCCGCTCCCCTTGCCAATTTTCCAGGATTTTCCTTCTTCGATATCAATCGCCCAGACCGCCTGTTCCACCCCTTCCGGATCAGAAGTGGGATTCGGATATTCCCCTGCCCTGTTGGCTGAACCTCCGCGGGTGTAAAAAATAATTGTTCCGGAAGCATCAAAGGCCAATCCGCTCAATTCCTGTCCGTCATCCTTCATATATCGGGTCAATTGTCTGGCTTGATATTCAGGGCCTTTTGCAATCCAGATATTTCTCTTTCCTTCTTGGTTGAAAATCCAGGCAACCACATCCCCTTTAGGAGAAACAGTAAGGTTAGAAGGGAAAGCATAGCTCATAATATGATCAAGCTCAAAAGCCCTGACACCGCTCGCTGTCATGAAGGGAATGACACACAGGAATAAAAAAACGATCCATTTTTTTATCCCAGTTTTTAAAAAATTCATTTTTCCTCCTTAAAATAAAGTATTCATTGTTTCACATTTTAATTCATTTTCATAAAACATCTATCTGAACCTAGACTTGTTTTTTTGAGATCCGCTCAATCAAATAAATTTCTTTGGTGCTATCTGTTATTTTAAACTTTTCAGAAACAGGAAGCCCTGGAACCCAGAAAATATCATCCCCAGATAAAAAAACGGGAATGATGTCTCTTTTTGAACGCGGAATTCCTTTTGCCCTCATGATCTCCTTGAGTTTTTTCTTTCCGGGTGATCCCAATGGCTGATATTTGTCTCCCTGCCTTCGGGGACGAATGCTTATCGGAAAAAAGATTTCTGAGTTATCAAGATAAGCCCGATTCTCGTCATCGTATTCAAGGAGCAAAGGAATGTCTTTTTCTATCAACCGCCCTATGAATGCCTGATTGATTTCTTTTATTTCAACTTTCGTATTTTTGTTCCAAAGGTATTTGTACTCATTCTTTTCTGAAGATTCAGTTTTTAAAAATATAAAATTCCCTTCTCTTATTAAAACAAGATTACCTTTAAATGAAAACTCTTTCCCCTCTTCCATACCTAATATAGTTTCTATATCATCAAATGAGACTCCTTTCAGATCTCCCTTGATTCTCAAAATAAATTTTCTAACCAGTCTTCTGGCAAGAGCCCTCGAAATCCCTTGAATGTATTGAGCATCCAGTTTTATTTTAAGGTTATCTTTTAGAATCGCTTTGTCCATACTTTCACTAACAATTTGTTCCAATAGATCATTTTCTTCTTTGATAATGGAAGCCATATTCGCCAAGTTGGGGACAATCGGGGAATCATAATTCTTCTGAAGTTCAGGAATCAAATCCATCCGGATTTTATTGCGGAGATAGTGCCGGTCAAAATTGCTTTTATCAGTACGAAATTTTATCTTTTTATTTTTTATATAATCATCAATGTCTTCCTTCTCTATATGGATAAGAGGACGGATGATTTCATCATTGACCTTTGGATAAATTCCTGCTAAGCCCCGAAGACCGCTGCCTCTGAGTATTCTCATTAAAACAGTCTCAGCTTGATCGGTCTTAGTGTGGCCGGTGGCAATTTTAGATGCTCCTATCTCCTTTGCAGTTTTTTTAAAAAAATCATATCTCAGCACTCTTCCCGCTTCTTCAACATTCATTCTATTGGTTTCTGCATAAAAACGCACATCCTCAGAGCCTAAATAAAAGGGAAGTGAAAATTCTACAGAACACTCTTTCACAAACTGTTCATCTTTGTGGGCTTCCTTTCGCAACCTGTGATTAAAATGAGCCATAGAGAGTGTGAGGCCCCATTTATTCTTCAATTCAATGAATAAATAGAGCATAGCTGTCGAATCTTTTCCTCCAGAACAGCAAACAAGCACTTTATCTTTTTTTCTTAGAAGCCCGTACTTCAGGATGGTTTTTTCAAAAGTATCCAGCACCTGCTCGTGGATTTTTTTATCTATTATACTCATCACCCTTATTAAGTCAGATTCGTTATTGGATACTTTCCCATATTGTACCATAAAAAAATGGCGGTGGAGGGATTTGAACCCCCGACACTACGGATATGAGCCGTATGCTCTAACCTCCTGAGCTACACCGCCATGGAAATTGATTTTAGTCAATAACTCTTATAAAGTCAATTGAACAAAAATATGAATTCTCTCAAAATATTCTCGTAAGACGTAAGAAGTAAGACGAAATTATACAATCTCTTAAGACGTGAGATGATATTAAATATAATATCGTAAAATATTTTAATTCTCACGAATCTATTAGTAATTTTCATATGACGTCTTACATTTGTCTTGTGCATCTTACTATTCTGGGAGTGCTTCATGATGGAGTAGGAGGGCTGGAAAATATGCCATCTGAAGCTTTTATTATTTTGACGTGAACAGAGAACAGAATTTTTTAGATTAAAATCGGTACTAAGGATAAAAGAAACTCCCATTTTGAACCGTATTCTTAAAAGCTATTTTTGAGCCCCAAAATCAATTTTAAGATTTTTATAAAAGAATAAGAATTTTGCTATCTATATTTATATCAATATCTTAAATCAGCCAAGGCATGTATTAACTATCGCACGTTGAGTTTGGCATTGCGGGTGTCAAAAGAAATGGATCTTCCTTCGGTGCTGTAACCTGAAACATCCCTTAAAGAAATTTCTGTATCTCCTTTACCGATTGCTTCAAAATGAAGGATGGCGATCGGACCATTTCCTTGTATTCCTTGTGCCATATCAGAACTGGAAACACCTATATTACAAACCCCGGAACTATTATTTATATTCTCAAGAAAGGGCATTTTTTCCTCTCCCTGACTAATGAGTCTGCCAGGACTTGCTTTTTTCAGATTTAACACATTCGGATCAAAACCAACATTCAAAGAAAGGCTTCCTATTTCCTGGACTAAATTCAAATTCACACTGATTCGAAATTCTCTGTTAACAATGATTCTGAAATCTGTTGGGGTCAGGGTGATCAGATTCTTCTCCTCTTTATCCTGGGTTCTTTCTTCCTCCCTCCTTTTTAAAACAGCCTGTGGTTGTTCTGAATCCTTTTGTCCCATACTATTTGAAGAAGTAATGCCTTCGATATTACTCCAAATAGGTCTCCTGTCTTTTTCAGTGATAGAGACTTGCCGTATTATATAGGGAGTAACCGTCATCACCACATCTGTTTGTTCAATTTGTTTGTCTGTATTGGAGAATAAACCACCCAGTAAAGGAATGCTTTGAAGTCCTGCGATCCCAGAGAGAGTCTTTCTTTCCTCATCTTTCAACAGCCCGGCTAAGAGATTGGTTTCACCTTCTTTGAGTCTTATGATATTTGTGACTTCCCGGGTGGAAATGATTGGAATATCGGCAAAGCCTGTCCCCCGAAGAGATTTTATCTTTATTTCCATCTCCATGGTGACTTCACCATCATGATGAATGTTTGGGGTAATCTTTAAATCGATCCCCACATCCTGGTAATCAAAACTAGTCACAGGCTGCTGACTGACTCCCCCGGCTGCAATGGGAGAAAAAGTGGTCTTGGGAACAGGAACTTTATCTCCGACCAGATATTTTATTTCTTCATCATCTATTCCCCGGAGTCTGGGTTGAGCGATAATTTTTGTGTCCACGTCCGATTCTAAAAAATCAACGATTGCTGTGGGCAAAGATATCTGAATATTCTGGGTGTTAGAAAAATCCAAACCACCAAGGCTGATGCCGCCCGTTTCTTCACCTGTTCCGGTAGTATATTGGACCCCAACTGAGGAACTATCAAAACTCAAACCAAGTTTCTTCATCTTGACTCTGGAAACTTCCATGATTTCAAGGTCAATGATCACTTCTGCTTTGGCTTTATCCCAGTTCTTGATTATATTTTCAGCAAGCATTAAAATCTCAGGCGTATCCTTGATTGTGATCGCATTCAATCGTTCATCCACAATAATTTTAGGCATTTTGAATTGAGTTCTAAGCATCTGTAATAAGGGTGACTGGATATCTTTGGCACTCAAATTGGAAAGGTAAAACGTTTTGACCGCTTTCAATTCATACTTTTCTCTCATGGCTGGTTTATCAGGAGCCACAATAATTGTGGATTCATCAACAACTCTATAAAAATTATTGGAAGCGATGCAAAGAGATTTGAGTGCCTCCTCAAAGGTCATATCCTCGAAATCAAAAGACATAGGAATATCTTGGAAGGTTTCGTCAAAAATAATATTCACTCCCTCAGATTTTCCAAGAGCCCGGAAAATAGAAAGAAGCCCCGTCTTTCTAAACAGTTTGAGATCCACTTTTTTATCGGCAGATTTCAATCGAACCGGGGGTTCATATTTGAATTCCGGCTTTTGTGCTTTCTTTTCTTTTTTTGTAAGAGCCAACAACTCTCTCTGAATCATGATACTTCTTGGATTATGGATCAGCGCCATTTTATATTCTTTCATGGCTTCTTGTTTTTTGCCCTCTGAAACAAGTTCTCTTGCTTTATTCAGATGAGTGTAACTGGCTGACATTTTTGCCCGGAATAATGCGATTCTGTAAACAGAATTTTTAGGATCCTGGATTATGGCTTCTTCATAGTGCTCCACTGCTTTATCCCAATTTTTATTCAAAGCCTCATCACTCCCTAATTTATAACTTGTATTAAATGTCGCACAATTCCAATAAATTAATATCAGACTTATTAAAAAAGCTATTTTCTTCATTTTTATTCTCCTTGCCGGGAAAACTTTTTTTTCTCTTCATCTGGACCTTTTATTTCTATCTCTTCCCGCGTGATACTGGTTATTTCTATATTTTCTGCCAACATTTCTCCTTTTTTAACTGCAAATGCCTTCCCTTCTAAAAAAATGATCGCAACAATTCTCACTCCTGATTCTATATATCCTATGTATTCCAATTCAAAAGAAGGATCAGATTTCTTGCTTTCCACCTCTTCCCTTTTCTTTTCAGCAGCTGGGCGACTTCTAATCTTTTCTTCTTCAATATTTTCTTTCCATAATCGATAAGGAATAAAAATATTGCGAACTGTTTTTTCAATCCCCTTTTTCTTCTCATAAAGCAATTCTTTCCTTACCAGACTTTTCTTTTCCTCCTCCCCTTCCTTCCTGATTATCCTTTCTTCTGGCAAAATAAACAAATATCCAAACATTAAAAAAATATTAATAAAAATAATGAACTTTTTATTTTTCATAGTAACCAGCCATGTGAATTCTGAGGGTGAGTTGATTGCGTTCAGAATCAATATCTAAAAAATCGATCCTTTCTATACATAAAAATCTGGGAAAGTCCTCTACCGAATAAATCAACGCTTTCAATGTCTTGTATGTGCCTCTAAATTCAAAAGTGATAGCCAATTTTTCAATATCCCTTTTTTCAAAGGACACATAACTAAAATCAAGTTGAGGCACAACTAATTTGTTTTTCTCAAATATTTTCTGTAAATCAAGTCTGATTTTTTCTATGCTTTTTATGCCTCTGTATAAATATTTTGATTTGACTTCCTTTATATCACTCTGAGCTTCTTTCCATTGAAACAATTCATTTTCTTTTTTATCTCTCAAGAGCTCTGCTTGCTGTAAAACCTTTTCTTTCTTCTCAATATCTCTTAATGAACTATAATACTTTTTTCTCTTAGGAAAAGAGACAAAAACTAAAACACACAAAGTTATAATCATCAACAATCCGAGTAAAGCAATGACTCTCTTTTCCTTAGAATTCAACAGATCAAATATTTCTCTCATAGCTTAAAGATATCTCCGAAACAAGCATCCCTCTATCATCTTTTCTTTCATTGATAAGTTTTATGCTTTTAAAATTTAATTTTTTTAAATTATTTAAAAATTGTAAAAGAACATCCAATCCTGAAGAAACCACTTTGAGTCTGACTTCCATATTGGATCCCCTGAAAATTTCGGGAGACAAAGATATGATATAACTGGAAGAAGGGAGAGCTTTTTCTATACTATAAAAAAAATGACTCCAAGAAAAGCTCTTCCGAAATATAATCATGTTTATAAAATTGACTTGATCCTTCATCCCTTCTGCAGTATTCCTTATACTGGTTGAAATTTTCTTCTCACTTCTTTGGATATTGTTTATTCTTTGCCCTATTTTTTCTGATGATTCCTTAAGGTCTTTGACTTTGGATTTATAAATAAACAGCATTTCTCCTGCAAAAAATAGAAAAATAAGCGTGGCTGCACCCAAAAGTGAACAAAGAAAAAAGAATAATCGTCTGTTTCTTAATGGACTTTTGGCTAGGTTCAAATTAACATTTTGTAAGGTCATACTAAAAGTTGTCCTATAAGAGGAGAAAAGATTTCTTTTTCCTTAAAGTCAATATGAGAATTGATCGATTCTCCAATTTTTTTCACAGGAAACGCCAATTTTTCTTCAACAGAAGAAATAACGGCTTCATCATATTGGAAAAGCCCCCATCTTATTCGAAGCAAATCGACTTTCTTCTTTTCTTTATCCTCAATGAAATTAACAGTATTTTCAATTTCCTTAAGAATACTTTGAATTCTTTCCCTTACTGACAATTCTGACAGTGATTCGATTAAATAAGGCTTCAATCTATATAAAACAATCCGTGAGTCAATGATTCCTATCATACTGAGCATATCCTCTTCAATATTAATCAGAATGGTATTTTTATCTTCTTCTTCTGATATTAAGTTATACAAACAAAAAGAAGGGACTCCTATTGTTTTTAATTTCAAATTAAACCTGTCAAAAAATTCTTCATATTCTTGAATAAGTTTATTTCTCACCATAGTGGCAACAATGGTTTCTGAATTTCTTCCCGTAAGGGTATCATAGGATAATTCAACATCCTCCGGAAGCATAGGCATTTTCTTTTTTATCCGGAAACGAATGACCTGCATCCTTTCATTTTTAGAAGCAGGTAACGAATCAAAAGAAAAAACAAATGTTTTTAAAGAAACTTCGGGAATAAAACAGGCAATAGAACGATCATAGAAACGAAAGTTTTTCATTCCATTCTTTATTATCTTTTCCAAATAATCAGGATCTTTTATATTTTTTTTATCAAAAGAAGGAAGAACCACCCCCTTTTCAAGAGGATAAATGAACTTATTGACAATCCTTTTATCTTTTTTCGAAATATGGATTCCTGTAATATAATGAGATGTGAGTTGAAACCCAGTATTGGGAAGAGGTTGTTTGGTAAAAAAATCTTTGATCTTTTCAGCGAAACGAATCATCATCTTTACTCAACAAAAGTTACCCTATTCAATTCTTTAAGACTGGTTATTCCCCTTATAACTTTTTCCATTCCCACTTCTCTTAAAAAAAGCATTCCTTCTTTCTTCGCTTTCTTTTTAACTTCAGAAAGAGGCTTTTTATCCAGGATCATTTCCCTTATATCATCAGAAAGCTCAAGCAGTTCGGCTATAGCGGTTCTCTTCTGATATCCGGAATAATTGCATTCTTCACAGCCCTTGGATTCATAGAAAGACTTTCTTTTATATTTCTCCGGATCCAGCCCGGATTCCAGCAATTGATCGGAATCATACTTAACCTCTGTTTTGCATGCAGGACACAAAACTCTTACCAATCGCTGGGCAAGAATACAATTGAGGGCTGAAATAAAGCTGTACGGATCCACTTCCATATGAAGAAAACGACCAATCACATCAAAAACATTATTGGCATGAACAGTGGTAAAAACAAGGTGTCCGGTCAGGGCAGATTGAATGGCAATCTGTGCAGTCTCTGGATCTCTTATCTCTCCTACCATAATTTTATCAGGATCATGTCTCAGAATCGATCTCAATCCCCGAGCAAATGTCAGCCCTTTTTTTTCATTAACTGGAATTTGAGTAATCCCCTCAATTTGATATTCCACCGGATCTTCGATTGTGATAATTTTCTCCTCAGGTGATTTTATTTCAGTCAAAGCGGCATAAAGAGTAGTGGTTTTTCCACTGCCTGTTGGTCCTGTAGCCAACACCATCCCATAAGGCTGGGAAATATATTTTCTGAAATTCTGGAGCACAGTATCGGAAAATCCAAGCAAATCCATCCTTAACTCAGAAATTGCTTCCGTAATCATCTCTTTATCAAGAATACGGATAACAGCATCTTCCCCATAAATACTGGGCATAATCGATACCCTGAAATCTATGGTTTTATCCTTGAGCTTCAATCGGAATCGTCCGTCTTGAGGCACTCTTCTTTCTGCTATATCAAGATCCGACATAACCTTTATTCTGGAAATAATCGGAGATTGAAACTTTTCATCAATGCGTTCCATAGCCTCTCCTAATACTCCATCGATCCGGTATTTAATAGTCACTCCTTCTTCTCTAGACTCAATATGAATATCACTGGCCCTCTTTTGAACAGCTGTAAAAATTATTGAATTCACCAGTTTTATTATAGAACCATCTTGATCAGCCAATCTCTCCACAGATATATTATCTTCTTTCTCTTCCCCTTCCTTCTTGACCACCTGCATGACATATCCTTCGGTCGCATCTTTCAATACCTGAAGAGCCGTTTCACTTTTCCGGAGAGCTTCATTGATGGCACTATTGGAGGCTGCATAAACCTGAACTTTTTTCCCTACAAAAGATTCAATGGCATCAATGGTGGATATATCAGAAGGATCCGCAATGGCAATTTTAATTGTATCTTTATTGCTCTCCAGAGGAACAAAATTGGATCTGTAAAGAAAATCAACCGGAAAAGAACCAATCAATTTCCTATCCAAAGAAATATCAGAAATATCAATGTACGAAATATTATACCTTTCAGCTAATTTTCTTGTTTGTTCTTCTTTCTGAATATTGTTTTTATCTAATTTTTCTTTTTTAGTTGTCATCGGACTACTCTTATTATATTAAATATGGGCAAATAAACAGAGAGAAGCATTGCTGCAGCCACTAAACCTATAAAAATTATTATAATCGGTTCGATCAATGAAACCAACGTGTCTATTTTAACACGTATTCTTTCATCATAAAAATCGGCGACTTCTTTTAACATCCCGTCAAGGTTTGCTGAGGTTTCTCCTATACGGACAAGATCAAGCGCCATAGGATAAAAAAATCCTGTTTTGGATAATGAATGAGACAAACTTTCCCCGTTTTCAACATCTCCAGCAACATTTCTCATTCTGTGCAAGAGAAATTTATTAGAAACCGCCTGTTTGGCAGTCTTTATAGATGGAATAAGGGAAATCCCTGACCGGAGAAGGAGACTCAATGTCCGGCAAAAATGGGATATTCCTGATTCAATTAAAAACATTCCTAAATAGGGAGTTTTTATTTTCAATTTCCCAAGAAAAATCCTCATACCTTCTTTTCTCCTTAATCTTACATACACAAGATAAAGCACTATCGCCAAAGCAATCAGTAAATAAAAATATCGTTTGGCAGTTAGAGAAAAAGCCATTATTCCTCGTGTTATAAAGGGAAGCTCTGCATCAAAATGTCCATAGAAATCAGCAAATCTTGGAATGACAAAATTTATCAATACACCAAGCAATAGGAGAGAAAAAGCAAGAAGTATAACTGGATAAGAAACGGCAGATTTTATCTTCTTTTTTGTCTGAGAAATCACTTTTGCATAGTTGTTATACTGTTTGAGAGTATCAGGCAAATTTCCACTTTTTTCTCCTGCCATCAATGAACTTATGTATATGGTAGAGAAGTTTCTCTCAAAGGGAGCAAATGCTTCTGAAAGAGATTTTCCTTCACGAATTGATTTTTCAATCTTAATCAATAACTCCTTAAAATAAATATTCTTAATTCTTCTCATTATGGTTTTAATACTTTTCAAAACAGTATAACCTGCTTTTAGGAGGGCAATCAATTCCTCGTTGAAAAGAATAAAATCTTTATCTTTTATTTTTTTTCGACCGGGACCGAAAGAAATTTGTACTTTTTTCCACTCCTTTTTTACCGATAAAACACACAGGCCCTCCTCCTCAAAATGCTTTCTGCAATCCTCTCGAGAATGGGCAATCAAGGAATGTGAAAAAACACTCCCCTCTTCGTTCATTAATTTACACTTATAATAGGGCATTTTATTCCAAAATTCTTAATTTAATATAGTATTGATATTAAGTTATCCCCTTATTTTTGTCAAACATATGTATATCCAATGTTGACAAATCTCTATTAAAGATTTATCTTAAAATTTGTGAAAAGGAAAAATATCATATTAACGGTATTGATTTTTTTCATACCGATTCTCTATTCTTCCCACAATGGACAAGAACCAAGCACTCAATCTATAACCAAGAAAGATGAAGAACAACAAAAAAATGTTCCCGGAAAAAAACCGAGCTATGACTATATGAGCACATACCTTTCCAGAAATGCAAAACCTCTTGGTCTGAAAGAAAACCTTGCTTTGAAAGAACTTATGGATCAATCAACAATCAAATGGGTGATCAGAGCATCAAATAAACATATATTGGAATAAAATGACATATATATATTTTTTAAAAAATAGATTCAATTTTTTGGATTTTAATTCCGTAAAAAAACTAACTTAATTTTATCCATGAATAACAAATTCACCATATTTATGCTTTTGATCGTCGCATTTCTTATACTTGGAGGGATAAATATATATAAAAAAATTGACTGGAAGGAACCCACGGATGGAGTGTACTGGGCAAACAAACCAGAAGGCTTAACAGCTGTTCATGTTGATCCAAATGGCCCTGCATATCTATTCGGAATTAAAAAAGGGGATATCCTTCTTGTTATCAATGGTGAACAAGTTAATGACAAAATAGATGTTATAAAAAATTTATGGATTTCAGAAAAAACAGACAGAAATGTTGAATACCAGATTCGCCGGGAGAGACAACTCATTAATATTTCGTTTTTCCCCACTCAAAAAGGAGTCAACATTATATATCTGTTTATTTCTTTCATTGGGCTGGCTTCTCTGGTACTGGGAACAATTATTTTTGTCAATTCTAAAAAGCCTTTTTCCCCGCCTAATATTTTTTTCTACATCTTATGTATTCTGTTCTACTCGTTCAATGTATTTTCTCCTACAGGGCAGCTCAACAGTCTGGATAATATTTTTTATTGGCTTGATCAGATAACTTTTCTTGTTTTCCCTCCTTTATTGCTTCACTTTTATTTCATATTCCCTATAAGAAAAAAGATTATCAAATTCAAGCCTAATCTTTTCTATATTTTATACTTTCCTGGATTATTATTGCTATTATCAAAAATTATATTACAGATTCCTTCTCTCCAAAACATAGAATTCCTTTCCATCATCAATCTGCATCAAGTGCTGGACAAAGTAAATCTTCTCCATTTTGCTTTGTTCATCCTTTCTGCCTTTTTAATCACTCTTCAAAATTTTTATCGATCTTCCTCTCTGGTAAAAAAGAGGCAGTTGAAATGGATCGTGTATGGACTTGGTTTTGGAATCATTCCCTTTACCATATTTTATATTATTCCATTTATTTCCGGTTCCATCCCGTCCAAAGCCGCGGAATTAACAATCATCTTTCAAGCTTTGATTCCTCTCACTTGCACCATCGCGATTTCAAGATACAGACTAATGGATTTTGAAGTTCTTCTCAAAAAAACGGTCACATTGATTTCCTCCTATATTGTTATTGCTGTTATTTATCTTGTCGCAAGTTCACAGACAAAAATATTTTCAGAAAACAAACTGAATGCTTTAATCCTGGGTATTCTGGCAATCATTCTGGGAGCAACACTGTTTAGCCCTTTGAAACAACTTTTTCAGTCTCTTCTTGACAGGATCTTCTACAAACGCAGTTATCATTATCGAAAAACTCTTGTTTCCATCAGCAAAGAACTCAACAGAGAAAGAAACCTTCATAATCTTTCCCAGTCCCTTCTAGAACTCATTAATAACGCTTTTTCTCTTAAATGCACGGCTTTACTGCTGCCATTAGAGGACAAAAAGAACACATTTTATATTTTAAAGGCAAGAGGAAAATTTCCATCCACAAAAACCAGAATCACTCTAGATGAAGAAATCTATGATCAGTTAAAAAAATCGGATTATCTTTCCTTGCATTCCTTCACCGAAAAAAAAGAAATGCATAAAAAGTTTGAACAATTAGCCTCTTTTGGTTTTGTTCATTATCTGCCTTTAAAAATAGAAGATAAACTTATCGGGTGCCTCGGGATGGGTAAAAAACAGGATAATTCTCTTCTTAATAGCGAGGACTGGCTGCTTCTAACAACCATATCTTCCCATGTCGCTTTAGCCTTGGAAAACGCATATCTCTACAATCAAGCAAGCATCAGAGCCCAAGAATTACAAAAATTGAAAGATTACAGTGAAAACATTATCGAAAGCTTGACTGTCGGAGTTGTGGTGCTGGATCAAAAAGGCAACATTATTGGGTGGAACCGTATTCTTGAAGATACATTTCAGATTAATAAAGAAAAGGCTTTAAATAATAAATTAGCCAACGTTCTAGGAGATAAAAATTTTAGGGCTATATTCCCTCCTGATACTCAGAAAGCCTTCCGGCTTCTAAGCGAAATCACTCTGGAACTTCCCAACGGGGGCAGAAAAATATTTGATATCATTAAAACACCTCTTCTGGATAATTTAATGAATCCCTATGGAACCATTATTGTGTTTGAAGATATAACAGAAAAAATATCTTTGCAGCAGCAACTCCATACTTCAGAAAAACTGGCATCCATTGGCCTCCTTTCTGCTGGAGTCGCCCATGAAATAAATACTCCCTTAACCGGTATTTCAAGCTATGTTCAACTTTTGCAAAAAAAACTCACAGATTCAAAACACACTCACATATTAGGAAAAATTGAAGCACAAACCGATCGAGTTGCCCGAATAATTAAAAACCTTCTCAGTTTCGCCAGAAATCCATCGGAATCCTCATTCTATCAAGTAAACCTCAAGGAAAGTCTCCAGGAAATTGTCACTCTTATCGATTACAAACTCAAATCTATGAACATTCACTTAGAGCTGAATTTGCCTCAAGTCGATCTAATTTGGGCTCAGGGAGAAAGGATACAACAGGTTTTTATAAACATCATTCTCAATGCCATCGACGCCATGCCTGAAGGAGGAACTCTCAAAATTGAACTTTCCCAATCGGATAATTCCGCCATTATCAAAATATCAGATACAGGAACAGGTATCAAAGAAAAACACCTTCCCAATATATTTGACCCATTTTTTACCACAAAAGGAATTGGAAAAGGAACAGGTTTAGGTTTATCTATCAGCTACGCCATCATTCAAGAGCATAAGGGAAACATAACTGTCAAAAGTGAATATAAAAAAGGATCAGTGTTTACCGTTGTTATTCCCAGAAATCTTCAATACGAACAAACCAATAAAAAATCCACTTTTTTAGAGAGTAAAAATGGCAAATAAAGGACACATTCACATCATTGATGATGAACCGGTCATCCATGAAGTTTTGGGAGACCTCTTGACTTCAGAAGGATATAAAGTCGAACTGTCTTCAAGTGGAGAAGAGGCTTTAAAAAAACATTCCACAAATTCTTACGACCTTGTGCTCCTGGATTTATTAATGCCAGGAATAGATGGAATATCAGTATTAAAAAAGATTAAAGAATCAGACTCTAAAGCCGTCATTATCATCATCACTGCTTATGCTTCCGTCGAATCAGCGATTTCAGCTATGAAAATGGGAGCTTTTGATTATGTACAAAAACCCTTCAAGCATGATGAATTACTTATAACCATCAAAAGAGCTATTGAACACAAAAAACTTCAAGAAGAAAATATTCGTTTGAAGGATGAATTAAAAAGCAAATTTAGCTTTGAAAATATCATTGGAAAAAGCAAAGTCATGCAAAATATATTTGAAGTGATAAAAGCTTCAGCTCCTTCCCGCAGTACTATTCTGATCCAGGGAGACAGCGGCACAGGAAAAGAATTAGTGGCTAAAGCAATCCACCAGAGGAGTGATCGAATTCAATTCCCTTTTATCTCTGTCAATAGTGGAGCCCTTCCTCCCGATCTTTTAGAGAGTAATTTGTTTGGCCATGTGAAAGGAGCCTTTACAGGAGCAGTCAGTGAAAAAAAAGGACTGTTTGAAGCCGCTGATAAAGGAACCATATTTTTCGATGAAATATCCTCCTTAAACCAAGAAACTCAGGCTAAAATACTTCGAGTCCTTCAGGAAAGAGAATTCATGAGACTAGGAGGAACAAAAAATATAAAAGTTGACGTTAGAGTTATAGCGGCAACAAACAGAAACATTGAAGAACTTATCCATAAAAAATTATTCAGAGACGACCTTTACTACAGGTTAAATGTCATAAAAATAGATCTGCCTTCTTTATCAGAGAGAAAAGAAGACATTCCACTTTTGGTGAAACACTTTCTCAATATATACAACAAAGAAAACAAAAAAAATATCAAAGGGATTACTGAGGAAGTGATGCAAATACTGATGAGATATAACTGGCCAGGGAATATAAGAGAACTTGAAAATTTAATAGAACGAGCTGTTGTTCTCACAAAAACAAATCACATTGATATAAAAAGCCTCCCTCCCTTTCTCATTTCATCTGAAGAAAGTAAAGATGAATTGCCCCTCTCATCTGATACAGATCTCAAATTAAAGGATCAGCTTCAAACATTCCAGAAAAAAACAATAATTTCCGCCCTAAAAAAAGCCAATGGTGTGCAAAAAAAAGCAGCCAGCCTCCTTGGTCTCAAACCAACCACTCTTAATGAAATGATCAAAAGATTGAATATAGATGTGGATCACATTTGAGTCATTCAGGTGGAATTTTTAAGTCATCAATCAAGCAGTTCTCTATAGCAATTCAACAATAAAACAATTCAGCAAAATGGAAGGATTCGATTGCTTTATGTCTTCGTTGCTATTCACCTAACATCTTGCGTTTTTCTTCTCTTATAATCTTTCTATAATAAATTCTCCAGGCACTTGATTAGAAGGATTGAATTCAATTTTTTTGGGAATGTTTGTTAATCTTATTCTGAATTCTTTGTATTTCTCATCAACCACAAATTTTCTGTTTACTGTTTTTCCGTTTTCTTTCCATCTTATCCACAAAGGAAAAACAAAATCACTTTTGATCTGATTGACGTTGAATTGGAAGACGTATTCCTTCTTTTGCTTTCGAATGGAATAACGAATATTTACTTCAGGAAGTACATGGGAATAAAACCAGTTGCTGAAAAAATTTTCCATATTTTTTCCTGATATTTTCTGAAATACTCGGATAAAATCATCTGTATTGGCTGCTTTGTACTTATAAGTGTTAAAAAATTCCTTAATAGCTCTAAAAAAAGTCTCTTCACCTATAATATCAAAAAGCATATTGAGAACAAGCACAGATTTATCATAAATGATACTTTGATAAGCTTTAAAATCGAAAAAACTAAGCCGGGAACCCAAAATGATGGGCCCCCATTCCGAATACTTTTTTGTCCATTTGGAAAACTTATTAAGCATATACGAGTTTGCTTTTTCTCCATATTCTTCTCTTAAATAGAGGAATACTGCAAATTGAGCTAAGCCTTCACTCAACCATTGATCCTTGTATGTTTCCCATGTGACTCCCTGACCCCACCACTGATGGGCTATTTCATGGGCGAGAAAATATTCCCTCCATTTGGATAGATCCACAGGACTATTCACATTAGTAAAGCGTCTCCTAACGTTTGAATCAAACTTCTCATTGAGCACTATAAAAGAGGATGGACTGTGACCACCGCTGGTGAGCCAAAATCTTCTCACTATTGTGAGTTTTTCAAAGGGAAATGTTCCAAATCTGTTTTCATAAAAGTTAATTATTTTTTCAGAATCATTTAAAAGCAAAGAATCTTTAAAAATCATATCCATAGAGTCCATAATCTTTAAGGGGATAGGCATTTCCCTGGTTTCGACTTCTTTAAACTTTCCAACAATAAAAGTCATATATTTAAGAGGATATTTGGTTTTAAAAGTAAAATTGGTCTGATGGGAGGATTCCAATTTTTTCTCACTGATCAAGGTTCCATTAGAAATACACGAATATCCAGAGGGAATGGTCATACTGAGTTGAGCAATAAAATAATCGTCCTCAGGAGGAGCCGGATACCAATACGAGGATTTGCTATAAAGATATGTCTTCAATAATCTTTGATTGAGACTATTATCTCTATATTGAGCCACTGATAAAACATCCGCTATCTGTTTCGGAGGTAAAATCCTTCCCCGGTAATAGATTTCAATAGAAAAACGACTATTTTCAGGCAGTGGAAAAAAAGGATATAGATAAAGATTTTTTCTCAATTCATCCACAGAATAAAAAAGGTTGTGTCCTTTATCATCGTTGATTTTAATAATGCTTAGTTGAGGATTAAACTTGAATTTCAGTACATCTAAAGAGTCAATCTTTGTTTTTAGATCAATTTTTGCTTTTCCTGAGATATAATTTTTTTTAGGTTGGAACTGGATATCAACATCATAACTTTCAACATCAAAAGCTTTAAGAAAAGAAACAAAAAGTAATTTCTTTTTTTTATTCCTCTGGGGTGAATATATGCATATTATTTTTTTATCTTTCCACCGATAGAGGTTCACTTCCCCTTTTCCCACTGAAGAATAAACATAGGTATAATTTCCGATATTTTTTCCCTTGAAGTCAAACACAACCTCATCATTCGTTGGTAAAAATGACAAGGAATTTTTAGATATTGAGCTCTTACAGGAAAAAGAAAGAGGATAATACTGTTCAAAAATAGATTGCACTTCAGACAAATCAATTCCCATTTCAGAAGAGGAGTTTTCTTCTTCTCTTATAATTTTTATATTTTCTTTGAAAAATGAGTCGGGAAATCTCAGATAAATGTATTCAAGTTCATCCATAAGAAACGGTTTCTCATATAACAATTCCAGTTGATGTTTTTCGATATTATCTGAAGGTGAAAACACAAAATCCCCTTTCCCCCATATAACCAGAGCGGTTTCCAATCCAGGAATATTATCATAAAACACAACAGCATTTTTAAAAGTTATTTTAATATCAATATAATTGATCTCAACGGACTGGACTCGTTCAAATCTTCCCGAAGGAATTTGAATTTTATAAAGAGTATCAATATTGCTGGAGATTTCTTTCGACTTTATCTGCACTTTCCCTTCTTCTTTGAACATATAAAGTTTCCAGGATTCTATATTCAAGGAATATTCATTTTCATAAATCACCTGAAGCCATATTTCCTCCCGACTATCTGTTTGAACAATTCCTTTAACATTAATAAATTTCACTTGTTCCGGTTGGAAAACCGCAAACCGGCTTTTTATCATCTCTTTTTCTTTATTTCTGATATGAGGAGAAAATGCTTTCAAATAAGTCAAAAAATCTTTTTGATTCAAAGAACTTTCCATTCTGGAAAGCATTTCATTATCAGCCAATGCTCCTTTAACAACTAAAAATCCTAGGGAAATGAAAAACAAAATTAATATAATTTTTAAAAAATATTTTTCTCTCATTTTACCTGAACTATTCTTAAACACTTACAGCATTCTTATCGGGTCATTGCCCGACTTGATCGGGCAATCCATGCTTGGACGATGACTATTGGGAATTTCAACACATTCCACAAAAATAACAACTGGGAAAACTAATTCTTTTAAATTAAAAACAGATGGCAGGTTAATTAATTTTTTTGATATCTGCACTGTATCATAACCTTTAAAAAATCAAATTACTTCCTTCACTAACTAAAGCAAATTTTATGCCAATAGGATTTATTTCAGACTAAAAAACAGAACATCAGAGTGGTTCCATTTAAAAATATCCATAAAACACAGATCCTGTAAAACATTTTTACATCTTTCTTCATACCAAAACCCGTCTTTCTTCTTTGACCACATTCAAAACAATATGAGTCACAGACCTGTCTACATTCTTTAAAGAAAGCAAACTCTTTATAAACTCATTCAAGTCATCCCTGCTGCTGAAATATCCTATAACCAGTGAATCCCATTCCCCAGTTATATCATACACTGCCACCACTCTCTTATCTTCCGATATGATTTTTTGGATTTCCATCAATTTTCCCTTTGAAATACGCAACGCAATAATTCCTATAAGATTGACACCAAAATACTCAGGATTAACAACCGGAATATATCCTTTGATGATTCCTGAATTCTCGAGTTTTTTTATTCGACTTATAACAGCGGTTACGGAAGTATTGAGTTCTTTAGATATTTCACGAAAACTCCTGCGAGCGTTATGGTTGAGCACTCGAATGATGTTTCTATCCAAACCATCAATCATAGAGGGCCTCCTTACAAATGTCTTTTTTTTACAATATTTATACCATAAATATCATTATTATTTCAATTTTATTTGACATTTAAATTTTAATTAGATAAATTTATTAACGAATTTGATATTGTGAATACCATGTTCTTTCAATTTTTTTTTAAAAAATCTATAACAAATCATAGGGAGGGCCAATGAACAACCCGGAAAAAATCGATTTTAAAAACTTTGGATACAAAACGGAAAAGGAAGTATTGAAAACAGTTCTCAATCCTCTGAGCAATATTGAATTTGTCCGAATTATATTTCCTGACATTCTAGGTAGACAAATGGATTTCACAATACCCAGCAATGAAGTGGAAAAAGCTTTTCAGGAAGGCAAGGGATTTGACGGATCCTCGGTCGAAGGATTTGTTCGCATTGAAGAGAGCGATTTGATCATTAAACCTGATCCGAAAACGTTTCGAATCCTGCCCTGGGAATACAAGGGCTTTGATGAACATACAACCTGGAAAGAAGCAATTATGTTTGGAGATATTTTCACTCCAGAAAAAAAACACTACAAATGCGATTCCCGCTTCATCCTAAAAAGAGCGCTGGAAAAAGGGAAAAAAGAACGAAGTATCCAAGATATAAAAATAGGGCCTGAACTGGAATTCTTCATTTTTCCCAGTGAACAGAAGGCTTCCCCCCTTGATGAAGCAGGCTACTTTTTTGGAGGGCGTCACGGGGAAATCCGAAAGGAAGTCCAGCTTCTGCTAAAAAAAATGGGAATCTATTCCGAATATGACCATCATGAAGTCGCTCATGGGCAACATGAGATCGATTTGAAGTATCTCAGTGCCCTCGAAATGGCAGATACATGCATGATATTCAAATACATGGTTAAAAAAGTGGCAAGAATGCACAATCTGTATGCGACCTTTATGCCCAAACCTTTGAATGGACAGAATGGCAGCGGTATGCATATCCATCAATCTCTCTGGAAAAACGGAAAAAATATATTTTTCATGCATAACAACAAATACCATCTTTCTGAAACAGCGCGTCAATATATAGCCGGTTTAACCATTCACGCTAATGAAATAGCTGCGGTTCTATGCCAATGGGTCAATTCTTACAAACGCTTGATTGAAGGATACGAAGCTCCTGTTTATGTTGCCTGGGGGCAAAAAAACAGGTCAGCCTATATCCGGGTTCCTGAATACCAGAAAGGCAAAGAACACGCAACCAGGATAGAATTAAGGTCTCCTGACCCTGCCTGCAATCTGTACCTCGCATTTGCCACCATGTTCACAGCCGGCATCAAAGGAATAAAAAGCAAATATGAATTATCCAATCCAGTGGAAGAAAATATATACACCATGAGCAATGCCAAACAAAAAAAACTCAGTATAAAAACCCTCCCTTCCAGCCTCCATGAGTCCCTTAAAACAATGAAAAAAAGCACTTTGCTTAAGAATATTATGGGAGAGGAAATGTTCAAGAATTATATTGCTAACAAACAATGGGAAATAGAAGAATACAATAAAAATGTATCCAAAGAATATGATAAACAGGTCAGTGATTATGAAATAAAAAAATATCTTCCCTTCCTCTAAAATAATAAAAATCGGCGGAACTTCACTCCAATTATTTCTTGACAAAATGAATTTATATCTGTTATAAAAATTTGTTATTAATAAATATTTATCATGACACAGAATTAATAAATTTTTTTAAAAAGAGGAGGCTTCATAATCTCATACAGTGATCATTCCCCTCTTTTCCTTTCTTCAAGACTCTACAACATGAAGTCAATTTTATATTTCCCTAAAATTGATAATATGAAACAAATTTCTAAAACTCATGAATTATGGAACCACCCTTTATCATTCAATTAATACTATATGGAGGAATTCATTGGAAGCTGAAAAATCAAAAATTAAAACGCTTGCAGCCAAATACAACTACCAAAAAAAAGAACTTATCTCAATCCTTCAAGACATCCAAAATGAATGCAATTATCTTCCCCAGGAAACCCTCAAAGCTGTCTCAAAAATTTTGGATGTTCCTTTAATTGATATAATCAGCGTTGCCACCTTTTACAAAAATTTCAGTTTAGAGCCAAAAGGAGAACATCAAATAACAGTTTGTATGGGAACAGCCTGTCATGTGAGAGGGGCCCCTAAAATTCTTGAAGAATTCGAACGAAGACTGGAAATAGAAGCAGGCCACACCACTGAAGATGGAAAATTCAGTCTGGATGAAGTCGCTTGTCTTGGTTGCTGTGCGATTGGACCTGTTGTGGTTGTCGATGAAGAATACAATGCCCAAACAGGAATCAGAGATGTGAGCAAAATACTTAAAAAGATCTCAGAGAAAGAGAATTAAAATGAACAACGGAAAAATCAAATCCATCAATGACTTAAAACAAAAAATCAAAGAGGAAACACAAACAAGAGAATCAGAAAAAACTCCTGTTCTTGTGGTCTCCGCAGGAACCTGCGGCCAAGCCAGAGGATCGCTTAAAGTCATAGAAGCACTCAAAAATCAAATAAAGGAGCACAAACTGGAAAATGAAGTAAAGGTAAAAGTCACCGGCTGTCATGGCTTTTGTGAAGCTGAACCCAATATCATTCTCCAACCTCAAGATATCTTTTACCAAAAAGTGGATCCATCCGATGCTGAAGATATAATCACAGAAACAATCAAAAATAATAGAATTATAGACAAGTTACTTTATCATGAACAGTCAACAGGAGAAGCAAAAAGAAAAGAAAAAGACATCCCTTTCTACAAAAAGCAAAAACGTCTTATATTAGGAGACAATGCTCTGATAGAGCCCACTGACATCAATGATTATTTATCCATAGGAGGATACGGGTCTCTCACCAAGGTGCTCAATGGATTCTCTCCTGAAGCTGTGATTGATGAGGTGAAAAAATCCGGATTGAGAGGACGTGGAGGCGCAGGATTTCCAACAGGGAAAAAATGGGAATTTGCCCGCAAAGGAAAAGATGATATCAAATATATTATATGCAATGCCGATGAAGGAGATCCTGGTGCTTATATGGACAGAAGTTTGATGGAGGGAAATCCTCACAGAGTTTTAGAAGGAATGATTATCGGCGGCTATGCTATCGGGGCAAAAGAAGGATATATTTATATTCGTGATGAGTATCCTCTAGCTCTCCAACATATTAGACAGGCAATCAAGCAAGCCGAAGAACTAGGGCTTCTCGGAGAACACATTCTAGGAAGCGATTTCAATTTCAAAGTTCACATATCCAAAGGAGCGGGAGCTTTTGTTTGCGGAGAAGAAACAGCGCTCATGGCTTCCATTGAAGGGCGTGTGGGCGAACCCCGACAACGTCCTCCCTTTCCCACTGTTCAGGGGCTGTGGAAACGTCCTACGGATATAAACAATGTGGAAACATGGGGAAACATTGCTCTCATTATCAACAAAGGGAGTGATTGGTTCGCCAAGATTGGAACAGAAGGAAGTAAAGGAACAAAAATATTTTCGCTTGTAGGAAAAATAAATAACACTGGACTTGTTGAAGTTCCCATGGGGATAACTCTTCGTGAAATCATTTTTGATATAGGCGGAGGAATCCCAGGAGGGAAAAATTTTAAAGCGGTGCAAACAGGCGGCCCCTCGGGAGGTTGTCTCCCCAAAGAAAAACTAGACCTTCCTATTGATTACGAAAGTCTGTCTAAAACCGGATCAATCATGGGATCTGGTGGAATGATCGTTATGGATGAGAATACATGTATGGTGGACGTAGCGAAATATTTTTTAAATTTTCTTAGAGATGAATCCTGTGGAAAATGTTTGAGTTGCAGGGAAGGAACTCAGCGAATGTGGGAAATTGTGACAGATATATCAGAAGGAAAAGGAAAGGAAGAAGACCTTGAAACTTTAGAAAAACTGGCTATTGCCGTCAAAGATGCCTCTATGTGCGGACTTGGCCAAACCGCATCCAATCCTGTATTATCCACATTGAGATATTTCAAAGACGAGTATCTTTCCCACGTCATTGATAAAAAATGCCCAGCGGGTGTTTGCAAATCCCTCATTTCCTATAAGATTATCGAAGAAGCCTGCACAGGCTGTCTGGCATGTTTGAAAGTATGCCCCAGTCAAGCAATCTCGGGCGAACTCAAAAAAGTCCATGTGCTTGATCAAGAAAAATGTATCAAATGCGGGGCTTGTTATGAAGCCTGTAAATTTGATGCCATAAAAATAGAGTGAGGAAACGATGTTAAACATGAAAATCAATAGATTAGAAATACAGGCTGAAGAAGGATGGACTATCCTTGATGCTTGTAAATTTTATGGTCTTGAAGTCCCGACCCTCTGTTATAACGAAGGTCTTAGCAATTATGGAGGATGCCGGCTCTGTCTGGTAGAAATTGGAGAGAAACCAAATACTAAACTGGTTAGTTCCTGCACTTATCCCTGTGAAGAAGGACTGAATGTGCACACAGACACAAAAAGAGTGATCGAAACCAGGAAAATGATGATCGAACTCATGCTTGCCTCGGCTCCGGGTTCAAAGACTATTCAGGATCTGGCTTCAAAATTCGGTGTTAAACAGGTTAGGTTTAAAGTACGGAATGATGAGTGCATTCTTTGCGGTTTGTGCGTGAGAATGTGCCGAGAACAGATGGGCGGAAAGGCTATAGGATTTCAAAACCGAGGATATAATAGAAAGATATCAACTCCCTTTGATCTCCGTTCTGAAGAATGTCGCCTCTGCGGGGGGTGCATGTACATATGCCCCGCCTGTCAGCTGCGCTGTCAGGGTCCTGATGCGGATACAGCTGTGTGTAATGCGTGTCTTCAAATGGATCCAACCTGTGTGGATGTTTATAACGAAGCACAGTGCTGGATGTATGATGCCGGCCGCTGCGGGACATGTGTCAGAATAGATGATAAAGAAAAAGATGGTAAGGAGCAAGCTCCTCAAGGAAATAAGGTGGAATCATGAATAAACTTGTTTCTTACTGCTTTTATAAAAACAAAAGAGTAACTAAGGAGGATTCATAATGTCTTATACAAAATACAATAGAAGTGCCGCCACCTTAACAAAAAACAGAACAGAAGGATCAATCAGCCCTTTCAGCGGAATGTGCACCACTTGCGTTGATGGCTGCATTGGCATGTGCGAAATAGGAAAATCTGCCTATCGCGGACCCGAAGTTCTATATCCTCAACCCTTTGGAATCGTTACGGCTGCTTCTGAAAAAGACTACCCGGTGGATCTCTCGCATTTCACAATCCTGGGAACGGCTGCAGGCGCTCACGGTGTTGCTGCAGACAGTGATGTCGCCACTTTCGAAAAGGTCTCTATTGAAACCGCCATAGGCCACGACAAAGGCATCAAATTAAAGGTTCCTTTTGTCATCTCAGGAATGGGCTCAACCAATGTCGCCAAACAAAACTGGGAAGGATTAGCTATCGGAGCAGCCATAAGCGGAGGGATTCTGACAATCGGTGAAAATGTATGCGCCATGGATCCGGCATCAACCATAAAAAACGGAAGAGTGATTCATTCTCCAGATATGGAAAACCGGATCAAACTGTTCAAGGATTGGCAGCAAGACGGATATGGAGCAGTTGTTGTCCAGGCAAATGTTGAAGACACCAGGCTTGGAGTCCAGGAATACACAATAGAAAAACACGGAGTTGAGGTTGTCGAATTGAAATGGGGCCAGGGTGCTAAGGATATTGGTGGAGAAGTTAAGATCAAAGACCTTAAAAAAGCTCAGGAATTGAAAAAAAGAGGTTATATTGTCCTTCCTGATCCCGAGGATCCTGAAATAATCAAAGCCTTTGAACATGGGAGCTTCAAGGAATTTGAAAGACACTCCCGATTGGGTATGGTCGAAGAAGAAAGTTTTATGAAAAGAGTTGAAGAATTAAGAAAAGCAGGAGCCAAATATATATTTCTCAAAACTGGTGCTTACCGGCCGGTGGATTTAGCCCGCGCTGTTAAATTTGCGTCTAAAGCAAAAATCGACATGCTGACTGTTGACGGCGCTGGAGGAGGAACCGGAATGAGTCCCTGGCGGATGATGAATGAATGGGGAATTCCTGGTGTGGAAATCTGGTCTCTCACCTATAAATACATCAAAAAGCTTGACGAAAAAGGCGAACACATACCGGATGTCACTTCTGGCGGAGGAATAACTTTTGAGGATCAGATCTATAAGGTGTTAGCATTGGGAGCCCCCTATTTCAAAGCTGTAGGTATGGCAAGAGCTCCTCTCGCAGCAGCCATGGTTGGAAAAACCATAGGAAAAAGAATAGACGAGGATCAAATTCCTGTTTATGTGGAACGATTCGGCAATAAAGTGGAACAGATTTTTTCAACAGCCACAGAAATAAAAAACAAATTGGGAGATAAATTTTATGAGCTTCCCACAGGAGCCCTCGGAGTCCATGGATATTATAAGAGATTAAACCAAGGTCTCAGGCAACTCATGGCTGGAAACAGAAAGTTTGCCCTAAAATATATATCAAGAGATGACATTGCTTCTTTAACTAAAGCCGCATCCCATATCAGTGATATTCCTTATATTACAGAAGTGGATAAAGAAGAAGTTGAACAAATTCTAAACAGCTGAATTTTTCAAAGCGGATCAAAGGAAAAATCCAGAAAAATCTAAAAGAGCCGTTATGGAAAAGGGGAGACAGACAGGTAACAAGTCCATGCCCCCGCTTTTCCACATCCAATTTGATATTTCATCTTACCCCTGACTTCTTACATCTGACAACTTTAGTTTATTTAGTCCTTTTTGTCTGTTTCGTCTATTTGCTCGGTTTGGACTGTTCTGGGACTAGTTCTTACACAATATTGGATGACCCGATACGGGGATCGAGCCCACCATTTTTTTAATATTCCCGTCTGACGTCTGACAACATTGTCTTTTTTCATCTAACGTCTCACGTCTTACGTCTTACGTCTTACGTTTCATTGGTTTCTCATTCTCCATTTTCCATTTTCTATTTTCTGATTTCAAGTTGATATTTACTCTTTCTATCTGATGTGTTATAAAAATACAGGTATTTAAGAATGGAAATATTATCAAGAATACTGGCTTATGTGGTTCTTCTTTTTTCTATAACCATTCATGAAAGCGCCCACGGCTGGACAGCCAATAAATTTGGAGATCCCACTGCTTATAATATGGGAAGAGTCACCCTTAATCCCATTCCTCACATCGATCCCATAGGAACACTGCTTTTTCCCTTGATCATGATGATAACCGGAATTCCTTTTATTGGTTGGGCTAAACCTGTTCCGGTCAATCCTTACAATCTGAAAGATCCCAAAAAAGACAACCTCTGGATTTCATTTTCAGGCCCACTATCCAATTTAATGGCTGCCGGAGCTTTCATAATCGCAGGTGTTATACTAAAATCCATGTTCATTCTTCCCAGCATAATATTACTCATTTTATTTTACGGAGCCCTCATAAATTCCATTTTGGCAGTTTTTAATCTGATCCCCATTCCTCCTTTAGATGGAAGCGGAATTTTGATGGGCTTTCTTTCTGATGAGGCTGCCGAAAAATACGAACAGATTCGACCTTTCGGTTTTCTCATCATTCTGGGATTGTTATTTATCGGTTTTTTAAATTTAATTTTCAGTCCTATTTATACTTTTATTTCCAATATACTTTTGCTTTAGTATAATAAAAAAAATTGATTGCATAGAAAAAAAGAAAACACAAGAACAAAACAATAAATTTATACATAAGCATAATGGAAACTTCAGCGAATTACCAAGTAAAATTGGATGTATTCCAGGGCCCTATGGATCTTCTCTTATTTCTCATAAAAAAGAAAAAATTAAATATTCACGATATACCCATAGCTGTCATAACCAGGGATTACTTAAGTTATCTTGAAAAGAAAGAAATGATAAACCTGGACCGGGAGGCGGAATTCCTATTGATCGCTTCCTTACTCATCTATATCAAATCCCAAATGCTTCTTCCCCAAGAAAAATTTCCAGAAAAAGATGAAGAAGATCCCCGTCAAGTTCTCGTCGACCGCCTGCTGGACTATCAAAAAATTAAAGCCGCCTGTCAAGTTTTAAAACAAAAAGAAGAAATTCAAATTAAAAAATGGACAAGGACTTTTCTGCCACCTGTTTTAGACGAAGAACCTGAATCCCTGGAAGTATCCCTTTTCGATATCGCTTATACATTTTTTTCCTTGATGAAAAGAAAAGAAAGAGAAAACGTGAGAATTGTCAAGGGAAAAGACATAACCATAGAAGAAAAAATGAAGGAACTATTATCCTACTTGAAAAAAAATGAATTCCTTGACTTTCTGGATTATTTCAGTAAACAGAAAACTCTTGAAGAAGCACTGGTCTCTTTTTTCAGTCTTCTTGAACTTATAAAAGTCAAAGCAATCATCGCGGTCCAAGAGAGCACCTTTCATCCTATTAAAGTATGGTTGAGAAAAATTCGATGAACAAAAAGGATCATGAATAACAATATAAAAGAAATCATCGAATCCATGATTTTTATCTCCAAAGAACCATTGTCCCTGGAGAAAATAAAAAATGTCCTCAATGAATTCCCGGAGAAAGAAATCGAACAAGCTATAAACACCCTCCTGGAGAGCTATTCTTCCAATGAGCGGGGTATTCAAATCACTCAACTAGGAGGAGGCTACCTTTTTTCCACTAAACCGGAATTCGATAAATGGATTAGACGTCTTTTAAATATCGAGAAAAAAAACAAACTTTCGCCCGCAGCCCTGGAAACTTTATCCGCCGTTGCCTATCATCAACCGGTTACCCTGGCTGAGGTATCTGCCATAAGAGGAGTGGATTCCAGCCATACCATAAAAGTTCTTCTGCAAAAAAAACTCATCAAAATCACAGGCAGAAAAAAGAGTCCAGGAAAACCCCTCATCTATAGAACATCGGATAAATTCTTAACTTATTTTGGTTTAGACAACCTAAAGGATCTTCCTTCCCCAGAAGAAATATCAAAAATTATGGAAGATGAAAACGATCAATCTTCAAATATTTAAAAAGTTTATATCTTTATTCTTTAAAACCTGAGTCTCAGTCCGCCCAAGAAAATGGGAGCCGCAATTTCACCAGCTCCTGTCGCTCCTGTGAAAGCACTCACTTCAACATTTAAACCAATCTTTTTGGATATCCAAAAAACACTTCCCCCTGTCAGTTGCAAATAGCTATAATTTCCAGGTTCAATATCAAAATCAGACTCAAATTCATCATAATGGACATAGTTGAACCGACCCACAAAATAAGGTTCAAAAAAACCTGTTTTAAAACTCAAAACAGGTCCGGCATAGAGATAATAACCATTAACTGTTGCTCCTCCGCCAAAGAGCCCAGCCGTGGCAAAACCTTCATTATTATTTATTATCGAATATTTACCAAAAAGTCCAATACAGTAAGAATCATAATGAATGCCCAAATCAAAATCAGATGAAACTCCATAGGAAAATTTAAAGGATGGAATGGCAGCTCCAGCAACCACTGCTCCTCCCTCAATCTCGACACCTTTTTTGCCGAGAGACCTTCCTGTGAAATTGTTGGAGAGGGGAGCAATCGCACAACCTGTAATGAATACACACAGAGAACTCAGAATCAATATCTTCTTTAACATACATACCTCCTTTTTTAAAAAAAAATTATTTATCATAATTTCAAGAGCATGTCAAAAAATTTGTTGAGTTCATAGATTCCAATATGGGTTTATTTCAAAAGAACGCTAAGTATAATTTTTACCTATATTTAAAATTGACAAAAGGGCTTGAATTAAGCTAGTATAATTGTTTAACTAATCTATTTGATAAAATGAAAATCACAGTAGCAAAAAATTCAGGATTGTGTTACGGCGTAAAAAGAGCCCTCAATCTGGCAAAAGAAACCAGAAAACAAAAAAAGGGAAACGTCATGACACTTGGTTCTCTAATTCATAATCCTCAGGTCATATCAGATTTAGAAAGTGAAGGAATTCATATTGCTGATTCTTTAGACGAGCTAAAAGAAGGCACAGTGATTATTCGTTCCCATGGAGTCTCGCCAGCAGTTTATAATCTTCTAAGAGAAAAAAAGATTGAAATTGTCGATGCCACATGTCCTATTGTAAAAAAAATTCAGAAATTGGTCGAACGCCTAGCCAATGAAAACGAAGAAATCGTAATCGTCGGCAACAGAAAACATCCGGAAACAATCGGACTTATTGGCTTCAGCAATGAAAAAGGCTTCGTGGTTGAAAATGAATCTCAAATCGAATACCTTTCTCATAAAAAGAAAAGAGTTGTGCTCGCTCAATCCACTCAGGATTTTTATGTGTTTAATAAAATCGTTTCTGTCTTAATAAAAAAGACTGAGGAATTAAAAGTATACAATACCATTTGTCATTTTACCCAAGAACGCCAAAAGTCCACATCAGAACTCGCCGCTCAAGTTGACACTCTTTTTATAATCGGTGGTAAAAATAGTTCAAACACCAATAAACTGTATCAAATTTCCAAAAGAATCTTACAACGGACTTATTTTATTGAAAATGCAGAGCAAATAGATAACACTATGCTTAAAAGAGCAAACAAAATTGGGATATCAGGAGGAGCCTCTACTCCACCTGAAGCGATACAAGAAGCTGTCAATAAAATAAAAAATAGCTTCAAAACTAATTTCAATGGGAGAAATTCATCCAATGTCAGATTTACCGAAAAATTCAGGTAACGAAGAAGAAAATATATCTTCTCAAGATTATGAAAGCCTATTAGATCAATATCAGTTTTCAGCGGAAAAAATTGTTCTTGGCAAAATCATCAAAGGCAGAGTCATTAAAATAACTTCTTCTCATGTTATAGTGGACATCGGTTTTAAATCAGAAGGCATCATTCCTCTTGAAGATTTTGACAACAGCAAAGATGTCAATAAACTCCATGAAGGAGATGAAATCGAAGCTGTCCTTACAAGAAGAAATTTAAAAGAAGGTTATCTTATTCTTTCCAAGAAAAAAGCTGATATAGAAAAATCTCTGGACAATTTAGAAAAAGCCTATAATCAAGGAAAATGGATTCTGGGAAAAATCACAGAAAAAGTAAAAAACGGATATACGGTCAACGTTGGAATCAACACATTCCTTCCCGATTCGCATGCTGATATAAGAATAGTCAGAGAACCAGATAGCTTAATAGGAAACACCTATAAATTCAAGGTTATCAAATTCAACCGAAATAATAATAATGCCGTTCTATCAAGAAAACTTCTCCTGCAAGATGAAAAATCAATCAAAACAAGACAAGTTTTTAGCCATTTAGAACAAGGTAAAAAAGTGAAAGGAAAAATAAAAACTCTAACCAATTTCGGAGCATTTGTTGATATAGGCGGTGTGGAAGGGCTCCTGCACATATCAGATATGTCCTGGGGAAAACTAAACCATCCTTCAGACCTTTTTAAAACAGGAGAGGACATAGAAACGATCGTTCTTGATTATAACGAAAAGGAAGAGAAAATTTCCCTTGGTTATAAGCAATTGACCCCGGATCCGTGGGAGAATATTGAAAACAAGTATAAAGCCGGTCAAAAAGTAACAGGAAAAGTAGTGAATCTGGTTGATTTTGGGGCTTTTGTGGAATTGGAAAAAGGAGTGGAAGGTCTTGTCCACACATCGGATTTAACCTGGTCCCGTAAACCTCTCCATCCTAAGAAATTTCTTTCTAAAGGCCAAGAAATCGATGTGATCATCCTTAATATCAATGCTAAATCGAAAAGAATATCCCTAGGAATCAAACAGGTTACTCCTCATCCCCTAGAAGTGTTTAGTAAAAAATACAGCTCTGGATCCCAGGTCAAGGGCACCATCACAAACATCACAGATTTTGGAGCATTTATGGAAGTGGAAAAAGGGATCGAGGGTCTTATCCATATTTCAGATATTTCATGGGAAAAAATTAACAAGCCTTCTGATAAACTGAACGTTGGAGAGGAAGTTGAAGCCATCATATTAAATATTGACACTGAAAACCAAAAATTATCCTTGGGAATAAAACAACTGGAAGGAGATATCTGGGAAGATTTTTTCTCCAGGCATAAAATAGGAGACATTGTCAAAACAAAAATCAAGCGAATTACTGACATTGGCGTATTTGTCGAACTGACCCCTGGAATAGAAGGAGCTGTCTTTCTCTCCGAACTTTCTGAGAAAAAAATAGAAAATCCTGTAGATTCTTTTTCCGTGGGAGAGGAACATCTTGCGAAAATCATTAAGATGAACCAAAAAGAAAGAAAAATATCACTGAGTTTCAAACAGGGTCAACAAGAAATTCAAAAAAAAAAGTATAAGAAATTTATTGAAAAACAAAATGACAAACTGACATTGGGGGATGTTATGAAAGAACAGCTCAAGGAAATACACATCCCCGCAAAAAAAGAGGAGGAAAAAAATGATTAAAGCTGACTTGGTCAATCAAATAGCAAAAGAGATGAATATTTCCAAACAAGAAGCAGAAACAGGAGTGGATTTTTTCTTTAAAGCAATAAAAAATGCCATTTTAAATGGAGAAGAAATAGAGCTAAGGGGATTTGGAAGCTTTCGCTTCAGAGATAGAAAGGGAAGATCTGGAAGAAATCCACGCACCGGAGAACCGGTGAATGTTCCTCCTAAAAAAGTATTATACTTTAAGCCAAGTAAAATTCTCAAACAAATGATCAACAATGAAAATAAAAAATGAAATATATCCACACCCCCTGGAGAGCCAAATATGTTAAGAATGTTTTTAAAATGAAAGGCTGTATTTTTTGCGATGCCCTCAAAAGCAATTCGGACAAGAAATCTTATATATTGTTGAGAGGATCACACAATTTTATCCTATTGAATAAATATCCCTATACACCTGGTCACTTAATGGTCGCTCCATACAAACATATTGCTTTGTTCGAACAGTCAAAAAAGGAATCTTCCTATGAGATGATAGAACTTCTGAAATTAAGCTTAAAAATCGTCAAGGAACAATACAAACCTCAAGGATTCAATACAGGTATGAACTTAGGGAAATGTGCCGGAGCAGGGGTGGCTGACCACTATCACTTTCATGTCATTCCTCGCTGGGCGGGAGACGCGAACTTTATGCCTCTCATTGGCAACACAAAATTAATAATCGAAGATATTGAAGAAACCTACAATAAATTAGCTCCCTTGTTCAAAGAAAAACAAGTTAATTCGCCTAAATAATAGTTTATAATAATAAATTTAAAGGAAAAAAAATGAATTTTGAACTGACAGAAGATCAACAATTGATAAAAGATATGGTCAAAGATTTTTCCAGTAAAGAAATTATGCCCAAGGCAAAAGCCCTTGAAGATAACAGCGAATTCCCTAAAGATTTATTTAATAAACTGGCAGAATTGGGAATTCTTGGTATGACCGTTTCTACTGAATATGAAGGAACCGAAGCAGATCGGTTATCCTTCCTCTTGGCCATTGAAGAAATAAGCCGATTTTTTCCTTCCCTGGGAGTAATTTTAAGCGTTCACTCAGGACTGTTTTGTTATTCAATCCTTAAGTACGGCAGCAAACAACAAAAAGATAGATATCTCCCTGACTCAGTCAAAGGCAAATTAGTTGGTGCTTTCTCCCTTTCCGAACCCGGAGCGGGTTCTGACGCCATGAATCTAAAAACAAAAGCCAAGAAAGTTGATAATCATTACCTGTTGAACGGGATCAAAGCCTGGGTGACCAATGGAGCTGTTGCCGATGCGTTCATTGTATTTGCCAAAACAGAGTCTGATATGGCGAAGAAAAAAATAAGCGCCTTCATTGTGGAAAAAAATTTCCCAGGTTTCTCTGTATCTAAAGTTGAAGAGAAAATGGGACTTCATGCTTCCCAGACTGCTGAAATCACTTTGGAAGATTGCAAAGTGCCTGAGGATAATCTATTAGGAGAAGAAGGAAATGGGGCAAAAATAGCTTTTAAATGTCTCGATAGCTCTAGATTAGGAATCGCTGCCCAATCCAACGGAATTTCTGCGCAGGCAATTAGGGAAGCCATTCAATTTTCCAAACAGAGAGAAGCCTTTAATAAAACAATTTCCGAATTCCAAGCCATTCAATTTAAAATAGCGGACATCTCTGTGCTCCTGGATGCTTCCCGATTGTTAACTTACAGAGCTGCAGACCTTGATGATAAAGGTAAACCTTTCTCAAAAGAAGCAGCCATCGCTAAACTTTTTGCTTCAGAAGTGGCTAATAAAATTGTTTACGAATCTCTTCAAATTCATGGAGGTTATGGATATTCAAGTGAATTTTTAATCGAACAATTATACAGAGATGCAAGGGTTCTTTCCATATATGAGGGAACATCGGAAATACAACGGCTGATTATTGCCAGGAATATATTGAAAGATTAAGATTTTATTTCTTATATTCAATCTTATGAATTTCATAAAATATTGCGTTGATCGCATTTCTGTCAGGAATGAGAATAAAGAACTTGATTGCTGGAAAAAGCTTATGAATCTTAACTTGAGGTGCTAATATGTTAAAAACAATGAGACAAAATATCAAATCTTTGGCTCCCGTATTATGGATTGTGATTGCTGCTTTCATTCTAACAATATTTGGTGTATGGGGCGGAGGAATCATTGAAGACTCCGGAATAACGGGCGAAGACACAGTTGCTGCTGTAGGAAAAACAAAAATATCCGCAGAATCTTATTATAGCAATTTGAGACAAAGGCTTGAAATGATGAAAAATCAATTCAAGGATATCAACAAAAATCTTATACTCCAACTCAATATTCCAGGCCAAGTGCTGGAACAGCTCATCCAACAAACCATACTTCTTCAGGTTGCTAAAGAAATGGGAATCCATGCTTACGATGAAGAAATACGGAAAAAAATCATCAATTATCCTGTTTTCCAGAAAGAAGGAAAATTCATTGGATTTGATGAATACAAGAAAATACTGGATTGGAATAGAATACCAGTGTCCACATTTGAACAAAGTTTAGAAAAAGAAATTTTGATCGACAAAGTTATTAAAACTTTGTCAGTTGGTATCGCCGTTTCTGAACAGGAAATGTGGAATTACTTCAAAAAAGAAAATGAAACGGCTCGGTTGGAATATGTTCTTCTTGAAATCGATAAACTCGACATTTCAGAGACACCTGAGAAAAATGAGCTCAGGGAATTCTTCAGAAAGAATAAAAGCAAATACAGACTACCGGAAAGAAGAGAAGGAAAGATCGTATTTTTGAATACAAGCTCTTTAAAAAATGAAGTCGAATTAACTGATGCTGAAATCAAAAAATATTACAAGGATAATTTGGATAAATTCAGAGAACCTGAAAAAATCAAAGTCAGCAGGATTTATCTCTCCTTTGAAGGAAAAGAAAAAGAGGAGGTTACTAAAAAAGCTGAATCGATAATGAATAATCTAAAAACAGGACAGGACTTCACAGAGATGGCAAAAAAATATTCTGAAGATGTCAAAGCAGAAGTAGGAGGAAATTGGGGATTATATGAATGGAAATCATTATCTTCTAAAGAACAAGATGAAATCAACCAATTATCAGAAGGAGAAATTTCAGGTATCTTGGAGCTGGAAGACGGAATATCCATCATTAAAATTACAGAAAAGGAACCTTCCCGTATAAAATCCATTGAAGAAACAAGAGGACTCATCGAAAATATCCTTCTTGATGAAAATTCCAGAGAAATTGCAGAAGACAGATTAATGAGGCTTAAGAAAAGAGCAGAAAAGGAAAAAAATCTAAGTTCGGCAGCCGAAAATATGGGATTAGAAGCAAAATCCACAGGACTTCTGAAAGAAGGGGAAGCCTACGAAGACAAGGACTCTTCAGGAGCAGTAAGTCAAACACTCTTCAGTCTCAAGAAAAAAGAAGTTTCCTCTCCCATATACACTTATTCCGGAATAGCTATTGTTCAATTAATAAACATGGAACCTCCTCGGAAAGCCAAATATAATGAAGTGGAGAAGGAAGTCAGGAGTGATTTCATAAAGGAAATGAAAAAGGAAAAAGGCAAAGAGATCCTTAAAAAAGCAAGAAAAGAAAGTCTTAGAACAAATCTGGAACAAATAGCCAGCCTCTATGACCTTGAATATAAAACCGTCAATGAACACAAACGGGGACAGTATTTAAGTATTCTGGAAGAAAATCCCGAGTTTGATAAATTAGCTTTTTCAATTCCTCTAAATAAATTGAGCGAAGTTCTCCAATTCGGCAATAACCTGGTTTTATTAAAAGTTCTTGATCGAAAAGAAGCCACCCGAAGTGAATTCCAAAAACAAAGAAATTCTGTAAAAGAACAACTTTTGGAGGAAAAAAAGAATAGGTTTCTCCAATCTTATCTTTCCTCTATGAAGGAAGAAAGAAAAGTGAGGATAAACTCAGAATTAGTTCAGAAAATCCAGACAGATATTCTCTCGAGATATGAAGCCGAATAGATAAAGTGAATTGAGTTAATCGCGTAAGAAAGAGAGAAAGAGGGGACACTTTACCTATTTACCTTATTTTTAATCAAAACTGGAAAATGCGTTCGTTGCCTTAATCGCGTTAATTGCGTTGAAGAAATTGAAGACGGGAAACAATCTACTTTTCAATAAGCTCTTTGAACAGCATTCTGACTCTTTGTTCAAGCACATCTTTAAAGCGGTTAATTGTTTCGGTCGCTTCATTGGATAGATAATCCATTATATACATGGGTTTTCCAATATTCAATTTAACCACTCCTGGTATGAACAAAGGAATTTGGGTTCCATATATAGCGATCGGAGTCACAGGGACTGAAATGCCTTCCTTATGAAGATTATAGGATAAAATTGAAGCCCCTTTTCTAAAAGGAAACACATAAGGATTGGGTAGATCTAGCATAACTCTTCCCCTTCCCTGAAGAGCAATAATAGCTTTTTGGGTCCTCAAATATTTCTGGCAATTATAAAATGCCAATCTTTTTTTCGCGTCTAGATCTACAGGTATGGTCCCGATCTTACTGATATTACGGGAAATGTATTTAATCAAAGCCATTTTTACAGGATTGATCAATCTATCCAAAACCATACCAAAATCCTTCAGGTTTCTTTTAAGATGTTTTTGGACGAGAGAATTCAGTTCATCTTTATCAAAAATCATTTTATTTGCCGTAAAAAATATCGGTCTTGGCACATATTTAAACAAAACGGCAATATCCTTAAAAGTCCCTATATGATTTCCTATGATTATATTGGGGCCTTCTTTCACAAAATTTTCTTCCCCCTTAACCACTACTTTTTTAAATAAAAGAGAAAGATTGGAAAGCCTGCGGATAACAGGAGAAAATCTTTCTAATTCCTTCTCAAAAGTTTTCATTTGTTTACAAATTCTCTCTATTTTAATAAAAGTCGATTCAAATTTCAAAAAAAATTATTCTCCTTGAAAATAAAAAGTACAAATGATAATTTATCTTATTACTTAAATAAAGACCTCTCATAGAATATAAAGGAGGCAATAATGTTAACTATTATAAGAAATGGAACTATTATATCTCCCATTAACCTTGGAAAAAAAGATATCCTTATCTCAGAAAATGCCATCGAAGCTATCAGTAATCCCGGAGAAATTCAGATCAAAGGATTAAAGACCTTTGAGATCGATGCATCTGAAAAATATGTTCTTCCTGGCTTTATTGATTCTCATGTTCATATTATAGGAGGAGGAGGAGAAGGTGGTCCTGTATCCAGAACTCCTGAAATAAGAATTGAAGATATTATCAGATGTGGAGTCACTACTGTGATCGGCTGTTTGGGAACAGATGCCATTACCCGTCATCTCACATCGCTTTTAGCCAAAGCCAGAGCACTTGAAAGCGAAGGAATCACAACATATATGTTTTCTGGCTCTTATGAAATTCCTAACAAAACCATCACTGGAAGCATCCGTTCTGATCTCGTTTTAATAGATAAAGTCATCGGAGCCGGAGAAATTGCTATATCGGATCATCGATCGTCACAACCAACATTTGAAGAATTGGCTCGGTTGACAGCCGAATGCAGAGTAGGAGGAATGGTTGGGGGGAAAGCAGGAATTCTTCATCTGCACATCGGCGATAGCGACAAACGATTAAATTTTCTGTTCAAATTGATTAAAGAAACAGAAATTCCTCCCACACAGGTCATACCAACCCATGTGAACCGGAATAAAAGTCTTCTTGAACAGAGCATCGATTTTTTGCTTCAAGGAGGCACTATTGACCTGACAGCCAGTATCGGGCCGTCTCCTGAAGACAACCGGGGAGTTAATATAGAATCAGCAATAAAACTATGCCTGAAAAAAAATGCCCCTCTCCAGAGAATAACAATCAGTTCTGATGGGAACGGAAGCTTGCCCGTTTTTGACAAAAATGGTCAACTCATTGAAATGAGTATCTCAACTCAAAAAGATTTGTTGAACAGATTTTGTTCTCTCATCAAAAATAAAATCATCAGTATAGAAGATGCCATAAGATTATTTTCTACAAATCCGGCAGAATTCTACAAACTCTACAAAAAAGGAGAAATAAAAGCCGGAAACGACGCTGATTTGCTCATAATGGACAAAGATTTGAATATAACCGATTTACTGTCAATGGGAAGACTGATGATAGCTGACCGCACTCTTCTCGCAAAAGGAACATTCAGCTAAAGGAATTCACTCAATGGAAGAAAAACAAGCAAACAAAAAGAAACCTGGAATCGCAACCGCTCTCATCCCTATTATCGCCATGGTTCTTCTTCTAGGTATAGGCTATGGCGTTTATCAAATACAGCCTCAAGTTCTTCTAGTATCCGCAGCATTCATAACCGGATGCTTAGGCTTTATTCTACGCTTTAAATGGAAAGAGATGGAAGAAGGAATTGTTGACAGCATTCATAAAGCCATGCCAGCTATATTGATAATGCTTTGTGTGGGGATTCTCATCGGAGCATGGATCGCCAGTGGAACAATCCCTATGATCATTTATTACGGTCTCAAATTAATATCTCCAAAGTATTTTCTGGTAACAGCCTGTTTTGTCTGTTCTCTCACATCCTTGTCAACCGGCACTTCCTGGGGGACCATAGGAACTCTTGGTGTCGCTTTTATAGGAATTGCAATGGGGCTTGGAATCCCACTGGGTCCCGCGGCAGGTGCCATCGTGGCTGGAGCATACTTCGGGGACAAAATGTCTCCTTTTTCAGATGTCACCAACCTGGCTCCTGTT
This sequence comes from uncultured Eubacteriales bacterium, assembly GCA_964584935.1. Lineage (GTDB taxonomy): Bacteria > Acidobacteriota > Aminicenantia > Aminicenantales > Aminicenantaceae > CAZPBN01. The sequence goes on along the minus strand of CAZPBN010000002.1, from coordinate 32,843 downwards.
GCCGCCGGTTCAAATCTCTTTGATCACATCAAACATATGCTCTGGTCTGCAACCCCTGCCTGGCTTATCGGACTCTTTATTTATTTTATTGTGGGACTCAAATACGGATCAGAAAGCATAAGTTCTGAAACCATGAATATCATCACTCAAACTCTGAAGAAAAATTTCAATTTCAACATCCTTTTACTCCTACCTATGGTCGTTGTTTTTTATTTCGCAGCAACAAAAAAGCCCACTATCCCGGGCATGCTTCTTTCCTCCTTCATTGCGGGAATTCTCGCCGTTATTTTTCAAAAAGCTTCGGTGGTAGAAGTGGCAACAGCCCTGAACACCGGCTATCAATCTCACACAGGAATCGAACAAGTGGATCAACTTATATCAAGGGGCGGAATGATGAGTATGATGGAAACCCAACTTGTTGCTTTCACTGCTTTTAGTTTTGGCGGAATTATGCAGAGAACCGGATTACTCTCGGTAATCCTTGAAAAAGTAATGAAATTTGCAAAAAAAACATCCAGTATCGTTCTCACCACAGTAGGGACTGCCATTGTCACTGCTCTGGTAACAGGGAGTTCTTATCTCTCCATGATCATTCCTGGAGAACTTTTATCTCCTATATACAAGAAAAAGGGACTGGCTGCCAAAAATTTATCCCGAATCATCGAAGAAAGTGGAGCCATCATTGTTCCCCTTGTCCCCTGGAGTATGGCTGGTGTTTACATAACAGGCGCTCTTGATGTATCCACATTTTCCTATCTTCCCTGGGCTATAATGAATTACACAGCTGTATTGATTCTGATTATTTTTGGATTCACTAATTTCACCATGGCTCCCAAAATAAGAGAAGATGAAACCAATATAGGAAGTTAAACTCAGTCCGTCACTTAGAATCAGCTTCAGAAAGAGCTTTTTTAAATTTTTCTTCTGCTTTCTTGAGTTTTATTTTTTCCAGTTCTGATGTGGTTTCAAACTTTCTGTCCATTTCTTCTTTCTTTTTTTTCTCATTTATCAACAACTCATCCCAATGTTTTTTTTTCTTTCCACCACTTTTTTCAAATTTAATAATTTTTCGATCAATTGAATCTATCCAGAGAATGGAATGGCATAAAGGACAAACCAACTCATATATTCTTTCTTTCTTATTATCTTTTTCCATCAAATATAATTTAACAAAAAAACAGCTCAATTTCCAGTGTATATAAGTCAATCATCAGTCCTTACCATCTAGAACCTGAATGCCGTATTTTTTAATCAATTTAAAAAGACCCTGGCGGCTCAATCCAAGTTGGTTTGCAGTCCGGGTTTTATTATAATCAAATCGGGCTAAAGCTTTATTAATAAATCTCTTTTCAAATTCCATCCTTGCTTTACAAAAATCATATGTATGAGAAAAATGATGGCTTGCTTTTTTCCTTATATTCGAAGAAATGAATTCATGCTTAATAATACTATCATTTCCGGAAATGATCAGACATTTCTGTACTTCATTTTCCAATTCCCTGACATTTCCAGGCCAGGAATAATTAACCAAAATATCCAAAGCTTGAGGAGTAAAATGAACTTTTTCCCGATTCATTTCTTTACCGTATTTCTCAACGAAATGATTCAACAGCAGTAGGATATCTTCTTTTCTTTCCCTTAAAGGAGGAATTTTAATTTTTATTATATTAAGCCTGTAATACAAATCTTCTCTAAAATTTCTTGCTTCAACCTCTTTTTCAATATTTTTATTGGTTGCACTCAAAAAACGAACATCCACATACCGGGCTTTGTTTTCACCTATTCTTCTTATCTCCTTATCCTGAAGGAAACGCAATAGTTTTGCCTGTAGTTTCAAAGGCAAATCTCCGATTTCATCTAAAAACAAAGTCCCTCCGGTCGCTTCTTCAATGAGACCGGATTTACTTCTCACAGCCCCGGTAAAAGCTCCTTTGGTAAAACCAAATAATTCACTTTCCAATAAATAATCAGGAATCGCACCACAATTCACAGCAATAAACTGTCCTCTTTCCCTTGATCCCCCCTTATGGATTGCCCGGGCAACCAGCTCTTTTCCTGTCCCGCTTTCCCCATAAATAAAAACGGGAGCTTTATTGTCTTTCACTTTTTCTATCAAATCCAATACTTGAGAAAACAAGGTGCTCTTTCCAACCAGCATAGACCAAGAATAATCTTTATACTTTTCTTTGATGAACTTAAATCCAGAACGGATTTTAAGTAAGGTGCAAATGGGTTTCGAAAATTCAACGAAAATCTCAACCTGTTCACTGGAAAACATTCCATATCGGCTATGTCTTTCAAGATAAAGAACTCCGCCTGCTTTATTCTCAAATAGGAGAGGTAAGCAAAGGACTTTCTTCCCCTTGTTCATTGGTTCATTCATTCCATCAACAAAAATAAGCTGTTTTTCTTTAAGAGCTTTCTTCACAATATCCAAATAATCTTTATGACTTTTGGACCCATTATTTTGCCGGGATTGTTTATAGATAATCTGACTATTTCCATTTATGAGCAGAACAGCCACATAATCGGCATGGATTTCTTCCTTAATCAAATCCAGCAGTTTAATAATTGACAAAGGGCATGAATTTGACATTGTTATTCTTTAAGAATTTTTTCTGATAAATTCAAAAAATCAGACTTTATTGATTTTCTTTTTGTCTTATTTCAGTAAAAATAACGTGGTAATTTAAGGATTTTTCTCACTCAAGGGAAAAGAAGAGGAATATAAATTCACTGGCGGGATTCAAGTTTATCTATTTTTTTCTCAATATTCCTGTAATTGGAATTCCAATTCTTTACTTCATCATAAAGACTCAAGGCTTTTTTTATGCTATTAGACTCTTCGTAAATGGAAGCGAGTTCATATTTCAACTCAAAGGATTGATTGGATCCCTCCTTGGCAAAGTCTAAAGCCATTTCCATCCAGGTGATAGCATCTTTAAAATCTTTCTTTTGACGATAACAATAACTTATGAGGCTGCAGCACTCCAGTGCCAAGCTTTTTTCACAGGACGCAATTTTTAATTCTTCTATAGCTTCATCATATAATTCTTGTTCCATTAATGCCAATCCCAGATTGTACCGGCTTTCATAATCAGCGCTATCAATTTTTTCTTTAATAGACTTCTTGAATTGTCTGACAATATCAAAAAGGCCCATTTCAACATTTGTGATATAACCTTCTTTCTGCTGCTTCATTATATCTTTAATCGAATCCTGCTCTTCCCTAACAGAATTAGATAAATTGTAGTAGTTATCTTCTTTGGTCATTCCTTCTGGAATGATATCTGTATCTTTAAATATATCTGCAGCCGTAATTTTCAATTCTTTATTTTCATTCTGAATTCCATTTTGAGGGCCTGCTTTGATCACTTCATTTATCCTTTCGATAAATGCTTTTTCCTTTTTCAAGGGAATACCTTTCACAATTCTGTCGCCATGTTCCAGTTCAAATGTTTCAATCCTTCTATCAACCTCAATATTCCCAGGATATTTTTTCTTAATTTTTTCAAGGACTTTTTTAGCATTCTTGATCAATCCCTGCTTTATATAGAGGTCAACTTTTTCAAAGGACTTCTGAACAGCCCTGCTTTCATCATCAGAATCAGGAATTTCTTTTTCTTCCTTTTGGTCTATCTTCTTCCCTAAGTTGGAATACTTTTCTTTCCATTCATCATCATCTGGAAAGAGCTTTTCCATCTCTCTTAAATGAGAGAGGGCATCCTTATCCATGCCGTTTTTCAAATACGCTTCCAGCATAACTCTTGAAATGACCTTTAAATTCTCTTTTTCATTTTTTAACTTATAGATCGAAGCCAGCTTTTCCAAGGTTGGAATATGAGGCTCTTTACTTTTCAGTATAAGTCCTAATAGCCCTATGGCTTTATTGTATTTTCTATTTTTAATAAAAACATTTACAAGCGGCTCAAACAGTTCAAACGCTCGGTCACAATCTCTCTTTTGAATACAAATATTTCCCAATTTGACTCTAACTTCATTATTCGTTTCATCTAAAGAAAAAGCTTTAGAAAATACCTCCTCGGCTTTTTCAAAATCTTTTTCTTCATAATAGAGTTTTCCTAAAAGGGTCAGTGCTTTAATATTATCTTTATTTTCTCCAAGAACTGTGTCCAGAAATAGATAGGCTTCATCTTTTCTATCTTCTTTCTTTAAAAGTTCAATATAATTGGCTAAGGTTCGTTCATGGCCACTGTGAAGCTCTATGGCTGAGTTAAGTATCTCTTCGGCTTCCTGGGTTTCCTTTTTATTCATCATGGATTCAGCCACTTCATTGAGTTTAACCACTGCTTGGCTAATCATATCTTCTTCTTTATAAAGCTCAGCCAGAGAAAGCCGACAGTCAATATCTCCCTTATCAAATTTTAAAATTTTTTCGTATAAAGAAATGGCTTCTCTAATTCTGTTTTCCCTCTTTAAAATTTTGGCTGCTGCTAAATATTCTTCTTTCGCTTCGCTATAAAAACCCAAATTTGAATAAAGATCTGCTAACTGTAAAGATACTTCAATATTTCCAGGATCCAGTTTGCTTATTTTCTTATAAACTGCCATTAGTTTGGTGTGCAAACCTTTTTCCTTATAATGCTGAGCAATCATTTTAAAATGTTCTATGGCTTTGTCTTCTTTCTTTAATTTTATATATAAATCTCCGATGATATTTCGAATATTGATATCTCGGCTTTCTTCTTTCAACAATCGTTCGTACACATCGACAGCTTCCAGCAATTTTCCTTTTTTGGTGTATTTTTCTCCTAGGTTAAGCAGTTTCGCTTTCTCTTTTTCTGAAACCATTTTATTTCTTTAAATTAAAACTCCACCTGTGAAAAGCAGTGGCTCCTTTTCTTTTCAATGCCATATAATGTTCTCTTGTTCCATAACCTTTATTCTTGGACAAATAATAGCCTTCATATATTTGGTCTAAACGAATGATCATTTCATCTCTGAGCGTTTTAGCGATTATGGAAGCTGCCGCTATGGATATACTTTTCATGTCTCCTTTGATCACTCTCTTCTGAATACAATTTACATCATTCAAAATATAGCCGTCAACCAAAATATAATCTGGATATACTGACATGTTTTTCACCGCTTTTACCATGGCTTCCAATGAAGCCTGGTAAATATTCTTACGGTCTATATCAAAATTGGAAACAAAACCAACCCCAATACATTTTGCATTCATGACAATCAATCGGGCAGCTTTTTTTCTTTTTTCCGGAGAAAGTATTTTTGAATCATTGATTTCTTTTGCCCAAAAAGGAATGCTCTTTCCTGAAATAATAAAATCAGGAAAAGATACAGCAGCCGCCACCACAGGCCCGAATATGGCGCCCCTTCCTGCTTCATCAATTCCTGCAATATTTATAATTTTTTTTTGAATGATGCTTTGTTCTATTTTGAAATCAGGCACTTTTGAATTATTCAATTTCAAAGACAATCAATCCGAAAAACAGGAAAAATAAAAAATCATTGACTTTTTTTCCCAAAAACAAGCATATTTCGTTAAAAAAAATATTATTTAACTCGCTTCCTTTATTTTGGTCGCTTTACCTCTTAATTTTCTCAGGTAGTATAATTTTGCTCTTCGCACTTTCCCTTTTCGCACCACTTCGATTTTTTTAATCATTTTAGAATGATAGGGAAATATCCGTTCTGTCCCTATACCAAAAGATACTTTTCGAACTGTGAAGGTTTTTCCCAGATTACTACCTTTTATTTTAATCACATCTCCCCTGAAAATCTGAATTCTTTCTTTTTCTCCCTCTCTAATAATCACATGAACCTTAACCGTGTCTCCCACATTAAAAGATTCAGCATTGTTTCTTAACTGATTTTTTTCTATCATATCACTCAAAGTCATTTCTCTATCCTTTCTTTTCTTTCTTTATTTCCTTAAGAATTTTTTTTTCTTCTGGAGTTATTTCTTTCTTTTCCAAAAGATCAGGCCTCATATCCATTGTCTTTTCCAATGATTTCTTCTGCCGCCAGTATTTGATTTGTTCATGATTTCCAGAAAAAAGAACATCCGGAACCTTCATTCCTTTGAAATCCCTGGGGCGGGTGTAATGGGGAAAATCCAACAAGCCGTTGTAGAAAGAATCACATTGAACCGATTCACTTTTTCCCACAACCTGGGAAACGAATCGTGAAACGGCATCGATAAGTACAATAGCCGCAATCTCTCCTCCGGTGAGTATATAGTCCCCAATTGAAATCTCATCCGTGATTATGTTCTCCCTCACTCTTTCATCCACTCCTTCATAACGTCCGCATATCAGGACAATTTGTTCTCTTTGGGCCATTTTACCTGCAAAGGAAAAGTCAAATTTTTTTCCTTGTGGAGACAATAAATATACAGGGCTCGTTTCCTTTTGTTTTATCTCCTTGACAGCATTAAAAACGGGTTCGACTTTAAGAACCATCCCTGGTCCTCCTCCAAAAGGCCGGTCGTCAACTTGTCTGTGTTTATCATTAGTGAAATCTCTTAAGTCATGAATACGAATTTCTAGTAATCCCTTTTCTAATGCTTTGTTTATAACTCCTCTCGAAAAAAAGCTCCCGAATATATCGGGGAATATAGTGATTATATCAAATCTCATTCAATCCTAAAAGTCCTTCAGGAGGGCTTATGATAATCTCTTTTTTCTTCAGATTTATTGTTTTACAAATTGATTTGGTAAACGGAATGAATATTTTCTTTTCTCCTTCCGCAACCACAAGAATATCATTTCCTTTTATAAGTAATATATCCGTTACCACACCGATATTCTTTTTTCTTTCTGTAATAACAGAACATCCCATTAATTGGAAAAAATAATATCTGTCCTTTCCGAGAGGGTTCATCCACTCTTCAGGAACCCAAATTTCATTTCCCGCAATTTTGTAAGCCTCTTCCTGGGAATCAATACCTTTCAATTTGAGAATAAAAAAGCTTTTGTAAGGGTTTAAGTATTCGACCTGGAATTCCCTAAAAGTTCCCTTATCTTCTATAAATACCCTTGAAAAAAAAAGGCTTTAAAACATGATTTGAATAAAATTCAAACTTAAGCTCGCCCTTTCTCCCTTGTGCTTTTAAAACTTTTCCAATGCTTATCAAATCAATCTTTTTCAATTATTTCCAGATTAAATCTCCTTTTCAATTTCATTCCAGCTGCACCAAGAATAACCCTGATGGCTCGTGCTGTCCTTCCCTGCTTTCCAATCACTTTGCCCAAATCCTCCGGAGCGACCTTAAGTTCCAAGATCGAGGTCTGTTCCCCTTCTAACTGGGAAACCTGCACCTGTTCCGGATTGTCAACCAATGATTTGGCGATCATTTCAACTAGGTCTTTCACTGTAACCTCCTTTTAGTTAAGAATATTTCTCTTTTATAGATACTTTATGGAAAAGAGATTGAACTGTTTCTGACGCTCTTGCTCCTTGTTTTAGCCAATAATTCATTTTGTCTTTATCAATATTAATTTTTGGAGGCTCTTGCAAAGGATCATAATAGCCAATAATGTCTTTTGCTTTGCTCTCTCTTGGTTTTTTAGAATCAATAACAACAATTCTGTAAAAAGGTTTCTTTTTTGATCCTAATCTCGTTAATCTTATCGATACCATTTTATACAACTCTCTTTTATAAAAAGAAATATTATCGAAAATTTTAATATAAGTCAATAGATTTTATCCTCTCCCCCTATAGAATCATTAATCCGCTTTTCAGAAAGGCTCGAGTTTCCCTAGACAGGAATCTTTTGCTCATACACTGTATTTAATGATAAATGGGAAACGAAGAAATCATCTTTTGAACATTATGTTTTTTCATCATTTTTTTCATTTCTGAAAATTGCTTTACAAGCTGATTCACTTCAGCAACAGTTCTTCCGCTTCCTCTGGCAATTCTTACCCTTCTGGAACCATTAATGATCTTAGGATTTTCTCTTTCCTCTTCTGTCATAGAATCAATGATGGCTTCAAAATGAATCATTTTTTTATCATCAATTTTCAAATTGGAGACTTGTTTGAAGGGACCCGAAGAAGGCATCATCTTTAAAATCTGAGATAACGATCCCATCTTTTTCATTTTAACCATCTGCTCTTTAAAATCCTGAAGAGTAAATTCCTGTTTTTTTAACTTCTGGGCAAATTTTTTTGTCTCTTCCAGATCAACTTGTTCTTCGGCTTTTTCTATAAAAGTTAAAATATCTCCCATCCCTAAAATGCGAGAAGCCATCCGGTCGGGATGAAAAACTTCAAACTTGTCAAATTTTTCTCCAACTCCAATAAACTTAATGGGTTTCCCTGTTACTTCGACTATTGATAAAGCCGCTCCTCCTCGAGCGTCTCCATCCAGTTTTGTCAAGATGACCGATGTTAATCCTATTCTTTCTTCAAAAATCTCTGCACTCTTGACCGCATCCTGTCCTATCATGGCATCTCCAATAAAAATAACCTCTGCGGGATTAAGAATATCTTTAACCATGCACAGTTCTTCCATCAATTCATCGTCCACATGCAGCCTTCCCGCAGTATCGACGATAAGCGGATCATAGCCATGATTTTGAGTGTATTTTACAAGATTTGTAAGATGTTTAGACGGATTTTTACTAGTCTCCTTAATCATTTCATAAAAGGGGAGATTGAGCTGCTTGCAGATTGACTGCATTTGTTCTTGTGCCGCAGGTCTTTTTAAGTCAAAAGAAGCAAGCAGTGGATTCTTTTTTAACTGAACCATCCACTTCGAAAGTTTGCCACACGTGGTTGTCTTTCCTGATCCCTGGAGTCCCACCAGCATAAAAATCGACGGAGGAGAGCTTGAAAAATTCAAATTCTTTTCTTCTTGTCCCAAAAGAGAAGTGAGTTCTTCCCTTACAACCTTTATGACTTGTTGAGCAGGAGTGAGGCTGAGAATAACTTTTTCATTCAGGGCCTTCTTCTTCACAGAATCCACAAATCTCTTCACCACTTGATAATTCACATCCGCTTCCAGAAAAGCAAGACGGATCATTCTTAAGGCTTCCTCCATATTATTCTCCGTGATTTTTCCCTCACCTCGGAGAAATTTCATAGCTTTTTGCAATTGGCTTGATAACTGATTAAACATCAATCGATCCTTCTCGATTTTTATATTATCAATAGTAAGAGAAAATCTGGTTCAAGTCAATTGTATTTAATTGATTGAAGTTCCCTCAATTTTTAAATTTCTTTTATAAACATCAGAAGCAACAAACATTGAGGGGTCCTGTCACCGTTCATCCCCATCCTCGCTATCGGATTTGTATTTATACAAATCCATGGGGCTCCAAGGGGATTTGTCTCCTTGGTCGTAGAGCGAAGCTCGAGAAGGGGAGGCAGGGAGCGGAGCGACCGTTGGAAGGGGGAAAGCGAAGCTGTTCCCCCTCCAAGGAGCTGTGGTGTGGGGAGCCCCTTCGCCGCGCCACCCCTTATTCTTTTAGAGAATAAATTTTCTTATAAACGATGTCTTAAGGTTTAAAGAGAAATTTAAAAATGAGGGGGGAAACTTCATTTGGGGGGGGAGGGGGCTTGAAAAGTTGCCCCCAAAAATTGGTTTTCCACTTTAAGATTTAACTAACTTATTGGTTAGTAATAATTTATACAGATCTAAGGGCAATTTTTGGGGGAACTCCTGGCCTGTTACTCCTTGACATTTTGTTTTTATATAGTTATTGTATTACTACTTTTTTAATCCAGTAAACAAACAAGGAGTGAATCCGAGGAGTGATTATGAAGTCAAATATTGACTACAGTGAAATAAAAAAGCTTATCGAACTTATGGAAGATAAGAAATTATCTCATTTTGAACTGGAGGTCGAGGGATTTAAAATCAATCTCAGCAAAGATTCCAAAACAACAATACTTCCCAGTCCCATCTCAGTTAATGCGCCTTTTCCCGAAGAATCCAAAAAAGAAGAAAGTTCTCAAACAACATCCGAATCCGAAGACGCAGATAACAACTTTTATTATATCAAATCTCCTATGGTCGGAACATTTTACCGGGCTCCTGATCCATCATCTGAACCATTTATTGAAATAGGAGATACAGTGAATGAAAAACAAACCGTTTGCATTATAGAAGCCATGAAATTGATGAATGAAATCGAATCTGAAGTGAACGGCATCGTTGAGAAAATACTGGTTAAGAACGGAACATCGGTTGAATACGGTCAACCTCTATTTGCCGTGCATCCCTCCCAATAATCACGAATGTTTTCAAAAGTACTCGTAGCCAACCGCGGAGAAATTGCTCTTCGTATCATAAGGACAGCCCGACAACTCGGTCTGAAAACAGTTGCTGTTTATTCCGAACCGGATAGCCATTGTTTGCACTCCATGCTGGCGGATGAAAAAGTATGCATCGGCCCTGCCAAGTCTTCTGACAGCTACCTCAATATTCCTAATATTTTGAGCGCTGCTGAAATTACAAAAGCAGATGCCATCCATCCAGGATATGGTTTTTTAGCAGAAAGTCCCCGTTTCGCCGAGATCTGCGAGACCTCGGGGATCACATTTATAGGCCCCTCAGCAGAAATAATGAAACTCATGGGTGATAAGAACAGAGCAAGGCATGAGATGCAAAAGGCAAAACTTCCTGTTATTCCTGGAAGCGATAAAATAATCGAAAATCTAAAGGAAGCTAAAAAAACCGCGAATGAAATCGGATATCCAGCCATTATCAAAGCCTCTGCAGGCGGTGGCGGAAAAGGAATGAGAATTGTCCACTCAGATTCCCATCTTGAAGAACAATTCCCTATTGCCCAAGGAGAAGCAAAAGCTGCTTTCAGTGATTCTTCCCTTTATCTAGAAAAATACATTCCCAATGCTCATCATATAGAAATACAAGTCATTGCTGATAAAAAAGAAAATATCATTGCATTTGGAGAACGGGAATGCTCCATTCAAAGAAAATACCAAAAACTCATAGAAGAAACTCCTTCCCCTCTTGTCGATGAAAAACTGCGGAGGAAAATGAGAAAAGCTGTGGAAGAAGCTGCCCGACATATTGGATACCAGAGCCTGGGAACTTTTGAATTTCTAGTTGATAAAAACTTGAATTATTATTTTATGGAAGCCAATGCCAGAGTTCAAGTTGAACATCCAATCACTGAATCAATTTATGGAATAGACCTAATCAAACATCAAATAAAAGCTGCTGCCGGGGAAAAATTGACTTTGACTCACGATTTAAAATTCAGGGGTCATAGCATTGAATGCCGTATAAACGCCGAAGATTCCAAGACGTTCATCCCTTCGCCTGGAAAAATTGACTTTTTATCTCTTCCCGGAGGAGAAGGAATAAGGGTCGATACAGCTGCTTACAGCGGCTGGGAAATTCCTCCTCATTACGACTCTTTAATAGCAAAAATCATATCCACCGCTCCCACTCGGAAAGAAGCCATATCAAAAATGCTCACAGCTCTTGATATGACCACCATTGTTGGAATAAAAACAAACATTCCCCTTCATCTTTCTATACTTTCAAACTCAGACTTCAAAAAGGGCAATTATAATATTCAATTTATGGGAAAATTCCTTGAAACAACAAACCTTTAGATTATGTGAAGGATTAGAAATAAATCTCTACTCTATATTCTCCTGAGTTGTCTCCAACAACATCCTCATTTATGCCAAGATATAACCTTCCGTCAAGGGGTATTTTTACCAAATTCTCCTCACCAATATGAAATATTTCGACTTTTTCATTCCTAATCTCCTCGCCAGTCTCTTCATCTTTCTCCACAGAAACCAGCTGCACCACTTTACCTATCAATGCCCCCATATTTTCAGATGGAATGGGTTGTTGAATTGTATTCTGGTTTAATCCATTAGGAGTACGGCAATAAGCTGCCGGATTTCCTTCTTGCAGTGATATGACACCTGAAGCTTTGATATACACTTCCTGGCTTTTTTTCACTTCCAATCCCGTATCTGTCCAATCAGCAAAACCAAGAACTTTAATCTTAAGGACAGATTCTTTTGTTGATTCAAATGGCTTAAACATCTCTTCTTCAATTTCCAAAGAACTCAATGATTGAATTCTGTTTATGAAATAATTAAATCTTTGACTTTCTTCTTTAAAAGGAAATGATCTTGCCGACCTGGTATGGTCAATTATTCTATCTCTCCTCGCTTTATTCCAGGAATTCCTTTTTAGCCAGGGAACAGAAGTTCCAACCTCATTGGCTAAACGGTTGATAAAAGCAAAATAATCCCGGGAATTAAAATTGGTTTCTGATAGTATCGAAAATGCAATCTCTTCAGCCTTCTCTACCTGATAGGGCGAATAGTTCAAATCGGAAAAAAAATCAAGCACTCCCCCGTTTTTCTCAAAAACCCTGTTCAATCTTTCCCACCCAATTTCTCCTTTAATGATATCTCCGGGAATAAATCCCGGCTGTCTCATTACCCTATCGTACATTCCCTGAGGAACATTTCTGGCGATCACATGACCGATTTCAAATGCCAGAATACTTGCGAGCTCAGATTCTGAATCGGTCTTCTCAATCAACCCCTTATATAAATAAACATGTCCTTCCAGGGTGACAAAGGCATTGACTTCAGTTGAGTCAATGATATGAAAAGCCCAGTTAATCTCTTCGGTTAATGAATATAAAACTGGACTATTGATAATTCTATTTCCCACATCCTTAATATAATTGTTGATATATTCATCCTCTAAAATAACTTCTTCTTCTTCAATTATTTTATAAATACGGTAAGCATAAATATTTTCATTGTCTCTATCGATATAATCGAATTCTTCCCGGGAAACGAATTCTTTTTCTTTGACAATGTCTTTTTTCACAGAAACACAACTCCAAGTGAATAACAAAAAAAATATCACAATTAAATCCAGAATAATATTATAGACATGACTTTTATTCATTTTATTAACACCCATAAAAATATTTCCAATCACTTTTTTGTCCAAAGATCACTCTTTCATTTGTTTTGAAGAACACTAAGCATTTGTCTGTGTATGAATCCATTGGTAGCAAGAATCTCCTTCTCAAATATATTAAATTTTCCGTTCTTAAAATCAGATACTTTCCCGCCTGCTTCGCTTAGGATTAAAGATCCTGCAGCCACATCCCATGGATAAAGTTTCAATTCCCAGAACCCATCAAATCTCCCTGAAGCAACATAACACAAATTCAGCGCTGCAGAACCATCACGGCGAACTGCCTGGGCAACTTTTATAACTCTTACAAAATTATTGATATTATTGATCTCACTTGTCCGGATATCATAAGGAAATCCGGTCGATAAAAGGCTTCTATCCAATTCTTTGACTGTAGATATTTTTATCCTCTTTCCGTTAAGAAAAGCTCCATTCCCCTTGATAGCCCAGAACATCTCCTCTCTCATAGGATCGAAAACAACTCCCAAAATGATTTCTCTGTTCCATTCCAATGCTATAGAAATACAAAATATAGGATATCCATGAGCATAATTGGTAGTCCCATCCAAAGGATCAATAATCCAGCGATATTTATTTCCTTTTTCTTTATCAAGTCCTTCTTCAGCTAAGAAATCATGTTGGGGAAAATGCTCCCTTATTCCATTATAGATGATATTTTGAGCTTCCCTATCACAATTGGTAACAAGATTCACAGAGCCTTTATAAGATACTTTGATATCTTTATTGAACTTTTTTCTGAGCATTTCTCCTGCATCCCTTGCGGTTTTTTTAGCGAGAGCCAAATACTCATTCCAGTCCATTATGTATTCCATATTACCAACTCTTCTCATCACAAGCAACCATATTCTATAAATGATGTCTCTTCCTTGTTCTCATTTCTCTTTGGAAATCCACAGGTGTCTAAATCAAAGGATCCAGTCATAATGATGTTTTTTTCAAACGTTATGGGGGGCCTCGATGTTTAGTCCTCTAAAGCAATCAGAACTTATCAAATATTAATGAAAACTTTTTATCTTTTAAATCGTACTACTTATATATATAATATTATTTCAACTGTGAGGAATAGAAATGAATGAAAACAGGACAACGCCTAAGAAGAGAAAAAAGGCTTTCATCATTATTGGTGTAATTGTGGTCATTGGAATCTTTATTATTCTCAACCTTCAACTTCAAAGAGAAAAATCTATCAGTGTTACAGTGGAGAAGGTGAAAAAACAACATCTCACCTCTATTGTTTCTGCATCAGGGGAAATCAAACCCAAAAAAAGTGTCAATATTAGTGCTCATGTCCCAGGAAGAATTGTAAAAATTGGAGTTGAAGAAGGTCAAACCGTCAATAAAGATGAATTCCTTCTCAAACTCGATTCTCTCCAATACGAAGCTCAAGCGGAAAGGGATAGAGCTCTTATCAGTTCCTATAAAGCCGAATTAATAAAAGCAAAAGCAAGTCTCAATAAAGATAAAAATTCTTACAAGCGTCAAAAAGAACTCTATGAAGAAAATCTTATATCAAGAGAGGAACTGGAAGGAGCCAAAGCTCAATATGATATCTCAAAAGCCCAGCATGAAGCTATCCTATACCAGATAAAGCAGGCAGAAGCCTCACTCCAAAGCACCTTGGATAACCTAAGTAAAACAGTTTATAATTCTCCCATTGATGGGATAATCACAAGTCTCCGAGTGGAAGAAGGTGAAATCGCTCTTGTGGGAACCATGAACAATCCAGGGACTGTCTTGATGTCTATCGCCGACCTTTCAGTGATGGAAGTTGAAGTTGAAGTGGATGAAACAGATATTGTGGGAATAAAAATCGGTCAAACTTCTGAGATAAGAGTGGATGCCTTCCCGGATGAGATTATTAAGGGGAAAGTGACAGAGATTGGAAGTTCAGCTCTCCAAAAAGTCACATCTTCCCAAGCATCAAAAGATTTTAAAGTCATCATCACCCTTAACGATCCACCTCCCTACCTCAAACCCGGCCTTACAGCTTCAGCAGACATCATAACCGCTGAAAAGGAAGATGTGCTGGCTGTTCCGATTTCATCCCTCGTGTTACGGGATAAAGAATCAGATGATGACAATGAAAAAGAAGAACAGGAAGAAGGCATATATACTGTTAATAAAGAGAACAGGGTGAAATTTTCCCCCATAGAAAAAGGAATTATGGGAGAAATGGAAATAGAAATCACTTCAGGACTTAAGGAAGGACAGAAAATTGTCGTGGGGCCTTACAAAGCACTGCGACAGTTAAAAGATGATATGCTGGTTAAACCGGAAACTAAAAATTAAGAACAATGAATAAACCAGAAAACAATAAAATCATAACCATCAAAGATCTAAAAAAAATCTACAGATTAGGAAATGTTGAAGTCAATGCCCTTAATGACGTCTCTTTTAAAATATCAAAAAATGAATTCCTCGCCATTATGGGCCCCTCTGGATCAGGGAAATCAACTCTTATGAATATCATCGGCTGCCTCGATACTCCTACTGAAGGAGAGTATTACTTAAAAGGGAAAAAAGTAAGCTCATTCAGTGAAAACGAACTTGCTTTGATTAGGAACCAAGAAATTGGATTCATTTTCCAAGTGTTCAATCTTCTGGGCAGGACTACAGCTTTTCATAATGTGGAGCTTCCTTTAATTTATAGAGGAGAAAACAAAAAAAGAAGAGAAGAAAAAACAAAAGAAGCCCTTAAAATGGTTGAAATGTCAAACAGGATCTATCACAGACCGAGTGAACTTTCCGGAGGAGAAAGACAAAGAGTTGCCATTGCCCGTGCTTTAGTGAATGAACCATCGATTCTCCTTGCTGATGAACCCACTGGAAATCTGGATAGCAAAACCGGCAAAGAAATCCTCAATCTATTCCACAAGATCCATTCCAAAGGAAACACGATCATTATGGTAACCCATGACAAAGAAATTTCAAAACAAGCTCAAAGGATTCTTTGTCTCAAAGACGGAAAGATTGCCAAACAATAAATAATACAATCATTTGCTCATTTCCCTTTCAATCTGCAATATTATTAGGAATAATTCCAGTGTTATTTTTTCTATATAAGCCGGGTAATTATCATTTGACATGAAATCCAATCGTCTATAAATTATCTTTATGAAAAAAAATCCAAAAGCTGAGAATTGAGAAAAAAGCGAGTGTATTGATTGAAAAAGAAACAAATTCTTGCGCTTTTAATTTTTGTCACTCTCCTTATAACAATTGTTTTAATAGTGAATTTATTCAGGTTATGAACATCTTATTCTTAACTTCAAAAAAAATATCAATGACCAACAACAGAGAGAAAACCGATCCGTTCTGAATTGCCAATGGTTGATCCAAAGAAAGGAATAAAAAACCTTATCGCCGTTATGGGACCGACGGCGGTTGGAAAAAGCACTGTTTCTATAAAACTGGCAAAAAGATTCAACGGGGAAATTATTAGCTGTGATTCCATGCAAGTCTATAAAGGATTTGATATAGGAACGGATAAAATCCCTGAAGAAAAAAGGGAAAATATTCCCCATCATCTTTTAGATATCGCCAATCCTTCTTCCCAATTCACAGCAGGATTATTTGTGAAACATGCTCATAAAGCGATAGAACTCATTATCAATAAGAACAAAATACCTATCATCACTGGGGGAACAGGACTTTATTTCAAATCCCTTTTTAACGGTGTCTTTCCCGAAAATAAGAAAGATCCTAAAATCCGGCAAAGACTGGAAAAAACAGCCAAGGAAAAAGGATTGGAAAGTCTTAGAATTCAATTGAAAAAGATAGACCCGGATTATTATGAAAAAATTGGAAAGAATGATAAAATAAGGATAATAAGAGCTCTGGAAGTATATCAGGCAACACAGAAATCTTTGTCTGAACACTTCTTAAAGACAAAGTCCAAATTGAATAATTATAATATTATTAAAATTGGATTAAAATTAAATAGACAATTGATGTACAAAAGAATCGAAGAACGAATCGACTCAATGTTTGAAAGAGGTATCATTGAGGAAGTCCAAAAACTTCTCGAAACGGGTTTATCTGAACATTTACCTCCTTTCCGAGCCTTGGGATATCAATACATTGTTAAAATGTTACACAACCAAATATCCAGAGAAGAAGCATTGTCTTTATTCAAAAGAGACACCCGTCATTATGCTAAGAGACAAATCACCTGGTTTAAAAAAATGGAAGGGATCAAATGGTTTTCTCCTTCACAATTTGATTCCATAGCCAAATATATCGAAAACAACTTAAAATAAAATGGAAAAAGCTATACTCGTTCATCTTTCCACAAATAAAAAAGAAAAACTGGAAGCTGAAGAATATATGAATGAATTGAAAGGTTTGGCCCAATCCGCTGGAGCTGATGTCCTTGAAAAAGTATTTCAGGCGAAAAAAGAAATTGAACCAAAATTTCTTATAGGGCCAGGAAAGGTATCGGAAATTATTGACTTGAAAAACAAACTGGATGCAAATCTCATTATATTCAATCAAAACTTAAGCCCTACTCAACAACGCTGTTTAGAAGATGAAATTCAGGAAAAAGTCATAGATAGATCCCAGTTGATTCTGGATATTTTCGCCCAACGGGCCCGGAGCAAGGAAGGAAAACTTCAAGTTGAACTGGCTCAGCTTAATTATCTTTTACCGCGGTTATATGGAAAAGGACACAGCCTTTCCCGTCTTGGAGCTGGCATTGGAACACGCGGCCCAGGAGAAAAGAAATTAGAAGAAGACAAACGCAGAATTCTGGATAGAATTTCAAAAATAAAAAAAGAAATTTCAAATATTCAAAAAAGACGGTCTATCCAGAGAAAGAGCAGAAAAAAAAGCCCTATTCCTTTGGTTTCCCTTGTGGGTTACACAAATGCTGGAAAATCAACCCTATTCAATTATTTATCAATGGAAAAAATGCTGACTTCTCCTAAGCTTTTTGCCACCTTGGATCCCATACTCAGAAGAGTGTATTTTTCTGACGGCCTTTATTCTTTTGTCAGTGATACAGTCGGATTCATAAAGAATCTCCCTCCTGAACTGATAACAGCATTTAAAGCAACCCTGGAAGAAGTTAACGAATCCGATTGCATACTCCATTTGGTCGATATAACCAGTCCTAATTATGAAAATCAGGCTAAAACAGTCAATAAAATATTGAATGAACTGGGAGTTTCTGAAATCCCGGTAATAGAAATCTATAACAAAATTGACCTCCTGCCAAACCAAGAAGATTTTTTAAATAAGAACAAAAATTCTGATAGCAATAATATCTATATATCGGCAAAAACCGGCGAGGGAATACAGGAACTGATTGACAAACTGAAATCGATAATCTTCAAGAATCTAAAGTTGTTTTATTTACGTATTCCCTTATCCAAAAGCAATATGATCCATTCATTTTATAAGTGGGCTATCATTCTCAAGCGAAGAAAAAATAATGAATATGTTGAATTAAAACTCATGGCTAATCCTCAATCCATTATAAACTTTGTTCCATATATCTTAAAAGGAGGAGAACAAAATTGGTGAAAAAAGTGATATTTTTAATAATACCTGTTATCTTATTAGGGGCCTGTGTTTCCTACCAACCCCCAAAACCAACTTTATATATAGGAAATCTCACCCCTTCTCTTGTTGCTCAACTATCCCTTGAAGAAAGAATTCTCACCGAAGAAGCATGGAAGGAAATAAGAGAAGGAAATATTGAAAAAGCGAAAAAAAAGATTTTAAAATTAGGCGAGTCCTCTCCTTTTTATCATGTCGGGTTAGGCTATATTTTCCTTTACTCAAAAGACGTTCAAACCGCGGAAGAAAATTTCAATATTGCTCTTAAAAAAATCCCCAACACAGTCTTAGTCCATCTGGGCTTGGCTCAATTGTATCAAATGACTGGAGAAGATGAACGGGCATTCTCTGAATACCAGAAGGCAATCAATAGTGCACCGGATCATCCGTGGGCAAAACAGCAATACAATTATTTGAAAAAATTAAAAACCCAGGAAGCATTGAAAAGAGCCAAAAAATACCTCTCCGAGGGAGAGATCGAGAAGAGTAAAAAGGCTTTTTTAACCTGCCTTCATTATTCGCGAGAATTGACAGAAGCTCATCTTGCCCTTGCAGAAATTTATACCAATGAACAAATGTATATGAATGCACTGGTGCACCTGAAAACAGCAAAAGCCAAAGAACCCAATAATGTCCAAATTTTAAAAAAATATGCAGAAACACTTTATCATTTACAAAAATATAAAAAAGCCCTGGAGACCTATAAAAAACTAGCCAATTTGGAACCTGACAACAGACAAGCTCAAGACAGAATTAACGATCTAAAAAATAAGCTCGGCATTTTTGAATTCCCCAATCAATACAAAACAATATCTTCTTCAGAAGCCATCACCCGAGAGGAAATGGCAGCTCTTTTTGCCATCAAATTCCGGAATCATATAAATAATGACCTGACATCACCAAGCATTGTCACTGATATCTCAACTTCCTGGGCAAGAGAATATATCCTAAAAATCACATCAACGGGAATCATTGACGTCTATCCCAATCATACTTTCCAACCCAAAAAAACAATATCCCGGGTCGAGATAGCTCAAATTCTCACCCGCCTTATTGACTATTTAGAGAACCAAGGATTCAAGTTCATTCAACAAATTCCCCCGGAAAAAATAGAAATTTCAGATGTTTCTCCAGATAATATTTATTATCATACCATTTTAGAAATTCTTTCCTATGATATCATGAGTTTATCTCCAAAAAATAAATTCAATCCTGACTCCCCTGTTTCCGGAAAGAAAGCCATCCAACTTTTAGATATTATACTTATACTGATTGAATAACATCTTATTGGGAATTATTTAATAAGATGAAAACAAAATCAAAAGAACAATTATTCAATATCCCTAATTCCATCAGCTTATTAAGGATTATTCTTACTTTCGCATTTATCATAATGGTCATAGGAAACAAAAATCTGGAAGCCTTCATCATTTTCCTGATAGCCGGAGCAACAGACCTATTAGATGGGATGGCTGCCCGATTTATGAAACAAAAAACAAAAATCGGGACTTTCCTGGATCCTGCTGCGGATAAGCTTCTTTTATTTTCATCCTATATCGTCCTGAGTCTACCTAATAATCAAATACTTAACTCCATACCTTTGTGGCTGACCATCCCTGTGATTGCCCGCGATATTGTTATCGCCATTAGTGCTGCTATTCTCTTCAAATTCAAGAACTATAAAGACTTTCATCCATCCTTTCTAGGAAAAACAAGCACCTTCATTCAGATATTTGTTATCCTGTTTGTCCTTTTGTTCAACCTTTTGTCAAAGTCCCCGCTTCTTCTTAACTGGATATATATTCTGGCTCTCGTTACCACACTCCTCTCCGGCCTACATTACGCTTACAGAGATATCCTTAAAATAAATCCAGCCAGTTGAGATTATCAAATTGAAATCAGAATATTTGATTCCCTCTTTTCCCTGTATCTAATTCTTCTTCATGGTTTTATCAATAAATCCTTTTCTTATGGTCAGCCAGATAATTTTCAAATCAAGCTTTATAGACCAGTTTTGGATATAATAGAAATCATACTCCAGCCTTTTATCAATAGGGGTATCCTGTCTTAGTCCATGAACCTGAGCCCATCCCGATATTCCTGATTTCACCTTATGCCGGAGCATATACTTGGGTATTTTCTCTCTAAAATCCTTGACGAAATGCGGTCTTTCCGGTCTTGGGCCAATAAGGCTCATATCTCCTTTCAAAACATTAATCAGTTGGGGTATTTCATCTATACTGAACTTCCTTAACATTCTCCCTATTGTTGTGATACGGGGATCATTTCTATGAGCCATCACCGGACCAGTCTTTTTCTCTGCATCACAAACCATTGTTCTGAATTTATGAATGACAAAGCTCTTTCCATCCAATCCGACCCTTCTTTGGTGATAGAATACAGGCCCCTTGGATGACAATTTCACCAGCCCTGCCACTATAATCATCAAGGGAAACAATAAAACTATCAAAATTATAGAGGCAACTAAATCCAATACCCTTTTGAGAATTCTCATGACTCCGGAGAGAGGAGTTTCATCAATACTAATGACAGGAAATCCATCCAGCTCCTGGACACTTGCCTTAAGAGTTAAAAGCTGAAACAGATCAGGAATCAATCTCACATTCACAACATGGGTATAGACAACTTTAAGGGTTTCAAGTATTTTGGTGTAATTACTGAAATCCAGGGCCACATATACATCATTGATCTTTTCATGTTCAAGAATTGAATTCAGATCTTTTAAAGATCCAAGAACCTTAATTCCTCCATCCACATTAATGATTTCACCCTTCTTTTTCTTATCGTCCAAAAAACCTTTAACCACAAACCCCAGTTCTTTATAATGAGCCAGTTTCTGGGCAACCACTTTCCCCATTTCTCCTGCTCCAACAATAAGAACATTTTGCAGGTTTAAGCCTTTGGCATATCTCCTTTTCATAAAAGCATAAATTTGACTCCTCAAAAAAATAACCAGAAATGTAACAGAAATCAAATAAATCACCAGAAATAAATGGGACAGCTTAATTTCTATCTCAAATAAAGGAGCCTGTCCCTGACTATAGCTGTTTAAATAACTGAAAATACCCATACATAAAGCAACAGATATGATGGCATTCAAACCGATCAAAAGAAAATCATCAAATCTTGTCCTTTTTAATCTTGTTTTATAAAATCCCTGTATATAAAAAATCGATATGTGAATGATCAAAAAAACAAAAAAAGCAAAAAAATAAACTTTTAGGGGAGGAATCCCTTTACTTGGATCAACAGGAATCAAATAAGAGTAAAAACGGAAAAAATAAGACCAAAAATAAGCAACAAAAATCCCACATATATCACTTAATAAAAAAAATACAACTAAATACCGGCGTTGTTTGTTTATCATTGTTTAGATGTGTGTTTGTTCCATTTTTCCTTCAAAAAATTATTTATATTAATTTTGAAATTTTCCCTGGAAAATTTCATAGCATTTTCTCTTATCAATGCCCTATTAAATTCCATACTTCTGAATTTGTCAAGAGCATCCAGAATACTGTTCACTTCCAGCTTATTAAAAAAGAGACCTGTTTTCTGAGGGACAACGGTTTCCAAGGCTCCCCCTCGCCCAAAAGCTATCACAGGAGTTCCACATGCCTGGGCTTCCAATACAGCTATTCCAAAATCTTCTTCTCCGGGCATCACAAGAGCTTGAGTCTCTTGATAAAGACGGCAAAGGTCATGGTTGCTCACAGAACCAATGAATTCAATGTTTGATCCAGCCATTTTTTTTAATTTCTTATAATCGGGTCCTCCTCCAACTATTTTTAAAGGAATTTTATTTCTATTGAAAGCCGCTATGGCAAGGTCTATTCTCTTATAAGGAACCAACGCTGAAACAATCAGATAGTAATCTTTTTTATCCAATCCTGGACGAAAAAAATCAACATCAACAGGAGGATAAATAACAGTTGCTGGTCTTTTATAATATTTGTTGATCCTTCGTTCCACATTACCTGAGTTGGCAACAAAATGATCGACTCTATGAGAAGCTGATTCATCCCATAGTCTTATATAATGGAGAACAGGAGGAATAAAGAGCCGTGAAAACAAATTCAACTTTTTTGCTGAAAAATAGGAAAAATATTGATTCCATGCGTAGCGGACCGGAGAATGCACATAACAAATATGAAGCGCATCTGGATGAGGAATCACTCCTTTTGCCACACAGTGAGAACTGGAAATAACCAGGTCAAAATCTTGAATATCAAATAATTCCACAGCTAGAGGGAAAAAAGGTAAATAGGATCTGTATTTTTTCTTGGCAAAAGGAAATTTCTGAAGAAAACTTGTGTGTATATCCTTATTTTCAATTTGTTCAATCTGACATCCAGGAATATGAAAAAGAGTGAAAATGGGTGCATCCGGAAATATTTCAGAGAAAACCTCCAGAACTTTTTCACCGCCTCTTTGGCCTGTCAACCAATCATGAACCAGAGCTACTCTTAAATTTTCCATGGAAAGAAATTATAAAATAGAATTTGATTCTTGACAAGAAATGATTAAATGGAAGTTCCGCCTTTTTTTTCTTTCCTACTCTTTTTTATTAAATTTTTATAGAGATGCTGAACGCTCTGAACCATTCCAGAAAGGGAAAAATCAGGAATCACCTCTTCTTTCAATCGATTGCCCAGTTGTTGAGCCTTCTCCTGGTTGTTAAGAAGATTCACTACAGCCTGGGCCATTTTTTGCGGACATCCGGGAGGAAACAGAATCCCTGTTTCTCCATGACGTATGATACTTCTCACTCCATTGATATCAGAAGCCACAACCGGTTTTCCATAAAATCCAGCCTCTAGCAGCACATAGGGTAATCCTTCCCAAAGCGATGACAAAACAAAAAGATCAAAAATTCCCAGAAGTTCCACCGCATCCTTCCTTTCTCCCATCAACCAAATCCAGGGATCAATTTTCAGTTGTTCAACCTTTTGTTCAATTTTCTTTCTCTCCGGTCCTTCTCCAATTATGAGGACTTTGATTTCCGGAAATCTTTCTGTAATTGTTTTCACTGCCTTTAATAAGACGGGTAACCCTTTTTGCCGGTGGAGCCTGGCAATGGTTCCTATGATACGAGCCTCTGGAGGCAATCCTAATTCTTTCTTCTTTGCCATCACATCCTTATGCCTTTGACTCTTCCTTTCCAAGTGGAGAAAATCGATTCCATTTTTCACAACAAACATTTTTTCCTCTGAAGCCAGTTTGAGTTCGCTCCCCCTCTTTCTATCCTCATCTGACACAAATATCAAAGCATCCGTGAAGCGGGAAAAATACCTTTCCATTAAGATATAAATATACTTCTTCAATGGATTCCTGTAATGAAGATAATGAATTCCATGCAGGGTATGAACAACCACTGAAGTGCGGCTTTCCCGAGCAGCCCAGCGGCCATAAAATCCCGCAATCCCTCCGTGGGTGTGAAGAATATCGATTCTGTTATGATTAAGAATCTCAACTATGTTTCGGATTATTCTCCTGTTCAGCTTTTTTGAAAAAGGGACAGAAAAAAACTTGATATTCTTTTCTCTGAGGCTGTCAATCAAAGGCCCTTTATCCCGGGAACACACAAAAACTTCAAATGCGGATGGATCTAGATTCTCAGCAATAGAAAGGAGATTAATCTGACCTCCTCCTAAAAAAGGCTGATCAATCATCTCTAAAACTCTGATTCTCTTCATATTTCCCTAAAATTTTAAGAGTTTCTGCAGCAACGAAAAGAGGAACAAATAACATTGAAGCAAAATGAAAGATAATTTTGAGTTATGTTTTTTGTAAAAATAAATTTGGCTTTTTCTGTATTCATAACGGAACGAAAAATTAAGAAGTGAAGTGCTTGCTCCCCCTTCATGAAATACCTTAGCCCGGGGGAAATAATAAATTTTCCATCCCTCCTCTCTTATTCTATAACAAAGGTCGATATCTTCAAAATAAAGAAAAAATTGTTCATCAAAATAACCTATGTCATCCAGAATGCTTTTTCTCACCATAAGGCAAGCCCCGCTCAGCCATCCCACTTCTTTTTTTAGAGAAAAGTGTTTTAATTTAAGCTTATAATACAAATTAAAAAAGCACTTCTGGAATACTTCAAATATGAAATTGACTTTTTTTCCAAAGGATATCTGATACTTATTTTTTCCCTTGAATAAAGCAGGCCCCACAGCTCCTGCATTCCTATTATTTTCCAGTTCTTTAAGGAGAAAATGTATAGCCTCATCAAACACAATGGTATCGGGATTTAAAAAAAGGATGTATCTTCCCTTGCTTTTTTTTATCCCCCGGTTATTTCCTACGGCATATCCCAAATTCTTTTTATGAGAGATGATGTCTATTTCCGGAAATTGTTCTTGAATATACTCTACACTTCCATCTGAAGAATCATTATCAACCAGAATAATCTCAAAAATATCGCTGTTCACATTTTTTTTAATGGAGGAAATACAATCCTTGAGATAGTTTCTTGCGTTGTAATTTACTATGATGATAGATAACTTTAATTTTTTATCCATTTCAGCCAAGGGAATCTTCCATAATTTGTTCAATTTTTTTGATTTGGTTTTCAAATTGGAATCGACTTCTCACCAAATCAAATGCTCTCTTTACTACCCTTTCTGCTCTATCCGGTCTCTTTAAAACCGAATCAATCCCTTCTCTTAGAGAACCCGAATCTTTTTTTCGAACCAGAAATCCCGTCTTTCCATGAGTAATTATTTCAGGAAGAGCTCCTGAATCAACAGCCAAAACAGGAGTGTGAACACACATGGCTTCTAAGGCAACCAGACCAAAAGACTCCGTATCCGAAGCGATGACCACCAAATCCATTGATTTCAAAATATCCATAACATCCGGTCTATAACCTGTAAAAATGACTTTATTTCCCAGATCGGAACTTTTGATTATATTTAAAATTTCCTCATAATAATGGTCATCACTCACAGAGCCTATTATAAGCAACTTCAATTGAGGATACACTTGAGAAAGCCTGCGTAAAGCCAAAACGATTTCTTTTTGTCCTTTTTCATCCGAAATTTTCCCTATAACTCCAATCAGTGGATCATTTGTTCCTATATTCAATTCATTCCTTATATCATGTTCAGAAGAAATTTGTTCTCTATTCACCTCTATCCCATTATAGACCAAACAGGTCTTCTCTTTATTCTTGAAAGCTTTTTTGCTGGCAAGGGAATTGACAATAATCCGGGCAGAAAGGAATTCGATTATTCTAACAAGAATATCATTCCCCAAAAGGAAATAAAAACAACAGGCATAACCGCTTAAATTTTCATGAATCATCCAAATATGAGGAACTCTAGATAATTTCGATGCCAACGCTGCACTAAACATTATGGATGTATTGCTGAAAACCAGGGAAATATTCTTTTTGGAGATGATTCTTGAAATCCGGAAAATACTTTTCATATTGAATATCCATGAAAATGGTTGCCTCCACCGTTTAGAACTTTCAGATATCCACCACTTCATAGGAACAATTTCTGTGTTTATCCCCAATTTCCGGGCTTTATCCTCTAGGAGACCATATTCCGGAGTAATAAGGAAAGGTTTGAATTTTTTTCTATCTAATCTCTCTAGGATACGAAGAAGGACTTTTTCGGCTCCGTTCAATTCAGAGGCATGAGACACAAAAAGAATATTTCTAGCCATCACCCCAAAACCAATTTGTAATATTTTAAAGTTTCATCAGCTGTTCTTTTCCAGCTGAACTGTTCAGCCCTTTTTTTCCCTAATTCCTGGAGTTTTTTTCTCAATGTTTTATCTTTCCATATCTTTATAATTTTCTCCGCCATTTCCTCTGCATTTTGAGAATTGAAGTAAAGGGCACAATCCTCAGCTACTTCAGGCAATGCTGAATTATCAGATACAACTACAGGCAAACCAGAGGCTAAAGCTTCGAGAACAGGAAGTCCAAATCCTTCGCATAAAGAAGGGAATACAAACACAGATGCCGCTTTATACAAACTTTTCAATTCTTTTTCCGATGCATAACCGATTATCTTTACCCAAGAATCGAGATCTTCCTGTTTTACCTTATCTTTGACTTTTTTGTAATCCCTTCCTTTCTTTCCAACCAGAACCAATCCCACATGATGATGTTCCTTATGAATAAGTTTCAATGCATCGACCAACTTCAACACATTCTTCCTTGGTTCAAGAGAACCTGTGAAAAGTAAAAAATTAGAAGGAAGAGAATATCTCCTTTTGATTTTCTGGACATCATTCCGAGATATATTTTCTCCATATTTTTCCTCCACTCCCAAATAGATAACCTTGACTTTGCTCTCATTGAGCTCAAATCTCTGCAGTATTTGTTTCTTTGTATAGTTAGAAATTGTGATAATACCATCAGCTTTTTTCAAGGAACTATCGATTTTTTGGGCAAAGCGGCTTCTTGAATCTTTATCTGTTAACTTGGGAAAATCCATAAAGAATAAATCACATATGGTTACTATTTTTTTTCCTTTGGTAGGCAATATCAAAGGGGTGGGAGAATGGGATATATCCAGCTTCGTTTTGAACAAATAATCCAGAGGAGGCCAGTTTAATCGGTACCAAAAATAATTAACGGCTTTGACAGGAATCATAAAATCTTTAAATTGCTTTTTTTCAAAGGGAGGTATTTGAGACCTTATAAATCTATCTTTAAATGAAGAAGTAAAAAGAAAATATTCATTCTCTTTATCAATTTCAGCTAAATGAAAAAGCAAATTTTTAAAATAGACCCCTACCCCAGTTTCTTCTTTCAAAAATGGTCTTAAGTCATAACCGATCCTCATTTTGAGTAAATGTATTCTCAAAACCGGGAAAAGTCAAGAGAGAGAGAGGTAAAATGAAGTTCCTCAAATTTTTTGTAGGGCCCGATCCCTGTATCGGAATTCATTCTTCCAGCAATTACTATTTGCTTATTGATCGGCGCAGTGTTATTATTTTTTTGTACAGGAGAATCTTTATGAAGGCTTTTGAACAAATCAGTCAAAGAATAGAAGATTACCGAGATGAGATGATAGATATGCAGCTTAAACTTGGTTCCATACCTGCCATTTCGCCCTTAAACGGGGGCGAAGGTGAAACCAAAAAGGCAGAAGTTTTGCTTTCTTTTTTAAAAGAAATGGGATTCAAAAACATTCAACTGATTAAAGCCCCTGATCTTAACGTTCCTTCTGGGTATCGTCCAAATATCATCGCCTATTTTCAAGGAGAAAATCCTGAAAAAACCATCTGGGTTATGACCCACATGGACGTTGTTCCTGCCGGAGAAATATCATTATGGGATGGGGATCCGTTCAAACCTTGGATAAAAGAAGGTAAAATTTTCGGACGCGGTGCTGAAGATAATCAACAGGCTATGATCGCTTCTTTATATGCTATCAAAGCTCTCAAAACCGATGGAATAAAACCCAAACACAACCTAGGAGTTGCCCTGTTCGCCGACGAAGAAACAGGAAGTAAAAAAGGCATTGAATACGTTTTGAATAACACAAATTTTTTTGAAAAAAAAGATTTTATAATTGTCCCAGACACTGGTGAAAAAGAGGGAACCCTGATTGAAGTTGCAGAAAAAAGTCTATTGTGGATTAAATTTAAAACCACAGGAAAACAGGCTCATGGTTCTACCCCCGATAAGGGAGTGAATAGTCTGAAAGCTGCCTCATATTTAATAACAGAGTTAAACAGTCTATACCATCATTTCAATTTTAAAGATTCCTTGTTTGACCCTCCTTTTTCCACCTTCGAACCCACCAAAAAAGAAGAAAATGTTCCCAACATAAATACAATTCCAGGGGAAGATGTATTCTATATGGATTGTCGTATTCTGCCCCATTATTCTATAGAAGAAGTGAAAGAAGAGATAAAAAAAATAGTGAGCCGGTCAGAAGATAAATTTAAGGTGAACATTTCTCTAGAAGAAATTCAAGAATCCCCTGCTGCACCGCCTACTCCCTCCAACGCCCCGGTGGTCATAGCCCTGAAAAAAGCTATAAAAGAAGTCTATAAAAAGAACGGGAAACCCACTGGAATCGGAGGAAGGACGGTTGCAGCCATCTTCAGAAGAGCAAATTTTTATGCCGCCTGCTGGTCAAAAACGGATGATACAGCCCATCAACCCAATGAATACTGCATCATTGATAACATGATTGGAGATTCTAAGGTATTTGCTCATATATTCACTCAGGAATAGAAAACAACTATCCTGGTTTTTTAGGTTATAGAACTGAACAGGCTCCATGTCAATATACAATAAAATCTTTAAAATCTTTCAAAGGAAAAAGACACCCTTAAAATTTATTTATTCGGAAACCTACTGGATGACAAATTTGGGAAATCATGTCTTTCCTGTTGAAAAATACAGAATCATTTATGAAAAGCTCATTCAAATGGGAATCAAAAAAGAAAATTTTATTTCGCCAGAACCGGTTAATGAGGAAGACCTGCTATTAGTCCATTCCCCGAAATACATCAAAAAGCTCCAGACAGGAAGCCTTTCCCATTCTGAAATAATGACACTGGAAATGAGTTATTCCCAGGAAATCAAAAAATTCGCCTGGATGTTTACAGGGGGAACCATCCGAACAGTTGAAATTGCCTTAGATGAAGGAATGTCAGTCCACATAGGAGGCGGATTCCATCATGGTTTTCCTGACCATGGAGAGGGTTTCTGTATGTTGAATGACACCGCTGTCGCCTTGGAAAAAATCAAAAAAGCCAACAGAATTCAAAAGGCTATGATTGTTGATTGTGATATTCACCAAGGGAATGGAAATGCTTATATCTTTGCCCATAAAGATGATATCTTTACTTTTTCCATTCATCAAATGGACCTTTATCCTGCAGAAAAACCTTCCAGCTCTCTAGATATCGGACTCTGGTCTGGAGACGGGGATAAGCAATATTTATCAGCCATGCGTTCCCATTTTCCCGGGCTGTATGAACAATTCCAGCCTGATCTTGTTCTTTACCTTGCCGGAGCGGATCCTTATGAAAAAGACCAGCTTGGAGGTTTGAATCTGACAGAAAAAGGGCTACTGGAAAGAGACAGACTTGTCATCGGAGAAGCCCGAAAACGTGGCTTGCCTTTAGCCATTCTCCTGGCAGGAGGATACGCCTATGATGTCAAAGACACCGCATCAGTCCATCTAAACACCATTAAAACTGCCTTAGAAATTCATAAAAAATACATGTAAATAATCATATTGAAGTGCCCCCAATTTCTTCATTCATTCTCTTATAAATAACAAAAGCATAAAGACTGACACTTTAATCTCGTGAGACGTCAAATGTTAGATGTTTAGATCTAATATAATCTCATTAGATATGAGAAACATACCTTAAATGATATATATAAAATAACCTTGTCAGACGTCAATTTATAACTAGATTCTTCTTCCATCTTCCGTCTCACCATATGTGATCTACAATTTCTTATACATTACTAAAACTGCTATTCACTCGCTCTCCTGCTCTTCCAGCACGGATTGGGCAGCAGCCAGTCGTGCGATTGGGATCTGATAAGCTGAGCAACTGACATAGTTCAAACCAATCTTGTTGCAGAATTTTATAGAGCGAGGATCTCCTCCGTGCACTCCACAAATACCAACTTTTAAATCAGGACGTGTTTTCCTCCCCTTTTCCACAGTCCATTTCATAAGCTCACCAACTCCGCTGATATCCACTGTCTGAAAAGGATTATCGGGCCAAATCTTATTTTCAATATAATAATTAATGAGATCAGCTCCGTCATCCCTTGAAATTCCATAGGTGGTTTGAGTAAGGTCATTGGTTCCAAATGAAAAGAATTCTGCCTCTTTGGCAACTTCATCTGCCGTTATGGCTGCTCTTGGAATTTCAATCATGGTTCCCACTGTATATTCGACTTTAACATTGTACTTTTTTATTATACTTTCAGCTGTTCTGATTATGATCTCCTTTTGATTAGCTAGTTCTTGAACGGCTCCCACCAGCGGAACCATAATCTCAGGAAATACCTTCTTTCCCTCTTTGGCTAGTTCACATGCCGCTTCCATAATTGCTGTGGTCTGCATTTCGATAATTTCTGGATATGTGATTCCCAAACGGCATCCCCTGTGACCAAGCATAGGATTGAATTCAGAAAGAGCTTTGACTCTCTCTAAAAGCTTTTCCAATTCCTCAATCTTTTTCTTATCCTGGCTTTTTCCAGCTTTCAGTTCAGCCAGCTTTACCATGAGCTCCTCTTTTCTGGGTAAAAACTCATGGAGAGGCGGATCAAGAGTTCGGATGGTCACCGGATTTCCCCGCATTTCTTTAAACAGTTCGTAAAAATCTTCCTTTTGAAAAGGAACCAGTTTATTCAGCCATTTGCGTCTTTCTTCTTCGCTTGAAGACAAAATCATTTCTTTGATAAAAGGGAGGCGTTCTTTATCAAAAAACATATGTTCTGTCCGTGCCAGACCAATTCCCTGCGCTCCAAATGCAAACGCTATCCGGGCATCTTCGGGAGTATCCGAATTCGCCCGAACGTTCAACCGCCTGATTTCATCTGCCCAGGAAAGAAGCTTGGTGAAATCTTGATAAATTTCAGATTCACTCGAATCCTTTTCTCCTCTTATCACCTGGAGAATTTCCGATGGATATGTTTTGAGCTGACTTTTTATAACTTCTCCTGTGGCTCCTTCTATGGAAATCCATTCCCCTTCTTTTATCTTGCTATCCTTAACCTTAAAAAATTTCTGTTCCTCATTCAGATTGAGTGCTCCGCATCCCACAATAGCTGGTCTTCCCATTTGTCTTCCCACCACTGCTGCGTGTGAAGTCATTCCTCCTGTCACTGTGAGAATTCCCTGGGCAGCACTCATGCCATGAACATCATCCGGAGAAGTTTCACTTCTTACCAGTATGACTTTTTCCCCTTTTTGATTCCATTTGACGGCATCTTCGGCGGTAAAAACTACTTTGCCTGTAGCCGCTCCGGGTGAAGCTGCCAATCCTTTTGCTAGTATCTCCTGTTTTTCTTTTTCTTCCAGATTGAAAACAGGATGTAATAGCTGATCCAATGATTCCGCTTCCACCATTGAAACAGCTTTCTTTTTATCTATCAATCCTTCCTCCATGAAATCCACCGCGATTTTCACTGCTGCCGGGCCAGTCCTTTTTCCATTTCTCGTCTGCAACATGTTGAGTTTTCCCTCTTGAACTGTGAATTCAAAATCCTGGACATCCTGATAGTGCTGTTCAAGCTGATCTGTAATTTTCTCTAATTCCTCATAGACTTTGGGCATATCTTTATTTAAATCTTTCAAAGAATGGGGAGTTCTTATACCGGCAACAACGTCTTCTCCTTGAGCATTCAATAAATATTCTCCGTAAAGTTCTTTTTCTCCGGTTGCCGGATTCCGAGTAAAGCCTACTCCGGTGGCAGATTTTTTCCCTATATTTCCAAAAACCATCTGCTGGACATTCACCGCAGTCCCCAGCTCTTCGGGGATACGGTATAAACGCCTGTAAGAAACAGCCCGGGGATTATTCCACGACTTAAAAACAGCCGAAATTGCCATAAAAAGCTGTTCCTTAACGTCCTGGGGAAATCCTTTTTCTGTTTCCTTCTCTATCACCTTTTTGTATTCCTGAATGATTTTTTCCAGGCTCTTTTCGGAAAGTTCAAAGTCATGAGTGATCCCCTTCTTTTCTTTTTCAGCTTTCATAACCTTGTCAAAATCTTTCTTTGATAACCCTAAAACCACATCTCCAAACATCTGGATCAGTCTCCGGTAACAATCCAGAGCGAAACGTCTGTTATTGGCTTTCTTAGCTAAGCCTTCAACAGTTTTATCATTCAATCCAATATTCAATACCGTATCCATCATTCCAGGCATTGAAAATTTTGCTCCGGAACGGACGGAAACCAGCAGAGGATTTTTTTCATTTCCAAATTCTTGGTCTGTCACCTCATCCAGTTTTTTCAAATTAAAAAGTATCTCCTCTTCCACCTCCATGGGAATCTTGTTGTACGATTTGGTGAATAAATTGCATACTTCAGTGGAAACCGTAAATCCCGGAGGAACAGGAAGTCCTATTCCAGCCATTTCCGAAAGGTTCGCTCCTTTCCCTCCAAGCAGATCTTTCATATTTTTGTTGCCATCTGCATTACCTTTCTCAAAAAAGTAAACGTATTTCTTGTCCATAACTAACTCCTTCAATCTAGTTTTTGATAAACAATTAAATATACACGTAATGCACCAAAAATTCAAGAATAAGAATTTTGAAGTTCCCCCATTTTTTTCTTTATAGGATAATAATAATGAAATGGATCAGG
>CAZPBN010000001.1:0-302920 GCA_964584935.1 uncultured Eubacteriales bacterium | reverse complement strand
TTGATTGATTGAACGTCTGAAGCGTGCTTCGCTTTCTTTCAGTTCTTTTTCTATCTTTTTCCGTTCCGTGATGTTTCTTATGAATACCAGCCCCGCCGGTTTTCCCTGATAGTGAATCAGGGAGACATTAATCTCAGCAGGAAGAATAGAGTCGTCTTTTTTAACCAAGGAAATTTCATAGAGGCTCTCAACTTTTTTTCTAGCCTTTCTTTGTTTGAATCGTTCCAAAATAATCTCTCTGTCATCAGGATGGACAAAATCTGTTATATTTTTTCCTATAAATTCTTTTTTCGGAATGTCAATGAATTGAGAAACCGCAGAATTTACAAACTTAATGATTCCGTCATGATGGATAATGATGGCATCGTTGCTGTTTTCCACCACCGAAGAATAAAGTTCTTCATTTTCCTTTAAAGCTTCTTCTGCTTTTTCAAGTTCCTTGATTTTCTGATGGAGTTTCTCTATTTCTTTCATGAGTTGTTCTTTGGTTTTATTTTTTTTAGTCATTTTTTTTGTAGAAAATAAAAGGCTATTAAATCTATAATAAAAATATTAAGTATAGAAGTCAATTGTAAAAAATAGTTTGTCATTTATACAATAAAAGCTAAATAATTTTGAAGGACTTAAATTTCAAAAGTGTACTCTTATAAATTCCTAAATTTAATCCATATGAGTATAATTTATATTTTCTTGACAAAGAAAAAATATTTTGCTAATAGTGAACTAAATGGAGGA
This sequence comes from uncultured Eubacteriales bacterium, assembly GCA_964584935.1. Taxonomy (GTDB): domain Bacteria; phylum Acidobacteriota; class Aminicenantia; order Aminicenantales; family Aminicenantaceae; genus CAZPBN01. The sequence continues at coordinate 302,185 of CAZPBN010000001.1, read as the reverse complement.
AAAATGAACTGTGATTTTAAATTTATTAAAGATAGATTAATCAACCTGATCATTAAGCCTCAGAATGAATGGAAAAAAATCAAGGATGAAGAGACGTCCATTAACAACCTTTTCCTGAATTATGCCATTTTTGTTGCTGCCATACCTGCTCTAGCTGGTTTTATTGGATATACTCTCATCGGTGTTTTTTATGGTCGAATCAGTTTGCGATATCCTATCGATCAAGCCTTAGTCTGGTTGATTTTTCAGTATATTTTTATTGTTGGAGGGGCATTCCTTCTAGGTCTGATTATTGATGCTCTTGCGACCAGCTTTAACAGTAAAAAAGATATGGTGGCTTCATTGAAAGTAGCTGTTTATGCCTCATCGGTTTCCTGGGCTCTTGGTCTTTTAATTATTATCCCTAAATTGAGAATTGTATACTCTCTTGCCAGCTTGTATGCACTGTATATCCTGTTTTTAGGCGTAAAGGAAATCAAAGCTCCATCCAAAGACAAGGAAGTCGCCTATTTTGTGGTTACCATTATTGTGGCAATCGTTATCTTTATGATCATTTATTACCTAACTCCCTTGATTTCCTTTGGTAAAGCATACTTCAAACCTGGAATTGTATAGCAACATTACCCAGCTTGGCTGGAATATCTTATTGAAATGGAAGTGGAATACACCAAGCTTCATTTATAATATTCACATTTAAAACAAATCCCTGTTTCCTTCGTCAATCCGATTTCTTTTTCTCTTTGCCTTTAGCTCAATGGAAATCTGTCCTATAAGATAGGGTAAAAAACTCATTCCTAAGACCAAAGTCCATCCTTTGAAACCGGGATCAACTAGCTTCAAGACATCCGCCAGCACAGGTATATAGACAACCATAATCAGCAGGGTGCTGCATAAGAGCAAAGCCCCCCAAACATAAAAATTGCCAGTTATATCATTAAACAAAGGGTGAGAATCCCTATCCCGCATATTGAAGACATGCCACAATTGAGCAAAGGCCAGCGTCAGAAAAGAGATGGTTACTGCGCGCTCTTCAGCCATACCAAAGCAAACTAATGCCAAAGCTAGTGCTCCAAGAACTGTTGCTGTGATCATGAATCCATATCCCCCTATCAAAATCCATCTGCTTCGAGTAATGATAGATTCTTTAGAGTCCCGGGGAGGCTGCCTCATGATATCAGGGTTTCCTTCTCCAGCTCCCAGTGCCAGTGCAGGGAACACATCTGTTACAAAATTAAGAAATAATATCTGCAGGGGCAAAATGGGAAGGGGAGCATTTACCATAGAAGCAAGAAAGACCGTTAGAATCTCACTTATATTGCATGAGAGGAGATAGATCACGAACCTCCGTATATTGTTAAAAATAACCCGTCCCTGCTCCACAGCAGATACAATAGTCGAAAAAGCATCATCTTTGAGCACCATGTCTGAGGCTTCGCAGGCTACCTGGGTCCCCCTCTTTCCCATAGCTACTCCGATATCTGCTTTTTTTAAAGCAGGAGCATCATTGACTCCATCTCCTGTCATAGCCACAATGTTTCCTTTTTTTTGGTATAAATCAATCAGGTCTAATTTCTGTTTGGGGCTGATCCTGGCAAAGATAGATGTTTGAAGAAGTTGTTGAATTTTTTCTTCACTCTTTAACCCACCAATAGTCGGGATTTCTTTGCTGTGAATCACCTTTGCTTTGGACTCACTGACCAATCCCACGGCTAATCCAATATTGCGGGCTGTGATTTCTTGGTCTCCTGTGACCATAATGGTCTTTATCCCTGCGTTTTTACATGACTGAATCGCTTCAGCGACTAGTTCCCTCGGAGGATCCAGCATTCCAACCAATGCCACAAAAACGAGACCATCATAAGGAGCAGCCTTCACTGAATCAACAGTCTTGGTGGCTAATGCCAGCACACGAAGTCCCCTTTCAGCCATTTCTTTGTTTTTCTCCCTCCACTTTGTGCGATTCTCATCGTTCATTTCCACTTGCCCCGCTTCTGTTTGAAGAAAAGAGCATGCATCAATGACATTTTCTGGGGCTCCTTTAACAGCGACTCGATATTTTTTTTTCTGTTTATGAAAAGTGGCCATCATCATGACATCCGAATCAAAAGCTTCTTCTCGCAACTCAGGTAATTTCTTCTTTAGGTCATCCCTCTTGAGGCCTGCTTTGGCTGCGGCTACCAATAAGGCGACTTCCAGCGGTTCTCCCACAGCCTTTTCCTCATCAAATGTTTCATTTTGCGGAAGATAGGCATTGTTGCAAAGCACGCCTGTCTCTAAAGCCAGTTTAAAAATGGAATCATTCAAAGGTTGTAAGGATTCTCCATGTTTAAAAAACTGTTTGTTGATGTTGACCGTTCCGGACTCAAGAATCATTTGAGTCACAGTCATGCGATTTTCAGTGATGGTGCCGGTTTTATCTGTAAAAATGACATTGATTGAACCCAATGTTTCCACAGCCGAAAGCTTGTTGATCAATGCATTCCGTTTCGCCATTCTCCACATCCCTCTGGCAAGAGCAATAGTTGCCACTATAGGCAGCCCTTCAGGAATGGCGGCGATGGCCAGCGCAATGGCGGTCTCTATCATTAAAAAAGTGGCTTTGCCAGCCATAATACCGCTTAAGGCAACTATTAAAGCTATGGCTAAAGTGATCCAGATGAGTTTGTGTCCCAGTTTATTGAGCTGTCTTTCCAACAGAGTGGTTTCTTCTCCAGCCTCCTCTACCAGAGACGAGATCTTTCCTAACTCTGTCTTCATACCTGTTTCCACCACCACTCCTTCCCCTGATCCACGGGTTATAGCCGTTCCTTTGAAAAGCATGTTCGATCTTTCTGCTAAAGAGGCTTCATTGCTCACCGATTCGATTGTTTTGCTCACCGGTACAGATTCACCAGTTAACGGTGATTCATCCGCTTGAAGTTTGGAGGCATCTAACAAGCGAATATCCGCAGTCACCACATCCCCCCCTTCCACAATCACGATATCGCCTGGAACCATCTCCTCTGCATGAATTTCTCGTATTTCTCCATCTCGACGGACTCTTGCGGTAATCCCTCCTAATTTTTGCAATGCTTCCATAGAACGGACTGCCTTTAGTTCTGTAAAAAAGCCTATCAGAGCATTGATGATGATCACTGCAGATATGGCGATTCCTTCAACAACCTCATTAAATGCAAAAGACAACACCGCAGCTGTGAAAAGCAATCCGATGATAAAGCTCTTGAACTGATTGGTCCAGATCACCAATATATTCTTCTTTTTTGTTTCCATGAGCCGGTTGAGGCCATATTTTGTTTTTCTTTTTTTGATTTGCTTTGCGTTGAGTCCTTCTTTTTGAGAGCTCCCAAATTGTTCAAGAACATCCTGGGATGACTTGCCCCACCATTTATCCGTTGAAGAATCATGCATGTTTTTGTCTCTGTAACAATCAAAATTGTGAATTCATTTGAGAGATATATATTAACAAAGTGTCATGTATTTTAAAAACTGTTGAATAGAGGATATTTTTATGATGATAATATTTACTCCTCTTTATAGAGTTCTCCTTTCTTGAGTGACTTCATTAACCATAATTGATATAAAAACAGGCTTAGTCAACAAAAAATCCACAGCAAAGGGAGAATCACATTTGTTTTGATGTTCATTGATTTTTAAGAAAAGTTAGAGAGTATAGACTTCTTCACTATCACAAATATATCACAAAGCATTATTTGGCTTAATGGTGCTTAAAGGAATAAATAGTTTTTTGAGAAATTTATAGGGGAGAAATCGCCCTGATCAGACTGGCTGGGAAGCAGGGATTCGAACCCCGATTCCATGATCCAGAGTCATGTGTCCTACCATTGGACGACTTCCCAGCAGTAAAATATCATAATAAATCTAATCCATAATTTCAATACATTAGAATTTGGATGTTAGTTAAAAATTAAAAGTGCACTATTTAAAATTGCACTTGTTATTTTTTAAATGACAATTATGATTTTCTCATTGACTTAACAGGTTCATTTTTATATCATCAGTAAAAATTTAAGCGAGAGTATGGAAATTGAATAAAATCGAAGACAATTCAGAGCAAATCCAAAAACCAAATTCCTATGTTTCAAAGCTATTAAATGATGGAACAAAGTGCTTATTAATTGTAGCCAAATTTGCCCTATTTAGTTTCTGGAATGTCAATGAGGTCTTAAAAATCATTAAAGCAAAATATACATCAATTCCATTGGGATTAATGACTGTTGCAGGATTATTACCCCAGAATTGGGAATTCAAATTAATAGATGAAAATGTGGAATCGCTTCTGGATGAACATCTAGACTGGGCAGACATCGTATGTTTAGGTGGAATGTTACCTCAGCAAGGTAAAATGGTAAAACTTATAAGGCAAGCCAAATTAAAGGGTAAACCCGTTGTTGTAGGCGGACCAGACCCCACTTCACAACCTGAAATCTATAAAGAAGCGGATTATTTAGTGTTAAATGAAGGAGAAATAACCATTCCAATGTTTCTAGAAGGATTAAAAAATGGAGATACAAAGGGAATTTACACAAGTAACAAAAAAGCTGATATGAATCAGGCTGTCACACCTCGATTCGACTTGATTAATTTTAAGGATTATGGACAAATTGGTATTCAACATGCCAGAGGCTGTCCATTTAATTGTGAATTTTGTGATATTATTGAGCTTTATGGGAGAAAATCCAGAACAAAAACAAATGAACAAATAATAAAAGAACTGGATAGAATTTATGAATTGGGTTATAGAGGAATGGTTGAGTTCGTAGATGATAATTTTATCGGGAATAAAAAGAAGGTTAAGAACTTACTATCTGTTTTAAAAGAATGGTGTAAAGATCACAAATATCCTTTCTTTTTTGGGACTGAGGCCTCACTGAATATTGTCCAGGATGAAGAAATCATAGAGATGATGAGAGGCTGTGAGTTTAGGCAGGTGTTTATTGGGATTGAGTCTTCGGAAAAAGATATTCTAAAAGCAATTCAAAAACCTCATAATACACAAATATCAATTCCGGAAGCAGTTCAAAAAATGAATTCTTACGGATTTACTGTTAATGCAGGATTTATACTTGGTTTTGACAATGAAACAGAGCATTCTGCACAAAATATGATCACTACCATTGAAGAGTCTGGAATTGTCCTGGCTATGCTGGGATTTCTCTACGCTCTTCCCAATACTCAGTTAACAAGACGTTTAAAAAAAGAAGGACGTTTTCTGGGCAATACTATGACAGAGACAGTTTTTGATCAAATGAGCGCTGGATTGAATTTTATTCCCACTCGACCAGAGATGGAGATTTTGAAAGATTATATAAAAATCTTAGAAATCATCTATCACCCAAAAAATTACTATAATCGTATTAAGAAGATGTTAAGACATATAAAAACAAATCACAAATTCAAACCAACCTTTAGGGAATCCTTCGAAATATTTGTTATGCGATTCCTGAGATTGACGTTCAGAGCTGGATTTAAGAGAAGTACTGGTTTTTTATACTGGAAATTAATTTTTTTCACTCTCTTCAAGAATCATAAAGCGATTGAAAGAGGTTTATCTTATGCAGCCTTTTATCTCCATTTTGAAAAACAATCAAAATATATTATAAAACTTACTAAAGAAAAAATTAAAGCCTTGGAAAAACATAATGTTGAGATGCATGAAGAGGCATTTTCCTTAAATAAAAAAATTCACTGAAGCCACTGCATAAAATATAATACCCCAAAAGAGGCTCTATAATAAAAAGTTTCGGGAATTATTTAACAAAAAATGGTGCCGAGGGCCGGACTTGAGCCAGCACGTTGGATAACCAACTAGGGATTTTAAATCCCTTGCGTTTTTTAAAAGTAAAGACCTATCCCAATGTGCCAAATATGTGCCGAAATTGATTGAAAAGCGCTGAAACTACGGTATTAGGATTGAATACACCAAAAAGACTTAAGTGCTTGAAAACAGGGAAGAAACCGTATTATCAGACTGGCTGGGAAGCAGGGATTCGAACCCCGATTCCATGATCCAGAGTCATGTGTCCTACCATTGGACGACTTCCCAACAGTAAAATATCATAATAAATCTGGAACATAATTTCAATACATTAGCTGGTGGGAAGGGAGGATTGGGTTATTCCTTTTTTGCTGTTTAAAGATGCAAGGCTCATTCGGGGAATAAGCCCTACGTAATATGACTGGATTGTCCGATCAAGTTGGACCATGACATAAGCGGCTTGTTTGGGAAGAAGGCACTGAAGGGATAATTGACTTGAATAATTTATGGTGATAATATGGACGACTTGTTATGAAAAAAAATTTTTTTAAAAATACTTGGTTTCAAATAATTTTGATTCTTTTGCTTACCATTGTTTTTTTCTATTTGTTTTTCAGAGAAGTCAAAATAACCAAAGTTATATCTAATCTGGCAGATGTCAACCTTATATTTCTCATATTGATCATTATTTTAACTCCTATTCATTTGTTAATTAGAGCTGTGAGATGGGATTACCTTTTAAGGCCTGAAAAAAAAAGAATCTCTGTATATAATCTCTTTGCAGCGACGACAATCGGATTTACGTTTAGTATGATATTTCCCGGAAGATTAGGGGAGTTGGTTAAACCTCTGTATTTAGCGAAAAAGGAAAATATGAAGAAGGGATATGTCATAGGCACTGTGGTGGTAGAAAGGACTTTTGATATCTTTGCTATGTGTTCTTTATTGGGACTTTTTCTTATAGTTAATCCTTTTTATTCCTCATTTTTTAATGCCAATGAAGAAATTTATTCCAAATTAAAATATTGGGGGCTCGTTGGAATTTGTATTGCTTCTGTGTTGCTTATTGTGGCTTTATCCCTTTATTTTTACAAAAATAAAACACTTAGAGTGATTACTTTTATTTTGAAGCCTATTCCTGACAGTATGTTACAAAAAATTTTGAAAATATTTGAAGAATTCATCGAAGGATTAAAATTTTTTCATTCAGCCAGAAATTTATTGATGTATATTTTATTTTCCTATGCCGTATGGCTTTGGATTATCTTTTATTATTGGTTGATGTTTATTGCCTACAAAGATTCTATTAATATTTCTATATCTTTTTTTCTCATTTTTCCTTATGTTTTTCTCACCATGGTAGGGGCTTCTATTCCGACTCCAGGAATGGTCGGAGGATTTGATTATTTTAGCAAACTGGGTTTGACTTCTCTCTATGGCATAGATGGAAATCTTGCTGCCGCAATGACTCTAGTGATCCATGCCGTTCAGATAATAATGACATGCATCATAGGATATGTTATATTATGGAAAGAAGGATTATCTTTCATCCAGTTAAAGAAGTTAAGCAAAAATTTTAAATAATGAAATGTCCTTATTGTGGTTACGCAGAAAGCAAAGTTATAGACTCCAGAGAAGCCAAGAATGGTTATTCGATTCGACGGCGGAGAGAATGTTTATCCTGCGAAAAAAGGTTTACCACCCATGAAAAAGTAAATGAAATACCTCATATGGTGGAAAAAAAAGACAGGAGCCGGGAGCCTTTTGATTCTCAGAAGTTGTTGAATGGGCTGTTGAAAGCCTGTGAAAAGCGGCCCATTCCGATAACCACCTTAGAAGAAATAGTAGAAGAAGTTGAAGGCAGGCTCCAAAGCAGAAAAGAAAAGGAGCTAAAAGCCACAGAGATTGGACGAATAGTCATGTCACGATTGAAAAAATTGGACAAAGTTGCCTATGTCAGATTTGCCTCGGTGTACAGAGAGTTCAAAGATGTGAATGAATTCAAGAAGGAATTGGAAACTTTGCTAGCTGAAAAATAGTTATAATAAATGGTGAAACGAGTAAAACCTGTTTGCAAAATAATTAAAATTGAAGCAGAAACCAATCAAGTTGAAAAACGAATTTTTTTACAAAAAAGTAAGACCATTGGGATTGAGGAATTGTGGGTTCCAAGTATCGATATTTCAGAGAAAAAAAAGGAATTATTGATAGAAGTAGAGGTACCGGGAGTATCAAAAGATGATATTTCCATTTTTCTTAATAGCAATCATGTAGAAATTAGAGGGATCAAAAAGGACCTTGTTTCCAAAGATCAAATAATATATCACAGGTTGGAAAGAGAATATGGAGGCTTTCGACGGATTATTCACTTCCCCAGTCCTGTTGATTCAAATCAATCTCAGGCAATACTCGAAAATGGAGTTTTAACTTTGATATTAAAAATACTTAAATCAGAAAAAGAAAAATCATTTAAAGTCAAAATTGAAAAGCCAAAGGAATAAAATGGAGGAAATTCATGGCAAAAAAAGCTCAGAATGATGCAGAAGAATTTGAAGATTTTTTTGAAGAAGATAAAAAAATTAATATTCCTAAAAAAATACCGGTTTTGCTTTTAAGGGACATCGTTGTTTTTCCTTATATGGTTGTTCCCTTATTTGTGGGAAGAGAAAAATCGAAAAATGCCATAGATGAGGCATTGTCAAAACACAGAATGATTTTTCTTTTGACTCAGAAGGATATGGAGGCCGAAGAGCCAAAAAGAGATGAAATCTATGATGTGGGAACAGTTGCCTTGATAATGAGAATGCTAAAGCTTCCTGATGGAAGAATAAGGATATTAACCCAGGGTATGGTGAGAGCTAAGGTTCAATCCATTGAAGAAGACCAGCCTTTTTATACTGCGAAAATAAAAGTTATCAGTGAACAGAAAGAGGAAGAAAGCCAGGTTAAAAATAAGGCATTGATCCGTAATGTTCGTTCAGGATTGGAAAAAGCTTCTTCTCTTGGTAAAAACATCTCTACTGAGATAATGATTCTTGCAGCTAATGTTGATGATCCCGGGAGATTGGCTGATCTCACTGTTGCCAACCTGGACATGAAGGTGGAGGAAGCTCAGACAGTTCTGGAAATCACCAATCCTTTCGAGAGATTAAAGAAAGTCTATGAACTTTTGACCAAAGAGCTTGAACTTTTAAGTGTGCAGTCGAAAATAAGCAGTGAAGCCAAAGGAGAAATGGATAAACTACAGAAGCAATATTTTTTAAAACAGCAGATGAAGGCTATTCAAAAAGAATTGGGAGAAGGAACTGAGATTCAAGAAGAAATTAAAAATTACAGAGAAAAATTAAAAAAGCTGAAGGTCTCCAAAGAAGTTAGAGAGGAAATGGAAAAGCAGATAAACCGTCTTTCTCAAATCCATCCGGAATCTTCGGAAACAGTTGTTGTTCGTAATTATTTGGATTGGATGTTTGATCTTCCCTGGAATAAAAGCACTGTTGATAATTTAGATTTGAAAAAAGCGAAAATAATTCTGGATGAAGATCACTATGGGTTGGAAAAGGTTAAAGAAAGAATTTTGGAATACCTGGGAGTTAGAAAATTATCTAAAAGGATAAAAGGTCCGATTCTATGCTTTGTTGGCCCACCGGGAGTAGGAAAAACTTCACTGGGACGCTCCATTTCAAGAGCCCTGGGCAGAAAATTTATTCGTATTTCACTGGGAGGAGTCAGAGACGAAGCAGAAATCAGAGGTCATAGAAGAACTTATGTCGGAGCTTTACCTGGAAAGATCATCCAGAGTCTGAAAAGATGCAATTCTAATAATCCTGTGTTTATGATGGATGAAGTGGATAAGATAGGAGCTGATTTTAGGGGTGATCCTTCCTCAGCCTTGTTGGAAGTTTTGGATCCTGAACAAAATTATTCATTCAGGGATCACTATCTGGGAGTTCCTTTTGACCTTTCGAGAGTCATGTTCATCACAACCGCCAATTTGTTGGATCCCGTTCAACCTGCATTTCGTGATCGTATGGAAGTGATCAGACTTCCTGGATACACAGAAGAGGAAAAACTTCAGATTGCATTGCGTCATCTTGTCCCTAAACAGATAAAGGAAAATGCACTTAATGAAAAATTGATTCGATTTTCTAGAGAAGCAATAAAAAAGATTATCTCACTTTATACCAGAGAAGCAGGAGTGAGAAACTTGGAAAGAGAAATCGCCTCTGTGTGCAGGAAAGTAGCCAGAAAAATTGCTGAAGGGAAAAAAAGCATCACTGTCATAGGTCAAAATGATATTGAAAAATATCTTGGTCCCCCTAAGATTTTTAAAGATCAGGTTTTGAAGAGCGATAAAGTAGGGATAGCGACTGGAGTCGCCTGGACAGCTTCAGGCGGAGAGATTCTTTTTGTTGAGGCTTCCAAAATGAAAGGAAAAGGCAATTTGTCTTTGACCGGTTCTCTTGGAGATATTATGAAGGAATCGGCTCAAGCTGCATTAAGTTACAGCCGGGCTCATTCTAAAGAATTTAAAATCAATTCCAATGTTTTTTCGGAGAATGATTTTCATATTCATATTCCGGAGGGATCTATTCCTAAAGATGGTCCTTCAGCTGGTGTCACTATTGCGACTTCCTTGATATCAGTGTGTACAAATTTGAAAGTTCGAAGTGATGTTGCCATGACAGGAGAAATTACTTTGAGAGGCGAAGTTTTGCCTGTAGGGGGGGTAAAGGAAAAAGTTTTAGCAGCTCAACGGGCAGGGGTTAAGAAGCTTATTATGCCAGAGGCAAATAAAAAAGGTCTGATAGATATTCCAAGGAAAATAAAGAAAGAAATAGAATTCATTTATGTCAATGATATCAAAGATGTTTTAGAAAATGCACTGATTAAGCAATCTCATTCAGTAAAAAGATGATTTCAAATCAAGTATCCATTAATTGAGTGATAAAACCAGTCAAATAAAGATGTTTCCGCTAAAGACAACTTCAGAAGGGCCAGATTGATAAACTGTGTCTTTTTCCCATTCGACAGTTAAGTTTCCCATACTGGTTCGAACTTGTACAATATGATCAGTGAGATTCTTTAGAATGGAAGAGACAGCTGCTGCGGAAGCACCGCTTCCTGAGGAAAGTGTTTCTCCAACCCCTCTTTCCCAAAAAAGCACATCGATTTCTTTACGGTTCAGAACCCTTATGAATTCAATATTTGTTCTCTTTGGGAAAAAAGGATGGGATTCTATCTCGCGGCCGAGCTGGTGCCATTCAATCCTTGAAGGAAATCGATCAATAAATATAGCACAGTGAGGGTTCCCCAGAGATACCAAGGTTATCGGATATATTCTTTGATTTATTGAAAGAGGATAATCAATGATTTTATCATGGGATGATCCATCATCAAAGGGAATATCTTTTGAAGTAAACAAAGGTATTCCCATTTCGACTCTAAGTAAATAAGCGTGATTTTCTTTTTTTAAAAGATTGCACTCTCTGTTTCCTGCAGTGGTGATGAAATTTATTCTTTCTGTATCAATTTTTTTATAATGATAAAGGTAGGCAGCCGCACAACGAAGTCCATTACCAGAAATCTCTGCTTCAGTTCCATCAGCATTAATGATTCTAAAATTGACGAACCCTTTAATTTTATCTTTTACAGAAATAGTGAGAATACCATCAGCCCCAACTCCCGTATGGCGTTTGCAAATTTTACTGGCAAGCTTACTTATGTTTGAACGTTGTTTTATTTCTTTCTGGTCAAATATTAAAAAATCATTCCCAAGAGAGTGAACTTTCGTGAATTTCATTTAGGAAATCCTGAGAGTTACCAGATAATCTTCTGATAGCCCTCTTCTTTCTCTCCGGATAAGCAGTAAAATTGGATCTCCAGAATCAACGTTTTTAAGTATGGATTTGACATCATCAACAGTTTTGACTCTTTTCCTATTGATTTCAAGAATGATATCTCCAACTTGGAGACCTTTTAAATCAGCAGGACTTCCTCTTTTTATTTCAATGATTATTAATCCTTCAGTAGTGGTTAAATTGTATCGATGGGCAATACTTTCCGTCAGTTCTTGCACACGAAAACCCAAGCCTTCTTCGGAAGAGGATTCAATCGTTGCTTCGTCATCTGAATCTTGCTTTCCAAGCTTTGTGGATACAATTTTTTCTTTTCCATCTCTAATAATCTTTATATTTATTCTTTTTCCTGGAGGGAGTTCAGCAATTTTGAATTTGAGGTCATTGTCGTCTTTGATAGGTTCTCCTTCTACTTCGATTATGACATCATAGGTCTTTAATCCGGCTTTATCAGCAGGAGATCCTGCTTCTATGGAATTGATAAGAGCTCCTTTATTGGATTTTAGTCCAAGAACTTTTCTCACGTCTTCATCTATGGGTTTGATGGTCACTCCTAAATATCCTCTAATGACTTTCCCACTTTTTTTGAGCTGCTCTATGACATTGACGGCGAGGTTCGATGGAATGGCGAATCCGATTCCTATATTTCCTCCGGTAGGGGCTAGAATCATTGTGTTTATCCCGATAACGTTCCCGTTCATATCTACGAGAGGCCCTCCGCTGTTTCCTCGATTTATGGCTGCGTCGGTTTGGATGAAATTCTGGTAGTAATCAGTGGATAGATGTCTTCCTTTTGCACTGACTATTCCTGATGTAACGGTATGGGTCATCCCCATGGGATTTCCGAAAGCAAGCACCCATTCTCCAATTTGTAATTCTTCAGAATTTCCAAATTGGGCATAGGGTAAATTGTTGTTGTCCTCGACCTTGAGTAATGCTAGGTCTGATTTCTTATCTAATCCGACTATTTCAGCATCATAGTTTTTCCCTTGGAATGAATAAACCTTTATTCGCTCGGAATTTTCTGCAATATGATTGTTTGTAAGCAGATAGCCGTCTGGACTTATGAAAAAACCGGAACCGACAACAATGGAGTGACGCTCCTGAGGGATCCCGAAAAATCTATCCCAGAAATCATCAAAGGGGCTGTCAATAGCTCCAAAACTCACTCGTTCAACTTTAGTCGCCTGGATTTTGACCACCGAAGGTCCAATTTTTTTTATTATTTCAACAAAATCCTTGTTTGTTTCAGAAATTTGGGAAGCGTAAAGTGGAGAGGAATAAGATGATGATATGTTTTTTTCTAGAAAAGGCTTGTTATCTGCTTGTTTCTCTGGAATATAGATAAAAAATATTCCAGCAAGTATAAGACCGATTAAAAAGCTTCCTAATGCGATCCAAACTGTTTTTTTCATTTCCCTTCCTCCTCTAATTTAAATTATAAAATACCATAGTGGTTAGTAAAATTCAATACTATTCCTATCTTAAAACAAAAATGAATAAGAAAAGTTGCATAAATTAAATGAAATTATGATAACATAGTTTTAAAAAAATGAGCAAAAAAGTTGCAACAGAGAAAGTAAATCGCGGATGCATATGAAGGTGTTTTCATGAATTTAAGAAAAGGTGTGCTCATTGTATTTGAAGGAATTGACGGAGCAGGAAAATCTACCCAGGCTCATTTACTTTTAAAAGAGCTGAATTCAAAAAGAATAGAGGCTGTTTATTTAAGAGAGCCGTCGGATAGCAAATGGGGTCGACAGATAAAAGAGAAAGCTCTTCAAGCTGGTTCTCTGACTCCAGAAGAAGAATTATTGTTATTCCAGAAAGACCGGAAAGAAAACGTAAGAAACAATATAAAACCAGCTCTCCAGAAAAAGAATGTGGTGATTCTAGATAGATATTATTATTCAACTATTGCCTATCAGGGAGCAAAAGGAATCAGTGAACAAAGAATAAGAGAAATGAATGAGTCATTTGTTGTCCAACCGGATTTGGTATTTATACTTGATATTGATGAGAAAAAGGGATTGAAACGAATATCAAACCGCAAAAAAAAAGACATGCTTTTCGAGAGTCCGGAATATCTGGAAAATGTAAGAAGAAGATTTAAAAGCTTCAATGGGGATAATATCATTCATGTTGATGCCACCATGCCGGTGGCAGAGATCGGTATGAAAATAAAAAGGATTGTGATTGACTATCTTAAACAGATGGAAGCTTAATATTCAGGATAAATTTTCATCTCTGATAAAGAAAGCAAAAAATAGGAATTATGAGGAAGCCAAGGCTCATTTGTTTGCCATGAATTTCCTGTAATATCGAGGTAAGGAAAATCGAAATCAGGGGATTCCCTTTTATGTTTTATGTTTTATGTTTTATGTGCCCTGGCTGATTTAAAATATTGATATAATTATAGATAGATATATTGTTGTTCCTTTGAAAAAATCTTAGAATTCATTGTGGGGTTCAGAAATAGCTTTTAAGAATATTGTTCAAAACAAAAATTTCTTATGCTCTTAGAATCGATTTTTAGCTGTAAAAATTTATTTTAAGAAAAAATAATAGGAGAAGGTTTAAGATTAATTTATTTTATATCAATAAGATTAGTCAGCCAAGGCATATAATAATATAATACATATAATACCGTCTAGACTAATTCACAATAGTTTGTTATATTTTATAAAATGTTATTCAAAAAAAATCTCATCATCAGAATAAAAAAACCGCAGTGGAAAAAAGGCTTTTATAGATTTCTGGTTATCATTTTATTTTTATCTGTGTTTACTTTAGGAGCCCTTTTAGGGACTTATAAAGCGATAAAAAATAATCTTCCTGATATTGAAAAACTCAGAAAATACAAACCTTATAGAATCACCTATATCTATGCCGATAATGAAGAAGATGTCATAGGGGAATATGCATTAAGAAAAAGAATAGAAGTTTCTTATGAGGAAATACCTGATGATATGAAGAACGCCATCATTGCCACCGAGGATCCCCGTTTTTTTAGACACAAGGGAATAGACATCCTGGGAATTTTACGGGCTTTAAGAGAAGATATAAGGCTCAAGAGGAGAACAAAAAGTCTTCAGGGAGGGAGTACGATAACCCAGCAGTTGGTGAGAGAGATTTTATTGCATCCAAAGCAAACACTCCGGAGAAAAATTAAAGAAGCTTTATTGGCACTTCAGCTGGAAAGGGACTATACAAAGGAAGAAATTCTTACCTGGTATTGTAATCAATTCAATTTAGGACACGGAACATATGGAGTGGAGTCTGCTTCCCGCTTGTTTTTAGGAAAAATGACTTCGGAACTTAATCTTGAAGAAATTGCCTTAATTACTGGTATATTCCGGGGCCCTGGGATTTATTCTCCATATAGAAGACCGGAACTCACATTACGCCGAAGAAATCATGTGTTGAACCGTATGTATGAAGCGGGATTTATATCCAAAGAGAAAAGGGATGAAATAAAAGAGAAGTCACTCGATGTGTTGCCGTTACATAGGGGAGAATCTGATTTTGCTGGTTATTTCAGGGAAGAAGTAAGGAGGTATTTGATAAAGAATTACGGATATGATTCTCTTTATAAGGAGGGATTAAAAGTTTATTCGACGATGGATATGCGACTGCAGAAATATGCGGAAGATACTTTAAAGAAACAATTGCGGATTCTTGATAAAAGGCAGGGATGGAGAGACGATAAAAAAAATCTTCTTGAGGAAGGAAATGAAGACCTTAAAGAAGTATGGCTTGATGATTGGGTTGTCAGTTCCGTAAAAAGACCGATAGAAGAGGCGATTGTTTTGGACGTTTCAAGACAGAATGCCCTGGTAAAAGTGAAAGATTATACGGGAAAATTAACCAATTCGGATATTGAATGGACAGAGATCCGAAATTTAAGAAATCTTATAAAAAGAGGAGATGTGATAAAAGTTAAAATTAACCAGATCGATGAAGAAAAAAAGGAGCTGCTTGTTTCCCTTGATCAGGAACCTCTTCTTGAAGGAGCTTTTTTGGCTGTAGAACCGCAAACCGGTCAGATTAAAGCCATGGTTGGTGGCTATTCTTATAAAAGAAGTGAATATAACCGCGCTACTCAAGCCACCAGACAGCCGGGATCAGCCATAAAACCGATTTTATACACTGCTGCCCTGGAAAATGGATTTACGAATGCCACCATTATAATCGATGAACCAACTGAGTTTACAGACAAATGGTCTGATGAGCCTTGGTCACCTCCGAATTACGATGAAAAATATAAAGGGGCTGTTACATTCCGTATGGGGTTGGAACAATCACGAAACGTAGTCACAGCCAAAATATTAGAATCCATATCTCCTCAAACCGGTGTGGAATACTGCCATAAATTCGGGCTTTCCACAATTGTTTATCCTTATCTTTCCTTATCGCTGGGTACTTTTGAAGTGTATATGAAAGAATTGGTGTCAGCTTATACTGTTTTTCCTAATAAAGGGATAAGAATAGAACCTTATTTTATAACCAGGATTGAAGATAAAGACGGAAATATTCTGGAAGAAAGGAAAGTTGAATCAGAGAGAGTTATTTCTCAGGAAATAGCCTATATGATCACTTCCTTAATGCAGGGAGTTATCCAAAGAGGAAGCGGAACGCCAGCAAGGCCTTTAACCGAAGACAAAGATCTGGCTGGAAAAACAGGAACAACAGATAATTTCACAGATGCTTGGTTTGTTGGTTTTTCTCCCTCTCTTTGTGCTGGTGTTTGGATTGGCCATGATTTACAGACAAATTCCATAGGGGACAGGCAATCCGGAATGGTAGCGGCACAACCTGTATGGATTGAATTTTTTAAGAAAATTATAGAAGATGAAGAGAAAAAAGCTGAAGATAAGGAAGTAGAATTTGAAAAAGAGGAATTTGATGACCCAACAAGCCTCAATCTTGTTTTTAAGGTTATTGACAGAAAAACCGGACTTCTAGCCACACCGATCTGTTTGTACCCTTTTAAAGAGGTTTTTCTTCCTGGTACAGAACCCACCAAATTCTGTTCATATGAAGATCATATGCGAATTCTTGACTACTATTCGACAAAAAAAGAAAAAAACCAATAAACTTATATCTCTCTACTGGTCAATTGAGATTTGCTGTTCAATTGTTATGAATACAACAGCTTGCTTTAAGACACCATTGCCGAGGAACTGATTTTTTGCTTTTAATTTATACTTATAGTTTGCTAAGATTAAGATAAATATCCTCTTTCCTTTAGCATGTCAATCACTTTTTGGGTGCTTTCTTCCGGAGTTTCATTATCAGAATCAATCAATAAATCAGGATTTTCAGGCTCTTCATACGGATCCGATATGCCTGTGAATTCTTTAATTTCCCCTTTAATTGCTTTTTTATACATGCCTTTCACATCTCTCTTCATACAAACCTCAACAGGACATTTCACATAGGCTTCTATAAAGTTTCCGATTTCTTTTCGTGCCCGTTCTCGTGCTTTTTTATAGGGAGAAACGAATGAAGTTAAGACAATCACTCCGTTTCTTGTTAATAATTTTGCAACAAAAGTTATTCTGCGAATATTTTCGTCCCGGTCTTGCTTGGAAAACCCGAGATCTCGGGTGAGATCTTGACGGACGATGTCTCCATCGAGCCTTTCGACTTTCAATCCTTTTTCATTCAATATTTTTGCAGCTTCATCAGCTACAGCGGATTTTCCTGAACAGGGCAATCCAGTAAACCATAAGGTTACACCTCTTGAATCACTTGGGTTCGAATTTCCCATAGTTACTCCTTTTTTGTATTGACTTTTTAATTTTCTTTTCTTTTGAAATATCTGTTGCAGTGCAATCTAGACCAATAACGAATACTTTTTTATCTATATTCATATTCTTAGCTTTTTTTATTCCACAAAAGGGTTATCGTATCCAATGATTATCCTAGCTACTTCAGGCCTCATCAATTCTGGAGGAGGGATAGTGCCTTGGTTTAACATTTCTCTTATTTTTGTCCCACTAAAGTTTATGTGTTCGGAAGGATCATGGGGACATATTTTTTCATTGACCACCGAATTGCATTTTTTACAGAAATAAAATGATCTGAAAAACAGAGGAATTATTCCCAAATCAGGAAAGTCTTCAAAAATATCCTGAGCAGCATAGGGAGAATAATAGTTTCCCACACCCGCGTGATCACGGCCAATGATAATATGAGTGCATCCGAAGTTTTTCCGGATTATGGCGTGAAAAATAGCTTCTCTAGGACCGGCGTATCTCATTTCCATCTGGAGAATTGCCATAACAGCTCTTTCCTTTAAATAATAGTTCTTTATCAGTTTATCATAGGAAGCCAGTATGACTTCATCTTTAAAATCCCCCCTTTTCTTACGCCCGATAACCGGGTTGATAAAAATTCCGTCTGTAAATGTCAATGCTGATTTTTGAACATATTCGTGTCCGATGTGGGGAGTGTTTCGAGTTTGAAATCCAACAACGGTTCTCCATCCTTTTTCTTTGAAAAGTATTCTTGTTTCTATAGGTTTAAGCTTATACTGAAAATAGGGAGTTGGGCTTTCTTGAATGAGATCAATTTTTCCTGCCAGCAAAACTTCTTTCATTTTCAGTACTTTTGCCACTCCGGGGTGCGAAACATCAGTTGTTTGAAATACTTTCTCTGCAATTTCATTTTTGGCACACTCATATTTTTCTTCAAGATAAAGTAAAGCCACAGGCTGTTCGTTTGGATCCTTTAAAAGAATTTGTTGACCCACTTTGAAGTTTTTTGCCTCGTCACTCTTCACATCCAGGACGATAGGGATTGTCCAGGGAATATCGTTAGTTAGCCTCATATGATTGAGGACATTTGATAATTCTTTTTCCCCCAGAAATCCTTCCAGCGGACTGTAAAAACCAAATGCAATATTTTCTACATCGCTCACTATTTCTTGATTTAGTTTCACTGATGGATATTGTTCCATATCATCCAGAATTTCTTTCTTTTTTACTTCATCTAGAACACGTTCAACCAGCTTTCCGCCATGGGGAACTATCATTATTTCCTCCTTTGATTTTTAGAAAAATTGTGAATTCATTAGATTGATTTCAAATTTAATATCTGTTTGGATAATCCGGTTTAATTGATTAAGAACTTAATCGATGTAACCCAGTGCTTTTAATCGTTCTTTTACTTTTTCCTCGTCTTCTTTTGAAAAAGCTTCTTGGGCTTTTTGGTCTTTAGATAGACTTTCTCTTAAAACTTTAGTTATATAACTTGCTACTGATTTGGTTTCAGTTCCTTTAATTTTTTCTTCGATCTTTTTATATAAAGACGTGGGGATTGAAACAGTTTTAAATTCATCTTCCATTCTATTCTCCTTGATTTTATCATTTATAGGTATTATTATAAGAATAAATAATTTTATACAACAGCTCAAATTTTTTTTCAAGGAATTCGGTGAAAGTTTTTATTTTAGAAAAGAGAATTTCCCGATATAATAACTTGACAAAAGTTGTTCATTATTGTTTATAATCTATAAAATATGATAAAAAATCAAATAAATCCCTGATTCACAATCAAGCATGGTTAAAATCGAACACCCTTACTTTAGTAATAATGTTTTTTCCGGAGTGCTGGATAAAAATTTAAAATCCCTGGAGAAACGTCTGGGCACCAATTTGTCTCTCAGAGGGAGTACCTTAATGATTGATGGGGAGCCTAAAAATGTCCAATTCGCAAAGTCCTATTTTGAAAAAATTAAAGAAATGAAGGAAAAAGGTTATCATTTAAAAGAAGAAGATTTTTATATTACCCTTGATATTTTAGAGAATTCTCCGGTTAGTAAGATGGATAATTTTCAACCTGTTTCAACTTTATATCTTTCCCGCAAAGCAGTGACTCCAAAAACATTGAATCAGCATGAATACATAAAGGCTATAAAAGCATATGACCTTGTATTTGGGATCGGCCCTGCAGGAACCGGAAAGACATATCTGGCAATGGCTATGGCTCTATCATTACTTCAAAATAAAGTGGTCAACCGGATCGTTCTTACGAGGCCTGCCGTTGAAGCAGGAGAAAAATTAGGATTTTTACCTGGGGATTTGGCTCAAAAAATCAATCCTTACCTGCGTCCTCTTTATGATGCTTTATTCGATCTTGTTGAATATGAGCAAGCTAATAATCTCATAGAAAAGGATATTATTGAAATTGCGCCTCTGGCTTTTATGAGAGGGAGAACTCTAAACAGCTCCTTTATTATTCTTGATGAGGCTCAAAATACCACAAAGGAACAGATGAAAATGCTTTTAACCCGCTCAGGATTTGACTCTAAGGTGGTGGTGACTGCAGATATCACTCAAATAGATCTTCCCCAACCAAAAAAATCCGGAGTGCTCCATGCCATTAAAATTCTCTCTTCGATCAAAGATATCTCTATCCTATATTTCACCGATAGAGATGTTATCCGTCATCCGCTGGTGCAAAAGATTATTAAAGCTTACCAAAAAAGTGAGGGCAAGTCTTAAAAAAATGAATTCCTTCCAATTTAAAAGAATCAATTTTTTCAAGAAATCGAAGAATTCTGCAGTGAATCAAAAAGGAAAATCAACGTTTGAAAAGAAAGAACCAAAGAAAAATTTATGGAAAAAAGCGGTAGAAAATCCATTTGTTTATATGTTTGTTTTTGTTGTACTAATTTCATACTTGATATCTTATATTCCTTCTAAGTCATTGCCTGTCCCTGAAGTCGGAGAAATTGCTTCCACAAACTTAGTGGTTCCAGATGATATTCAGATTAAAGATGAGGAAATAACTCAAAAGAGAAAAATGGAAGCTGTGGAAGCAGTTCTTCCTGTTTATAATATTAATAAAAATGTTTTTTTAATCACTGAAGAAAGAATTCGTCAATTTTTCAATCTCGGGAGGGAATTTTTGGAACCCTCTATTTCTTTACAAGAAATAAAGAACTTCCAGCAAAAGATGCTGGATAAGTATGGACTTAATATTTCTGAAAAATCGATCAGAACTCTTATTAAGAACAAGTTTTCTAAAAATATCGAGGAATTGTTGATCAGTTTGTTGGGAAAAATTTCAGCTCAAGGCATTATTTTATCTAAGGATGTTTTTATTCATAAGGAAGGGGAAAAAGGATTCACTCTTAGGAGAGAACCAGGTAGAGAAAGCCCTTCAGAAGTTGATGAAATCACTAATCTTGAAGAGAGTAAAGAAAAATTATTTGAGACCATTGATAACTATGATATCTCAAGAGAAAAAAAATCCTTGCTTAAAGAGCTTTCAGAACTCTTTATTACAGCGAATGTCGCCTATGATAAGGTGGAAACCGACAGAAGGAAGGAACAGGTTAGGGAAAATGTGGAACCGTTTTTTTATACCATTAAAGAGGGAAAAGTTATTATCAGGAAGGGAGATGAAGTAAGCAGAGAAGATGTTGAACAAATTAAAACCATCAATCAAAATCTTCATGAAAAGCCGAGCTGGTTATCAAATTTTATAGGAACCTTTCTTCTTTTTTTTCTCCTCTTTATCACAATTTGGTATTATCTCAAATCCCTTCTTGACTTTAAAAAAGCTTTTAAGAATTTTGTTGTATTGGGAATTACTTTAATTCTGAGTATTCTTTTTTATAAGCTTTCCGATTTTCTTTCAGAAACCTTCAGCCAAGACTCGAAATTTTCTTTGCTTAAAAACACCGAAGCCTATAAATATGGATTTCCCTATCAATTTGGTGTTCTTCTCTTTGCCTTTTTGGCGCAAATTCCGGTTGCCGTTATATATGTCATTATTAACAGTTTGCTTGTTGGATATTTATTCAACTCTAATTTCTATATCATGGGATTCAGCTTGATTGGAGGGCTTGCGGCTGTATATGGAATTAAAAATTATGGGAAACAAAATAGGATTTCTGTATTCAAAACAGGAATTTTTCTTGTTGCCCCCGTGAACATGTTTATAATCATCACCATTCATTTGATAAATGAAAAATTTGGATCTATAGAACTGATATCCAGTGATTTATTGATGGGAATTTTTGGCGCTGTTCTGAGTGCTTCCTTAGCATTCTTATTTCTCCCAATTTATGAAACATCCTTGGGATATCTGACTCAGGCAAAATTGTTTGAACTCACAAATTCAGATCTTTCCATATTCAAGGAAATGGCAATACAAGCTCCTGGCACTTATCATCATTCTCTGATCGTGGCTTCCATAGCAGAAAAAGCAGCTGAAAAAATAAAAATAGATACTTTACTGGTTAAAGCGGCAGCTCTTTATCATGATATAGGAAAAATTAAGCGTCCCGAATATTTCATTGAAAACCAGAAGAGAAATTCCAGTATTCATAAGGAATTGACTCCGAGTATGAGCACTCTGGTTATAGTCAATCATGTGAAGGAAGGTGTGGAAAGAGCAAAAAAATTAAAACTTCCCAAGAAAATAAGGGAGATTATCGAGCAGCATCACGGGAATTCTCTGGTAAGATATTTTTATCAAAAGGCAAAAGAAAAATATGATCCAGAAATGCATAAAATAGGAGAAGAGAGTTATCGGTACCTTGGTCCTATTCCCCAGAGTAAAGAAGCAGGAATCATCATGCTTGCTGATGCTTCGGAAGCTGCCTCAAGGAGTCTTAAGGAACCTACTGAGGTTAATATAAAGAGAGTGATCACCGATATATTCAATAGTTGTATTCAGGACGGCCAGCTAGACGATTGTGACTTCACTTTAAAAGAATTGAAAATTATCGCTGCCTCCTTTTTTACAAATCTTTATTCCATTTATCACAGAAGGGAAAAGTATCCTGATTTTGAATTCGAGATAGAACAGAAGAAGAAACCAAAAAATAATGAAAAATCAAATGGTAGAAATAATAAACCGGCAAAATAGTTACTGGTTGGATTTGAATTATTTTAAATCATTGCTTAAAAAGTTGATAGCTTATTACAAGCTTAAAAATTCTGAACTGTCCCTGGTTTTTGTGAATACAAAGGAAATCATACGTCTGAATCTTAAATATTTAAACAAGAAAAAACCAACAGATGTATTAAGCTTTCCCATTAATGAGAAAAGTCCTGATGGAAAATATTATTTGGGAGATATAGTGATATCGGTCCCTCAAGCATTTAAACAGTGTTTCCATAAGAGTCACGGTCTTGAGAAAGAGGTGCAAAAATTAACCATACATGGATTTCTTCATCTTCTTGGATATAACCATTCTTCTAGAATGGATGAGGAGGAGGAGAGACTCAAAAATCTTTTAAGTAAAGAAGATCATGGAAGTTGAATACTTTGTTTGGGGAGGATTGTGTTTAAGCGGGCTGGTGACTTTTTTGTTTTCGCTTTTTCATATCTTCTTGAGTTCCTCATCTAAAATTTACATTAGCAGATATTTGGAAAAAGAAGAAAAAAAGTTTTATCTGAAGTTTCTTACCATTTACGATGACCTTAGGAAAGCGGTAGGATTTTTTAGAAATTTTTTCTTGATTGCCTTTCTTGTTTATTTATACTCTGTGTTTCCAAGATTTCAATTCTGGCCTTTATGGTTATTTCTGTTCTCTGTATTCGGTTATTTTATATTGTTCAGCTATCTTCCTCAACTCATTGACTCAAAATTTGAAAAAAGAGTCTTCTCACTTTTCCTCCATGTGCATAATCTGATTTATTTGTTATTTAAACCATTTCTTTTATTGTTCAATATCATTGTTCCTAAAGTGGAAAAAGAGCGAAAAGTTCATGAAGTTTCAGAGGAAGAAATTCAGGCTTTCATAAACAGAGCTAGAGAAGAAGGTATCATAGAAAAAGATGAGAGTGCATTATTAAGAAGCGTGGTTGAGTTTGGAGATACTTACGTAAGGGAGATCATAACTCCAAGAGTGGACATCGTGTGTATTGAAAGAAATGAAACCATAAAAAAAATAAGAAATCTTGTTATCCAAAACAAACATTCCCGGATTCCTGTATATAGAGAAAGAATAGACAACATAGAAGGAATTGTGCTTGCAAAGGATTTACTTGAATATTCATCTGACAAATGGCAAAAAAATTCAATCGAGTCTCTCATAAGACCTGTCCACTTTGTTCCTGAATCCATGAAGGTTACAGAACTACTTAAAGAACTTCAAAAGAGAAAACAAAAACTTGCTATTGTGGTGGATGAGCACGGAGGTGTATCCGGCCTTGTGACTATGGAAGATCTTGTTGAAGAAATTGTCGGAGAGATTCAGGATGAATATGATAAAGATGACAAATCGATCCAAAAGGAAGGGCCTGTGAGTTATATAGCTTCCGGAGATGTGGAGATCGAAGAAATTGAAAAATTATTCAATTTGGTTATGGAAGGGAATAGTTATATTACGCTGGCAGGAATGATCACTTATCATCTGGGAAGATTACCAAGAAAAGGAGAACATTTTGAGATAAAAGGCTTGTCATTGGAAATACTTGAAATTGATAAGAAACGGATAAAAAAACTGAGAATAAAACCTGTCGTGAGCCAAAAGGAATAAAAATCATATGGTAGAAGAAAAAAAAGTCAAAACTGGATATGTGGCTTTAGTAGGCCGACCAAACACAGGTAAATCCACTTTGCTGAATAGAATTTTAGGACAAAAGATATCCATCATCTCGGATAAACCCCAAACAACAAGAATTAGTATTCTTGGAATTAAAACCACTCAAAGAGGACAAATTATATTTATTGACAATCCTGGTATCCACAAACCCCTGCACAAACTCAATAAGAGGATGATGAATTTTGTGTACTCTGCTTTTGAGAGTGCACACCTGATTACATTGCTTATCGATGCCTTTATGAAATTTGGTCACGGAGATAAATTTGTGATAGATATTTTGAAAGAAATATCAACTCCTGTGTTTTTACTTATTAATAAAGTGGATATTGTCAGAAAAGAAAAAGTTCTTTTATTGATAGATAAATATAAAGACCTTTATGATTTTAAGGAGATTATTCCAATCTCTGCTCTTAAAGGAATACAAATTGATTTGCTTGAGGATAAAATTTATGAGTATATGCCTGAATCCGATAAATTATACGCGGATGATGAGGTGTCCACTCAATCGCAGAAATATTTCTTTGCAGAAATTATAAGGGAAAAGTTACTTGAATATGTCAAAGAAGAAATTCCTTTTGTGAGTGCTGTTTATATTGATAAAACTAAGGACTGTTTTGGGAGAGAATCGTACATCCAAACGGATACTCAAAAGAAAGCTTCGAAATACATCAAAGCGGATATAATAGTGGAAAAAAGCAATCACCGTAAAATCATCATTGGAAAACACGGTCAATTAATAAAGAGAGTAGGAATCAAGGCAAGGAAAGAACTTGAATCCTTACTAGATGAAAAAATCTATTTGGATTTGCATGTGAAAGTTAAGACCAACTGGCGGGATGCAGCCAATGTGCTGGACCTTATCGAAGGTCAAAAGTAAAACAAAAACCCGGATAGAGGATTTTATTTAATCAGAGGGGAAGATCTTCATCTCTATAATAGAATAGCATTTTATTCAGAAATTTTTTTGAACATGGTCTCTATTCAATCAGGTCTGTTAATCGGGCTTGCCACAAAGGGAAGAACCGCAGTTCTCGATCTGTATTGACATTTTTATGGATTAATGCGAGAATCAAATTCCTGGTTTTACGGTGAGCGTAGCTCAACAGGTTAGAGCACTGGATTGTGGATCCAGAGGTTGGGGGTTCAAAACCCCTCGCTCACCCCATTTCAGTTTCTTAAGTATCAGTCAGCGAAATTCTTATTGATTTTTGTTGAATCCTAGGCTTTCAATACAGTTTGACCATTGTTTTATTGGGGGAGGAAGATGTTCTTTAAATAGTCTTGAGTAAAATAAATCCACAAAGCCATTTTGAAAATTGCTTTTTATATTATTTCTCTGTTCCTATCGTCAAATCAACCCAGAATGAATGTTCCTTCGGAGTGCGAGCTAAACTCGGATGGGAAGTTCTGGGAGCTCGTTCGCTTCTTTCTCTATCTAGAGACCTAACATTTGTTGCAGTTGCCTTGCTGCCTTTTGATGCCCGATTTGCCATGAAAGCTTTTTTCATCTCTCTGGTCATTCCGCCCCATTCAAAACCGATTTTTATTTGATCTCCGGGAGCTAAGGATTGTCCATTGTTCAAATTCTTATGCACATCGAGAGGAATTCTCAATTCATAGACAAATGTCTTATCTTTCCTTGCTGTTGACCTAAACGCAGGAGGAGAAAAGCTGGAATCAAGAGCTTCATCATTAATCACTTTTTCTTTCTTATCTATAACATCGCTTTTGAAATAGATGTAGGATTCATTTTCTTTTACTTTGTTTTTTTGTGCCTCGGTGAGTTTCCCTTTTTGTTGTTCAAGCATCTCGATCATTTGATCAGCTGAAATCTTTGTTTTCATAAAATTGATTCCGTATTTTTCTTTACTTTTTCCTTCCGTGTTAATCCAGAACTTGAGTCCGGTTTCTCTAATAGAACTTAAGTGTTTTGGGTTTTTAAATATAAAAACAACATATAAGTAATTTTCATTATTTTTAAAAGCATAATCCACTTCGTACTTTTTGAAAGAGTTCAATAAATCAGCATTCCAGTCATCACAGGATCCGTCAACTGTTATGGCATCAGTCGTCCATTGACTTTTGATTTCGTCTCCGCCAGAAAAAGCCAACAGATTTGCGATAAGTATAATCAGAACGGCTATCAAAATTTTTTGTAACTTAATATCCATTTTAACCTCCTCAAATATTATTTTATTATAAATCCTTTCTGATTTCAAAAAGAAGGATTTTATAAGAACTTCAAACATAGATATAAATTTTATTATTATATGAGTTGAAAAATAATAACGGGAATATTAATGCAAATTGTATGCCATAGATATTATTCTTTGATGGAAGTTTTCCCTGAATTGTTGATTTTTTTTAAGTTTATTTTTGAAAATATGGTAAATTGTAAATAATTTTTACATAAAAGGAGTTTTGTTTAATCAGGCTCTTTAAGCTGTTATTCTGATAGGAATAAAATTGGAAAGTCCTCAATTGATGTTATTTCTTTGTTTATTCGAAAAAATATGGTAAAAATGAAAACAAAAAAATGAAAAAGATTGTTTTTTGGATAGTCGCTTTTCTCATAACATTATCCGCTGCTGTCTATCAAAGACTCACAGGCCCTACTCATCCTATTCAGGGAGAAGTCACGTTTGACTCTCGTAAAATTCAATATACATTACCCAGAAGTCATGAAACAACCAAAGACTGCGAAATAAAAATTGATGTGTGCGATCAATCATTATCGGGAAAAATTATGTACCGCCGTTTTAAATTAGACGAACCGTGGATTGAAAAACGATTGACTCACAAACAGAATGTTTTAAAGGGAGTTTTACCAAAACAGCCAGCTGCGGGAAAGCTGGAATATAAAATAATAATAAGTTCTGATAAAAAAAGGAAATCTCTTGCAGGGGATCAGCCGGTTATCATTCGTTTCAAAGATCCAGTCCCCGCTTATATTCTTATTCCTCATGTCCTGATTATGTTTCTTGCCTTGCTGTTTTCCACTAGGGCAGGGATTGAAGCATTGGATCCCAAAAGCAACCCCCGAAAGTATGCTCTCTGGACAGCTGCTCTTCTTTTTGTGGGAGGAATGATTTTAGGGCCGCTGGTTCAAAAGTTTGCCTTTGGGCAGCTGTGGACCGGTTTTCCGTTTGGCACTGATTTAACAGACAATAAGACACTGATTGCCATGCTGGGATGGCTTGCGGCACTCATAGCTGGAAGGAAGGGAAAGCCTGCTAGGGGATGGGTGTTGGGGGCTTCGGTTTTACTCCTGGTGATTTATCTCATCCCTCACAGTCTTTTTGGTTCTGAACTGGATTACACGAAACTTCCTCAAACCAAATAGCAAGGACAATTCTCTCATTTTTGATGAAATTTATCCCTGACTGAAATAGTTATTGATTTGTTATCAAACAATTGATTTCATTGAAAATCATGATAAGATGCATATACCATGGAAATGAATAAATCCGCAATCTGTTTTTATGAATAATTGAGTTGTTCTTCCGGTATTCACCATTGGAGTTTGCAGCAGATGCGAGACACAAATATCAAAAAATATCTTTACTGGACCGGAGTGGTTCTCTGTTCGCTTGCCATCTTTTTTATTGTTCCCCTTGCCAGAACAATCAGAGAATTTGTTTCCTCTCATTTTGGACGTGAATTCTTTGCTTATTTTGTGATAGGGGCGGTTGTTATTTTCTTATTGGCTATCGGTTATGTTTTGTTTTTCCGTCTTAAAATCCGAGCAATATCTAATTATATATGGATTTCTGTCATCGCCGCGATATACATATACTTCACTATAAAGTTATGGGAATCTCCTGAAGAAGCGGTTCATTTCCTTGAATACGGTCTTTTAGGGTTGTTTTTGTTTCTGGCATTGAGCTCTTCCCTTAAGGACAAAAGCGTCTATATAACCGGATTTCTAATAGGAGCTATGGTGGGTATTTTTGATGAGGTCATTCAATGGATTGTTCCGGGAAGGTACTGGGATCTCCGGGATGTGGGATTAAACGCCATTGCCTGCGGATTGATTCAAATTTTAATCTGGAAAGGAATCGAACCTAAAAATTTATCATCCAGGATGACTGTGAAATCCTTTCGAATTCTATCTGTCTTTTTCACCATAAATATTGTTCTAATTGGTTTGAGTTTTTCAAACACTCCAGCAAGAGTCGCCTCCTATACCCAACATTTTCCTTTTCTTTCTTTCCTTCAAAAAGAAGAAGCCATGAGTGAGCTCACTTACAAGCATGAAGATTCGGAGATAGGAGTCTTTTATTCCCGAATGCTCCTGAATGAACTCAAGGAAACCGATTCAAAGAAATCGGAGGAATACGCAGATATTCTAAGATACTGGGAGGGAAAGGATTATGAGGATTTTCTATATACTTTCCCGCCTTATATGAATCCCTTTCTTTACGAATTCAGGGTGCATGTTTTCCGAAGAAACAGATATATGGAAAGAAGTCAAAAGGCATCGGATGCAAAAGATAGAAACGAATATGCGTTTATTGCCTACAAAGAAAATCTGATACTGGAAAAGTATTATACAGAGACATTGAACAAATCCCCATATAAGTGGAGCAAGTCAAAAATTAAAAAACTGGAACAGAGGATCGACCAAGATGCGTTTTATTTAAGCCCGGTGGCTAAGGGGATTTTAAGAGGAATCCCGGAAAAGTATATCTGGATTGGTATTCTCTTGTTGTTGGCTTTTATTACAGGAGCAAACGTTTATCTTTCCAGAAAGAAAAAGAAGCGCCTAAGAGATAATAATGGGAATCCAAAGTAAGAAGTTTTGTTTTTCCCAGAATTTTTGCAGGAAGTGTTTTTATTCCTATCAATAAGAGAGATTATCTTGAATTTATTTCCCATTAAGTTAAATTCTTGATCGGCTTTTGTTAAAAATATCCCAGTGACTTTAATATTTCTTTTGTTTTTTCATGAATCTTGCCCCGCGATTTTCTTCTTTTGGCGATTTCCAATTGCTGGAGGCATGCTTTTTTCATGCGTTCAATAATATTTATATATTCTTTTTTATGGATAAAATTATCATTTTTTAAATAGCCGTTTGTTTTTTCTAAGTCAAAAAATTCGTCATAGTTTTTTAATCCTCTGTAGACAATATACTGTTTGTTGTGGTGAATGAGAGAGACAGCATTGTTAAATGCTTCGGGTTTGTAAGTGAAAGAAAACAGAAATCTGTCCTTTTTTATTTTGGACATAATTTTGCCGTCAAAGTCGATTTTTTGGCGCTTTTTAATATTGAAACGCTTTAATAGGGTGGGCATAAAATCGAGAATCGATACATTGGTGTCTATTTTTTTGGCTTGTTCATTGGGAAAATAGATGATGAATGGAATCTTGATGTATTGAGGATTCAAAAAATGAATATGCCCAAAATGAGATTGATACTCTCCCAGTCCTTCACCATGATCTCCGATAAAGGCAATGACGGTGTTTTTCAGCAATTGGTTTTTTTTCAGATAGTCCAGTATTTTTCCGATTTCTTTGTCCATGTATTCGACTTCTGCTTTGTAAAAGTTTTTTTCAATACTGGCATTGACGTATTCCGGTCTTGATTCAAACTCCAGAATCCCGGTTTTTTGGGATTTCGAATGAATCATTATTTTGGTTTTGTTGTTTAGTAAAATTGTCGGTTTTTTAGGGTGCAGCTGGGCATTTTTATAAGTGATGTTTTTTAGAGGATTGTCGTTGGTGTCTTTGATACTGAATTTATCCAGGCGGATAGGATTTTCCTTGAATATACTGGGGAGTTTTTCACTGTCAAAGCTTAAAATGTTATTTCCTTTTTTAAGAGTAATCTCGGTTGAAACCCTGAGAATGTGATACAAATTATAAGTATATATATCAGTATTATTGAACTTGACTTTGACCGGAATATTGTATTCTGGCGGGGCGTAGGGGTCGTGGGGATCAGAGTAGTGAAGCCAAACAAAGAATTTATCGTCTTTAACTTCATTCAGTAGAGACAGAGATCTTTCAGTTACAATATGAGCCGGAAGAAAGTAGCCGGGAATAAAATCCCTGAAATCATCATTGTAATAATCAAAATATTTTGCTAATCCGAACTTTTTGTGAAGCACACCCAGGGATACAACTGCGCCAGTTTTGTATCCTTTCTTTTTTAACAATTGCTGGAGAGTGGGATGCTTATGGTCGTATTTTTCACCGTTGTTGTAAACATTTGTTTTGTAGGGATATTTTCCAGTGAAAAGAGACACATGAGCTGGGGCAGTGATCGGAGAAATGGTGTAGGCATGGGTAAAAACTGTGCTTTTTTCTGCTATGCTTTTTATATTGGGAGTGGCACTCAGGGCTCCGTTTCCAGTGTCAATGTAATCGGCTCTTGTTGTATCAAGAGTGAAGATTATTAAATTGCACTGCTTTTTTTTCAACAAAAAGAAGGAAACAACTGCTATGGAAATAATTAATAAAAAAGAAGCAAAGAAATAGATTTTTTTTTTCATTTCGTTTAAATCCAATTTATCAGATTTGAAGTTTTAATTCAATTGCAAACAGTTCTGTACTTATCTCCATAGAGCTTTTACAACTTGACAATAATTTTTCTTTTGCTTAATTCTGTGTGGGTCTGTTCCCAAACGAGCCTCAACATTATTCTGTAGGGCCAGGTCTGTATGCCGTGAATATTGTATGGCTTACCGGTTAAAGTCCGGTAGTGGGAATTAGCAGTTCACCCACTTAGTAGGAGGAAGGTGTTAAGGGCAACCTGAAACACTGAGTTTCCTGACAAAGGCTCGGAGAGCGAGTCGAACGAATCTGCGGGTTGCAGCGAGAGCGAACCTGGAAGTAGCCTCGTTACCTAGATGGAGTCGCCGACCCTGTGGACTGGAGGGGAAGGCTGGAACATCTGCTGAAGGAACTGCTGTAAGCAGGCAGATGGGCTCTCGGGGTGGCAGGGGTGACACGCAGAGGAAGTCATAGAAGGGAGCACGGGAGACCCTTACAAAAGCGAGAGCAACCGGTGGATATAAGGTTAGAGCTGAAATTTCACTGGGTTTGTGAGGGAGTCGGAGTTGTCCATAGTACCGCAAGCATCCGAGGGACAACAGAACCCTGGGAGAGGGAAGGGACAATACCTTCATTAAGTTTCTGAAGCAAGGAAGGATAGGAGATTGCAAGGAAAGCTAAACACTCCAGAAAAGATTCGGCAATTGCAGAGGAAACTATACCAGAAGGCCAAACAGGAAAAGAGGTACAGGTTTTATGCCCTTTATGACAAGGTATACCGAATGGATATACTAAGACATGCTTACCGGTTAGTAAAGAAGAAGGAAACAGCACCAGGAACAGATGGGATAACCATCACAGACATAGAGGGCATGGAAGGAGGCGAGGAAAGGTATCTTAGAAAAATAGGAGTAGAGCTGAAGGAGAAAACCTATAAAGCAGAGCCGGT
The DNA here is from genome assembly GCA_964584935.1 of uncultured Eubacteriales bacterium. Taxonomy (GTDB): domain Bacteria; phylum Acidobacteriota; class Aminicenantia; order Aminicenantales; family Aminicenantaceae; genus CAZPBN01. The sequence continues at coordinate 270,538 of CAZPBN010000001.1, read as the reverse complement.
AAGGAGAGCATACATATCAAAGGGGAATGGCAAAAAGAGACCGCTTGGGATACCAACGATAAAAGACCGGATAGTACAAATGGCAACAAAAATAGTGATTGAGCCTATATTTGAAGCAGACTTTCAGGAGAATTCATATGGATTCAGGCCGAAGCGGAACGCTCATCAAGCGATGGATGAAATAGGGAAACAACTGAGAGAAGGCAAGACACAAGTAATTGATGCCGATATAACAAAGTATTTCGATAACATATCCCACGATAAACTACTCAAACTAATAGCAAAAAGAATAGTAGATAAAAACATACTGAGACTTATCAGAATGTGGTTAAAGGCACCAATAGTAGAGGAAGGAAAAGATGGTAAGAGGAGATATAAGAAGAACGATAAGGGGACACCACAAGGAGGAGTTATATCCCCGTTACTGGCGAATATTTATTTGAATGTTCTAGATAGGACATGGGAAATCAAAAGGGTCAAAGAGAGGTTTAACGCACGGATGATTCGATATGCAGATGATGTTATAGTATTGGGAAAAGGCAAAACAGAGAGGATACTCTGTGGAATAAAAAGAGTACTGGGACACCTGGGATTAGAACTCAATAAGGAGAAAACAAGAATAGTAGAGGCTAGAGAAAAGCCCTTTAGATATCTTGGATTTAGAATTGAGATGAAAGAGAGTTCGAGGACAGGGAAGAAATATCCTTTAATAAAGCCTTCAAAAGAGTCAATAAAACACATTAAGGCAGAGATAAAAAGACTAACGAATCGGAAGAAACACATGTTATCTACGGAAGAAACTATTAAGAATCTCAATGTCGTAGTACGAGGATGGACGAATTACTTTTACTATGGAAATTGCAGCAGAGAGTTATGCAAACTGAAAGAATACATAAACATGAGAGTAAGGATATACCTGAGGAAGAAACACAAAATAAACAATAAAGGCTATCAGTGCTTCTCATACAGTTATCTCTATAATGAATTAGGTCTATACAAGATACCTACAAACGCTGCCTGGAAACAAGCTGTGAAAGCCTATGGAAGAAAATGATTGGAAAGCCGTATTCGGGAAAACTGAACGTACGGTTTGATGAGGGGAAGCTGGAGATAGAATATGGATAGGCTAGTGAGGCACTGTCAAACGAAAGGGGCAGATACAGATATGCTTGTCCTAAGTCACTACGCCAGCTTTCTACTCTACCCGAACGGGCTGCATTATGCAGGCGTTTGAATGCCGACTTAGAAAAAAAAGGGGAGCGGAGTCTGGTCAACGGGCAAGAAATTCAAGGTGGAGTATTCCAGTATGATTCCAGGGATTAAGGATAAAGTAGAGAATAAACTCAAAGAATATGGGGTAGATGAAAATTCGGTTGATGACGTCATTTCTGAGATCGATACCGATTCTAATCAAGGACTTCTCATAACAAATTAATAACGAATTAAAAAACCAGGAGTTATAGAGATGCATGATATAGCTGTTTGAATGTATCCATCAAAGAAAAACAGAATTTTTTTCTATAAAAAAGAGCCAGCGAGAGGATTTGAACCTCCGACCTACTGATTACGAATCAGTTGCTCTACCAACTGAGCTACGCTGGCTTTGCGATAGATAAAAACTAAACCAAACATTCATGAGTGTCAAGATAATGATTGTTTGACAAGAAAAAAATGATGTGATGAGGAGAACAAAAATATTGCTGTGAAAGGCAAGAGTGGATAAAATAAATAAAAAATAAATATGAAGATTCTAACATTCATATCGAATTTTTTTGAATTATTTTGATAAAAAATACGGCTTAAGCGGAATCATAGAAAAAATATTTGTATTTTACTCAAAAAACTTGCTCAATGCCTATGAAATCTATTATTATTACTTCTTTATTTTATTTTTAGATTCCATAAGTTAGAAAAAATAATATGCTCATTAAAAAATTAGAACTTCAAGGATTCAAATCTTTTCCTGAGAGAGCCAAATTGATTTTCCACCCCGGTATAACCATTATTGTGGGGCCCAACGGGACAGGAAAAAGTAATATCGTTGATGCCATTATCTGGGTTCTTGGAGGGCAGAGGCTTAAGTCGCTCAGAGGGGAACGGAGCGAAGATCTCATCTTTAATGGGAACACAAATAAAGCACCGCTCGGGATGGCAGATGTTTCACTATTTTTTAAAGAAGAGGATGATGAATTATCAGTAAACCACAGGATTTTCCGTTCGGGGGAAAGTGAATACAGGCTTAATGGAAAATTAGCCAGATTGAAAGATATTCAGGAAGAATTATGGAAAAGGTCTATAGGGGAGAAAGAATATTTTGTCATAGAACAGGGAAGTGTGGGGCTTTTCTTGAATTCGAAACCGACTGAAAAAAGAGTACTTTTAGAAGAAGCTGCGGGAACTTCTTATTATCGGGATAAAAAAAGGCAGACACAGAATAAGCTCAAAAACAGCGAACAAAATTTAATAAGACTTGTGGATATAATTTATGAAGTTAAGAAAGAAAAAAATTCTCTCCGCAGGCAGGCAAAAGCGGCTGAAAAATACAGAAAAACAAGAGAAAAAATAAGAACCCTGACAGAATGTCATTTCAGAGCTAGAATCGAAAAAATGGAAAAAAGTCAAACAGAGTATTCAGAAAATTATGAGAAAGCATTGAATGAAGAAAAAAGTGTTATTTATCAATTGAAAACATTAGAAAAGAAAGCTACAGAAAAAAGAAAGCAGTTATGGGAGCTTGAAAAATCTACAAAACAAGGCAATGAAAAACTTTTTTCCATCAGGTCTCAGTTATCCAGGCTGGAGTCGGATAATGATAGGAGGATGAAAAGATCGGAATTGTTGGAGGAAAGAAAGGAAAAATCCAGCAAAGAAATACTGGAATACAAAAAGGAATATCAGCTGCTTGATAAAGAGGAACAAGAGGCAGAACAAAACCTCGCTAATCTTAATCTTGAAGTTGGTAAAAAACAGAAGAAGATTAAGAAAACAGAAGAGGCCGTTCAAGAATCTGTAGAAAAGCTAAAAACAAAAGAAAAACAACTTGAATCCATTAGAGAAGAACATTTTCAAAAAATATCAGGGCATACGGAAGTAAATAATGAGAAAGCTAAAATAGATAAAGAAATCGAACTGTTTTCCAAACAGAAAGAAAGACTGAAAAAAGAGCTTGAAGAAGAAAAATATCTCCTTGAGCAAAAGAATCAAAAATTGCAGAATTCAGAGCAGGAAATTGAGAAATTCCTTGGTTTAAAAAAGGAGCTTCTTGGTAAAATAGAAAGCAATCAGGAAAAGATAAAAGAGATAAACCAGTCTTTAGAAGATTTACAAAATCAAATGTCAGAGATCCAAAAACAAAAAGATCAAAATGATCATCATCTGGAAGCATTGAAAAAGCTGGAAGAGAAGGAAAGGGAAACAGAGTCTTCAGAAAAGATTCCAGGTGCCATGGGAATATTAGCCGATCACATCAAAGCAGATCCAGAATATGCTCCTATTATTGATATATTTTGGAAAGAAGAAGCCAAAGCAACTCTGATTCATAGGAAAGACATTCATAGATTGATCGAAGAAAACAAAATAAAAGGAAATTTTTTCCTTTTAGACAAGAATAAAAAAGAAAAATTTCCTCAGGATTTATATAAAGATTCCCGAGTTTCGGGATTCCTTAAATCATCCGTTCAGCCGGAGAAAGATATTCAAGAATATTTATCAGGTTTAGATGATGCTGTCATTGTCGAAGACATAAAAACCGCCTTAGACCTTTGGAAAGATTTTCCATCTGCAAATTTTGTTACTTATAGGGGAGATCTTTTATTATCTACAGGTCTTTTAAAACTAGGGAAGAAAAGAGAGGGAATTTTCACGTTGAGTCAGGAGATACAAAGAGTTGAGAAAGCTACTCACGAGGCAAACCAAAAAATTAATCCTTTAAAGCAAAGTTTTGAAGAAATGTCAGCTGAAAAGACAAAATTGGAAGCCAATTCTAAAGAGCTTTCGTCCTCTGTATCCCAGTTAGAGAAAAAAATCGAATCGATAAAAAATGAAATGATTTATGACCAGGCAGAAAAAGAAAAAACAAACACAAATATATCCATTTTTGAAAATGAATTGAGAACTTTGGAAAAAGATATGAAGGAGATGGGAGAAAAATCCAAATCATTGAGGTCAAAGACCGATTCTTTTGAAGAAGAAAAAAGATTGATTAAAGAAAAAATGAATCAGTTCGAAGGAGAGATTTCAGAGCAGCAGAAGATCAATGAACAAAGCAGGAATCAATATTTTGAATTGAAATCAGGAGCGGATATTCTTAATGAAAAAATCAAAAATATAAAAAATCAGGTTGAGTCTCTTCAAACACGTAAACAGAACATCAGTTTAAAACTCAATAATCTAGAAAGTGAAATAAGATCCATTGATCAGGAGAAAGTTCAGCTGAAAGAGGAAATAAGGAAGATATCAGTTGAAATTGAACATCTCGGAGAAGAAAAAAAACAGAAAGAAGCCAACCTCTCTATCTGTGAAGCTAAACTGAATGATTTGAGAAGAGAAGAAAAAGAAATGGAGAAAAGCGTTGATGATTTGAGAAGTGAGTATGAACAGAAAAAAGAGGAACGAGTTAAATGGGAGATCAAGAAGGCTGAGTCTGACCGGGATCTGGTAAACCTTGAAGAATCCTGCTGGCAGGAACTCAAAAAGAGTCTGGAGGAAGTGAAAAGCGATGTTCCGGAAGATGAAAAAGCTTTGACAGAAGCAGACAAAAAACTTGAAGCAGCCAAACAGGATTTACAAAAAATCAGCAATGTGAATCTTATGGCAGAGGAAGAGTTTCAGGCTAAGAAAAAACGATATGATTTTCTTATTCAACAGAAAGAAGATTTGGAAAACTCTATTCAATCCACCAAAGAAGCCATTCATAAAATTGATGAGGAAAGCAAATCACAATTCTTAAAAGCTTTGAAAGAAGTCAATAATCATTTTCAGGAAGTTTTCTCTTTGTTGTTTAAAGGAGGGAAAGCAGGAATTGAATTAACGGATGATTCCAATCCTCTGGATTGCGGAGTGGAGATATATGCCCAGCCTCCGGGCAAAAAAGTGAAAAGCCTTTCTCTGTTATCAGGAGGAGAAAAGAGTCTGACTTCCTTAGCTTTTTTCTTTGCTCTATTTCGATATAAACCCACTCCGTTTTGTATTCTGGACGAAGTGGATGCGGCTCTGGATGAAACGAACCTATCAAGATTTTTGGAATTGATAAAGAAAATAAAACACCAGACCCAGTTTATAATAATCACTCATAATTTCAAGACCATAGAGGTTGCTGACTACATTTATGGCACCACCATGGAGGAGCCCAGTTTAACTAAGATTTATTCGATGAAACTGGATAAAAAGAAATAAGATCAGGACATTCCGACATCCGGCTTTTTGATAATTGTCTTTTCCTTCTCTTTGTCAGGTTTTCTAAAAAATTTTATCATTTTGTGTTTGAACAGTGTCACTAAAAAGACGAAATAGACATAAAGGTCTTTTAAAGAGATGATTGATTTGAGGGCTGACTTTATTTTATTTGCGGATATGACTTTTTTCTCGCTCGTTGACCATCTCATGACCAAATCCGCGATTTGAAACCAGTTGAGTTTGTCCTTAAAAAGTGGAACGTATCCCTGAGCTGCAGGGAGGATGGACACTTTTTTCATGTCAATTTTTTTAGACCATGAAAAATTTTCGGGTAAAATTCCATTTTTCTTTGCGATTTTTTCAAGTTCAGTCCCCGGATAAATGTGTAAAATGGCTGAGGAAATCTCGGTTTCTGGATTGATTGATTTAAATCGTTCCATAATTTCAATGGTTTCTTGAGCTTCTGCCCAATTCTCAGTATGGTGGGAAAAAATGAAAAAAGCATCCGGAACAAATCCATATTTTTTACCCCAGCGGACAAACTGATAGGCTTTGTCAATATTGATATTTTTCTGGATAACATGATTTCTTATGCGGGCATTGCCAGCTTCAATCCCAAAGTGAGCCCAAACCAGACCCGCTTTTGCCATTTTTTCAATCGTTGGTTCATCAATAATATCGATTCGAAATTCATTGCAAAACTTGATATTTAATTTTCGTTCAATGATCAAGTCCATTATTTTATTGAGACGTTGAGAATTGTAGTTTAATGTATCGTCGTAGAACCAGATAAATTCAGCCTTATAGGCATCTATAAGGTGTTCAATTTCTTCAATCACTCTTTCCGGAGAGTGGCCTCTGACTTTCCTTCCCCAACTCACAGGAGTTGCACAAAAATAGCAGTTGAAAGGGCATCCTCTTGAAGTCATTATATTCTGTGCTTTTCTTATTTTTCCATCCGGAGTGGTCACATAAAATCTGTATTGATCCATGGGAATCATATCCCTTGCCGGAAATGGCAATTCATCCAGATTGTCGATATAGTTCCTGTATCCAGTAAAGGATATTTGTCCGTTTTTTCTGAAGTAGATCCCTTTGACGTTTTTCAGATTTTTCTTCTCTCTTAGTGATTGGGCAAGTTCGGCAATGGTTTGTTCCCCCTCTCCGATAACGAGAATATCCACATCTTTGATGTTGATCAAAGTGTCTTTTCCAGACATGGAAATATGGGGGCCTCCCAGTACTGTGGTGATATTGGGATTCCATTTTTTTGCTATGCTGGCGAGCTTGAAGCTTTCAAAGCGGTTCTCCGTTGTTGTTGTGATTCCAACAACATCAGGATTGAATTCTTTAATTCTCTTTTCGACATCTTTCCAGTCATAATTCAACACATCTGAGGGGACAACTTCTGTGTCTATGCTGTTTTTCCTGAGAACAGAAGCCAGATAAAGGATGCCTAACGGGGGCATGGATACTCTGCTTTGGGCCCAGCGCTGGGCGATATAGCCTTGAGGGGGGACAAACAATTGAAATTTCATTGAATTTGTATTTCTTTTTCTCGTCTTAATATTTTAATATGATATCATTATAGGTGAATCATTCAACAAAACCAAATGTGTTTTTTTAGAATATATAAAAATCAAGGATTGAATAATAAATGTAATAAATGCAGGTTTGATCAATTGAACATATTCATTCATGAAACTCGAAAAAGGAGGAGTTATTGAAATTAGGAATTGTTAAGGATAAAAAATACTTGAACCATCATATGGGTGACTTTCATGTGGAAAGCCCAAAAAGACTGGAGTCCATTTATGAATTGTTTGAAGGAAAAACTTCCTTTGATTATCAGGATATCACTCCCCGTCTTGCCTCAGAAAAGGAAATTCAGATGATCCATTCTAGGGATTATTTCAATCTTATCAAAAAAACTTCAGAAAAACCGAGAGTAATGCTGGATCCTGATACGTCCACTTCCTCTCGTTCCTATGAAACAGCTCTTCTGGCTGCAGGAGGATTACTCGAAGGCATCGATTTTATAATGGAAGATAAAATAAACAACGGATTCGCTCTTATCAGGCCACCGGGTCATCATGCGGAACAATCACGCGCTATGGGATTTTGTATTTTTAATAATGTAGCGATAGCTGCCGAATATTTAAGAAATGAATACAATGTGGAACGGATTCTTATTGTGGATTGGGATTTACATCATGGAAATGGAACTCAAAATTCCTTTTATAAAACAGATAAAATTCTTTACTTTTCCACCCATCAATACCCACATTATCCCGGGACCGGAACCGCTGTGGAAGCAGGTCTTTCGGATGGGGAAGGATTTACGGTCAATATTCCTCTACTGCCGGGAAAAACAGAAGAAGATTATCTTTATATTTATAAAAATATTTTGAATCCAATCGCCGCTGATTTTAAACCTGAATTTGTTCTTGTTTCTGCAGGATTTGATATATATAAGGGAGATCCTTTAGGCGGTATGAATGTCACAGTTGAAGGATTCGGAGCCCTTGCCCATGAACTGTTGAAATTAGCACAAAGATATGCAGAGAGCAGAATTCTATTTATACTTGAAGGAGGTTATGACCTTACGGGATTGAAAAGGGGAGTGGAAAGTGTTTTGAAACAAATGAGCGGGATTGCGGAACCACCTTCCATAAAACCAGCTCTTTCTCAAAGTTCAGAAAATGAATTGGAACCTGTTTATTCAATTCAAAGAAAATATTGGAATCTATAAGATAAATCCTAAGGAGTGAAATGTCAGATATGAAATGAGAGAAGAACAATAGTCAGACATTAGACCCCAAATGAAAGAAGAAAATCATAAGATATCAAAGGTTGAAATAAAAAGGAAACATTGTAAAGTCTAAGGTATTAAATATAAGATTTAAAATGGATTTATCAGAGGTGAGGAATGGATCCGTATGACAATTTTGATGTGTCTATATTGTATACACCCGTCATCTATTATGGACAAAATATAATATTGTAGTATATTATTTATGAGGAAAGATTTGGCACAACATTTGCAGTATAAAATATGGAATATAGGAGGATAAAATGAAAAAAGTTTTTGGATTGTTCATAATATTAACCTTTCTTATACCTCTTTATGGAGTTGAGGAAGAAAAAAATTATACAAATTATTCCTTTGCGAGGTTGAGCTGTGTTGAAGGAAAATCCTATATCCAAAGAGCAGATGATCTGGGATTTGAAACCGGTGAGCTGAATATGCCCATTGTGGAAGGTGACCGAGTGGGAACCACTGAGGGACGAGCAGAAATCTATTTGGGAAAGAAAAATCATATACGGCTGGATAATGAAACCAAAGTGGATTTTTTAAATCTTCCCAAAAGAGGGTATGACCTCATTCGGGTTCGTGTGTGGTCTGGTCATGTTATCTTTGATATTAATTTTCTGGAAAAGGAAAAAAACATAGAAATTCATACTTCTGATGTATCTCTCTATCTTCTTACAGAAGGACTTTACAGAATTGATGTGAAGGAAAACGGTAAGACCGATGTGCTTGTTTTCAGCGGGTTATTAGAAGCTGCAGGCAGTATGGGGTCAGTACTTGTCAAAGATGAGCAGCAACTTGAAGTTTCTGAGGGCCGTTTTCTATCTCAACCATCTAGTTTTTACACAGTTGCTGACAGTTTTGACAGATGGAGTGAAGAGAGAAGTTCCATAATAAACCAGAGATTAGCCGGGAATTATCTTCCTGAAGAATTAGAAGACTTCGAGTATGAATTAGCAAATTACGGTCACTGGACCAATGTCGATTCATACGGTTATGTGTGGGTTCCCAACAGGGTAGGAGACGGTTGGCGTCCTTACTATCATGGACGCTGGATGTGGCTTCCAACATGTGGATGGACTTGGCTGCCTTATGAACCATGGGGATGGTGTACCTTTCATTATGGAAGATGGCATTGGAATGTTGGTTTGGGCTGGTATTGGATTCCCCATACAAGGTGGGGTCCTGGTTGGGTCCACTGGTACTGGGGCTACGGTTACTATGGATGGAGCCCTTTAAGTTGGTACGGCTATCCAGTTGTAATCTTAAATAATAGATTTTACGGACACTATTCAGGACGCTATCATCCAGTAGGTTCACGTTCGCTGACAGTTATTCGCAAGGATCAATTGAGATCCCCTGATATTTCTAAAGTTGCCTTGAGTCGAGAAGCCGTGCAAAAAGTAGGTAAACTGGAAGCAACGCAAAGAACTCTTAATGTAAAACCGGGGAAGAGCAAAATTTCTGTCAATGAGATGGGGAAGGGGCGTTATATGTTAGAGAAATCCAGGGAACTTCGAGATGTCAAAGGAGTAAACAGAATACCACAAGGGGAGTCTGATTATAGGCTAAGAAGCATGAATCTTGATAATAAACGGACTCCAATTCCTTCTGAAAATAAGAGTAAGAGTATTGGAAAAAAAGAAATTTCCGAGAAAAATCTGAGATTGGAAAGGCGAGTTTCTGATTCATCAACATCAAAGCCCTATATTAAAGAAGGTTCATACGGATATCCTTCTTCCCCTGATATCAGTGTCAGGAATAATGATTCAAGAAGAATAACCAGATCTCGTTCTTTTATAAACAGCGTGAATAAATATATATCAGGAAGAAACAGATATATCAGAAGTTCTTCGTCTTCAAATAGAATAAGCAAATCTCGATCCACTTCCCGATCCACCCGTTCTTCCATATCTTCACGGAGGGGAAGGTCTGTCTCTTCAAGAGGAACATCATCATCTTCAAGAAGTGTGAGCAAGTCCAGATCATCAGGAAGAAGCTCTGGATCCAGTTCAAAAGGAACATCGAGAAAAAAGAAATAAAATCTCTTATAGCCAAAGAGAAAAGTCCGCTTCTTCTGTTTATAAGTTTTTAAAGAAAGAATCTCTATCTATAATAAGGGTATTTTTCTGTCCTAAATCAATCGAAATATCATTTATCTCCAAAAATATAGAAATTTATAAATAAATATGCAATAATAAAAACCAATTTGTGAAGATTTTGATTAATTTCTTTATCAAAGGAGACAGCAATGAAAATATCTGTAGTGGGCAGTGGTTATGTGGGATTAGTAACAGCAGTTGGGCTTTCCGAATTAGGACATGATGTTATAGGGGCTGATAAAATTGTTAATAAAATAGAAAAAATTAAAAAGGGAATTTCACCTATCTATGAACCCGGTTTGAATGAGATGCTTAAAAAGAACTTAAAAAATGGAAACCTTTCTTTCAGTTCTAATCTGGATAAAACTTTACTGTCTTCGGATGTCATATTTGTTTGTGTGGGGACTCCTCAAAAAGAGGATGGGAGTGCGGATATGAGTCAGATAGAGGAAGTTTCCCGGATGATCTCTCGAAATCTTAATGGCTATAAACTTATTGTAGAGAAAAGCACAGTACCTGTCATGACATCGATGTGGATTAAACGGACAGTGAGTCTTTATAAAAAGACTGATATGGATTTTGATGTTGCCTCTAATCCAGAATTTTTGAGAGAAGGATCTGCAATCTATGACTTTTTAAATCCAGATCGAATAATCATTGGTGTGGAAACAGAAAAAGCTAAGGATATTTTGACCGAAATCTATAATAAATATAAGGAACGAATCCTTATAACCAATATAAACACTGCTGAACTTATAAAACATGCCTCAAATTCATTTTTGGCCATGAAAATATCTTACATCAATATGATATCTGATATTTGTGAAAAAACGAATGCGGATGTAGAAAAAGTTGCTGATGGAATGGGTCTGGATCAAAGAATTGGAGGTCTTTTTCTCAAAGCAGGTTTGGGATACGGAGGATCTTGCTTTCCAAAAGATATCAAAGCACTGGCTAAGATTGGGGAAGATCTTGGAGTCAATGTTAATTTGTTGAAAGAAGCTGATAAGATCAATTTAGAAAGAGTGAGTCTGTTTTTAGAAAAAATAAAAAAAGCACTGTGGATTCTCAAAGGCAAAACAATTGCTGTATTAGGTCTTTCTTTTAAGCCGGAAACAGATGATATTAGGGAAGCTCCGAGTATAAAAATAATTAGAAAATTGCTTAGAGAAGGTTCCTTATTACGCCTTTATGATCCTGAAGCTATGAACAATATGTCAACCGTCTTTCCAGAAGAAAAACCGCAAATCACTTATTGTGATTCTCCTTATGAAGCGGTTAAGGATGCCAATGCGTTACTGATTGTAACAGAATGGGATGAGTTCAAAAACCTCGATTTGAACAAAGTAAAAAAATTAATGGATAATCCCATCATTATTGATGGAAGGAATATTTATAAATATTCAGAGCAAAAACGAATTGGTTTTGAATATTATTCTATTGGCCGTCATGAATAATTCGGTTAAGCAATATATATTATTGTTTATTTTGAATATACAGAATAATATTTTGGAAGTCAGAAGATAATTCAATAAACAGATCGTTATTTATTTTACTTGTGTTGAAATCAGTTTCTTTCCCATTGATTTGAACAATCAGCCTGTTTAATAGTTCCTTTCTTGTTTTTATGGAATCAAACCATGGATTTAGTAATTTAATTTTCCCCTCTCTGGAAAAATTGCTGTTATATTTCATTAATAAGGTATTTTCATCAGGATCAAAGCTGTATTGGTAGGCTATAAAGAAATCATTGGATGGTTGATAAAAATGAATCTTAGCATAATCTTTTCCCAATTTCGGAGACAAAGTCAAATTATTGTAAGCTAGTTCTATTCCAAAATATCCCTCGAAAACCGCTTGACCTAAAATGCCTGCACTTCCGGTAAAATAAGCACTTCCACAGCCAACTCCCTCTTTATTATCCCATTCATAAAAAGTTCCATTTGCGAGGTTTTTTCTTATTATCTCTATCAGCTTTTCTTTAGCCATGCTGCTAAATCCATTTTTAAACATTGCTAAAACGAGCCTTCCTCCAAACCAGTCCCATTGGGCTCCATTCTGATACTCGAAAGGCTCGTCCATTAAGGGGTGCTTGAAAGTATCTTCTGGATAGGGGGGAAGTAATGTACCGCTGATGGTAGAAATATTGTATAACTGCTGTCTTTTCATTGCTTCCCGGATTATTTTCTGTGTTTTATATTCAGGAGCAATTCCGGACAAAATAGCCTGGGTGTTTCCTCCCATCGCAAATATATCAGATTCTTCGAAATCATGTTTCAATAAGTCAAGATGTTGATGGACTTTATAAAATCCTTTTCTGTCATTCCATAGGTGCTTATTTGTATTTTGTTTGATAAGCTTTGCTTTATTTCTCCAGAAAATGGCTTTTTTCTTTTCATTCAGAGATTCAAACATGCTGGCAAGGGAGTAACAAGCTTGAACAAACATAGCTTGGTCATAAATATCAACTGTCCAGTGAGTTCTATCGTCTGTATAGATTGAGGCTGCATCAGAATCAATCATATCCACATCTCCCCAGTCCGCCGTGTGAGCGCCTGTGAGAAGACCATATTCTTTATTAAATCGGGAATCCAGAACAAATAAAAGGGCGTTTTCGAGCCTGTCTATGATTCTTATGTCTTTGATTTTTTTTCGGAGCCATTTATTTCCAACAAGATTAAATGTTTGATACGCTGCTTGAACCAAACTTGATTCCTGATCTGTTTCAGTGGTGTTTTTATCATGTAGATTTTTTGAGTCTATCCAATCATAAAGTGATCCGGTTTTTTTCTGGTGAAAAAGATGTTCTTCAATCCAGGAGCAGTGAAAATTTCTATCATAGAAGTAACGTGAAGCTGGAATGAATGTATTGGAATCTCTGATCCATATTTGAGGATAGTTCATTCCTCCAGAAAACCCATATATTTTTCCCGATTTTCCCTTGAATTCCACCGAATTTTCATCCAGAGTTATTCTGATGAGTTCGAAAATCTTATTGATTTCCTTGACCGAGGAGGTGTATTTGGTAAATTGTCCATATTCAAGGCTTAGGTCATGTTTATCTTCGTTCCATTTTCTGGGATTGACTTTAAGAGGAATTTTTAGAGTTTTGGAACCATATTGTTCAAACCAAGCCAATCCTTCTCTTAGAAGGTCGAATTCGAGTGTGTATGTTCCCGTTTTGAGAGGAGCGGATAGAATGACTTTCATATCCAGAGATTCAGATGGTTCAAGCTTTGATGGCAGAGGATAACGTCTGTTATCATATCTGAGGGTGTTTCCTTTTTCGTCCAGAAGATGATAGGAAAGGAGAAAAGGATTCTTGATTTGTGAATTCCATACATGACTTCCTGTATTGATAATTTTTAAATCAATTCCGAGGCGTTCTCCCTCTAAAGCTCTATATTTTTTGTACTCTGGTTTCATTGAACAGGAATAAATGTTTTTTTCTTTGTCTGATTTTTCAGGTTCTCGATGAAAAAAGAAATATCCCAACAGAATGATTATGATCGTTAAAAGAATAACAAGATATTTTGTCAAATTTTTCATGTGCATCAATGATTCATCCTTATTAACTCAGACTAACATATACGGGGAAGAAGTTCTGAAGTTAAAGGTTCGAGAAGTCTCATCCCCCCGGATTGAGTGGACAATAGGAGTTCTCCTTTTTTACCAATATTTTTTTCTATCTGTCCTATGATTTCCGCTTTTTTCCCCAGTTTTGTCTTTTTTATTTCTCTTAGTATTTCAGATGCTTTTTTTTCAGGAGCAATAACCACGGCTCTTCCTTCACAAGCAAGATATAAGGGATCAATTCCCAGCAGTTCGGTTGCTCCTTTAACAGCTTTGGATAATGGTATTTTTTCCTCTTCTATGATTATTGGGAAAGGAATGATATCACAAAGTTCGGAAAGAACGGATACAAGACCTCCCCTGGTAATATCCCTCATCCAGAGAGCCCCTTTTTTCCAGATAGAAATAAGAAAATTCAAGGGCGCACAATCGCTTATGACTTCAGATTCCAATCCAAAGTCTCCCCTGGCGAGCATTATAGCAAGGCTGTGTTCTCCTAGAGTTCCTGTCAGTATGATTTTATCTCCAGGACTTATCTTAGAGATCGAAGGAACGGATTCCATATGACCAATTCCGGATGTATTGATGAAGATTTTATCACATTGACCTCGGTTGACCACTTTTGTGTCGCCTGTTGTAACGAGAACGTCGGCTTTTTTGGATGCGGACCGGATTGAATTGAGAATTTTTTCTAGCTTTTCGACCTCAAATCCTTCTTCAATGATTAAGGAAAGAGAGATGTATTCTGGTTTTGCCCCGGAAACAACCAGGTCATTGATTGTTCCATTGACACAAAGCGTGCCGATATCTCCGCCTGGGAAGAATAAGGGATCAACAACATAGCTGTCTGTTGTGAAGGCAATGTTATTCTTAAGAAGAGCGGAATCACTGAGATTTTCGAGAATTGGGTTTTTTAAGTATTTTAAAATACTCAGAGAGATGAGTTCTCTCATAAGTTTTCCGCCGCTTCCGTGCTCAATGCTAATTTTATTCATGGTTAAAGTCCTCAGTCCATAAGTTAAAATCGGAATAATCCGTTCTTTTATAAAAATATATTACCATAAAATAAGCGGGCAATGCACCAATCAGACGAATTCTATCTCCATCTTTATTAATGGAAAGCTCCCATTATCCATAATCTACTTCTTATTTCTATACTGGTATTTATAATAGGCAAGGCATGCTCCTTCAAAGGAAACCATGCATGGTCCATAAGGAGAATCAGGACGGCATTTGGATGCAAATAAAGGACATTGAGGAGGAGTAAGAGTTCCTCTCAATACTTCTCCGCATTTGCAACCGGGGAGAGCATTTTTTCCTGGTGAGATAGTGATATGATATTTTTTTTCAGCATCATAAGAAGAAAATTTCTTTTTTAGTTGGAGGCCGCTGTTTGGGATATAGCCTAACCCGCGCCAGAAAGCATCTTTGGTTTCAAGCATCTCATTTAAAATGGCCAAAGCTTTCTTATTTCCAGAAGGTTTGACAACTCTTGAATATTCGTTGGCTACGATTGGATTTTTTGCATATATCTGATCTAAAATGGAACGGATAGCCAGGAGAATATCTCCTGGTTCAAAGCCTGTTATGGCTCCAGCAATTCCGTATTGATCAGCAATAAATTGATAAGGTTTTTCTCCGATTATGGCACTGACGTGGCCGGGATATATAAATCCGTTTATAACTGAATCTTTTGCTTTCACTATTGCTTTCAAAGGAGGAGGTATTAGCCAAAACGCTGTAAGGGTTGAAAAATTTTTTATTTTTTCTTGATAGGATGTTTTTATGGTTAAAGCAATACTGGGAATTGTTGTTTCGAATCCTACCCCAAAAAAGACAACTTCTTTGTTTTGATTGGACTTTGCCATTTCAAGTGATTCTTCCGGAGAATAGACAATTTTGATCATTGAGTTCTTTGCCGGAACGATTGTCTGGAGAGCTCCTTTTGTGGTGGGGACTCTTGTCATGTCCCCGAATGTTGTCAGAATGAAATGATTGTTCTGCGCAACCAGATCAATGGCTGCTTCATGTATTTCATTGGGAGTGATACAAACAGGACATCCCGGTCCGGATATCAAATCGATCCCTGCTTTCTCGAGCTTGCTCTTTAGCCCTGATTTGTGTATGGTCATGGTGTGAGTTCCGCACACTTCCATCAGGCGGACAGGGGAGGAAATAAGCTTTTTCTTTCTGGTTATTTCTTCAAGAAGGGCATTGATATATTTTTTATCACGAAGTTCTTTCAATTTATGAATTCATTATCATCTATGATTTGTGTTGTGAGTTTTGATGTTTTGAGCCGGCAGCAGACAGCTCTTTTAAAAGAGAAAGAGTTTCTTTGGCTTCCTGTTCATTCAGTTTAGAAATGGCAAAGCCTGCATGGATGATCACCCAGTCTCCAATTTTGACATCTTCCAGAAGAGTCAAGTTGGTTTTTACCTTTGTGCCCAGATAATCAACTTTTCCTTGATTTGAATGATTGATCTGGATAACTTTAGCGGGTATTCCTAAACACATTTCAATTCTTTATTCCTTCTTTAGAATAACAAATAATCAGCTTATGGTCTACAATTTTAAAAATTAGGGGAACTTCAAATACACTACTTTTGACAATTAATGAATGACTTCATATAATTTAATCATGAACAAAGAGCTGAAAGAAATCGTAAAGCCCGGAAGCGAAGAAGAGAAACTAGCAAAGCAAATTGATAAATCGAATCTTCCTCAACACGTAGCCATTATTATGGATGGCAATGGACGGTGGGCGAAAAAAAGAAAATTACCTCGGCTGGAAGGGCACAGAGCTGGAGCAAATACTGTTCAAGAAATTGTGGAAGCCTGTGCTTATATAGGAATTAAAATATTAACTCTCTATGCGTTTTCCAAAGAGAATTGGAAAAGGCCAAAAAAGGAAGTTGAAACCCTTTGGAGACTTCTAGAAGAATATCTTAAGAAAGAGGATAAAGTGCTCATAGAAAATAATCTTTGTTTTAAGGTGATTGGACAAAGAGATGGAATACCAAAAAAGGTAAAGAAGCAAATTGAGAGAGTTGAAAAGTTGACGGAGTCGAATACAAGAATGACTGTGATTTTAGCTATAAATTATGGGGGAAGGTCGGAAATCATTGATGCTATTAAACGCCTGATTAAGGAAAAGGACATTGATATAGACAATTTAACCGAAGAAAAGTTTTCTGAGTATTTATACACAGCTAATCTGCCTGATCCTGATTTGTTGATAAGAACCAGCGGAGAATTAAGGATTTCAAATTTTCTATTATGGCAGATTGCTTATAGCGAAATTTGGATAACAAAAATATATTGGCCGGATTTCCAGAAAAAAAATATATTTCAAGCATTTATTGATTACCAGGTTAGAGAAAGGAGATATGGAGACATTTCTGTTCGATCCGAATAGTTCAATGCTCTTCTAACTATTAACTATAAAAAATATTAAGTCAAGTTCTGATAATATGAGTATGCGTAAAAGGATTCCCACTGCTTCAATCTTGATCATTTTAGTATTTTGTATCGTCCAATTTTTATCCGGACTTGCTTTTTTCTTGATTTTGCAAGCAATTATTTTGGGGAGCCTTTTTGAATTTTACCATATTTCAAGAAAAAAGAATCTTTCTCCAAAGGGCATACTGGGAGCGATCATTTCATTGACGATAAGCTTCTCTTTTTTCTTTGATGATTTTTCTTTGACTCTAGCATTGTTTGCCTGTTTTGTTTTGATATCTTTATATTTTCTTATTTCGACCAATCGAATAGAGAAGCTGACAAATTATCATTCTTCCTTAACTGTTACTTTTTTTGGAGCTATCTATTTGAGTTTGACTTTGAGTTTTTTTTATTTAATAAAACAAGAAAAAGGTCATTTTTATATCTATTTTCTTTTAGTTGTTATTATAATTGGAGACACAGGAGCTTATCTGATCGGGAAATTCTTCGGACGGCATAAGATGTTTCCTATAGCGAGCCCAAAAAAGACTTGGGAAGGGAGTATGGGAGGAATTCTGTTTGCAACGCTTATCGCTTTTTTGGCACAAAAATTGATTCTGACTGATGTTTTATTATGGAAGGCTATAGTGTGTGGTGTGTTCATTCATGGAATAGCTCAAATAAGCGATCCATTTGAGTCCTTATTTAAAAGAGCAGTTGGAGTGAAGGATTCCTCTAGAATATTACCGGGGCATGGAGGACTTTTGGATCGATTAGATAGTTATATTCTTGCAACTCCTTTTTATTATTATATAATTAAGTTTTTTTGGAGTTGATATATTTATCAGAAATTTAAATCAAATGAAAAAAGTAACAGTTCTTGGATCCACAGGATCTATCGGCTTAAACACTCTGAAAGTGACAGAGAAAATGAGTCATGAATTTTCTGTGTTAGGTCTTGCTGCTGGCAGAAATGTTGATCTCATTCAGGAACAAATAATAAAATTCTCTCCGGGAATCGTTTCTGTGGAAAGGGAAGAAGATGCCGAATATTTGAGGAAGAAATATAAAAATAAGAAGATTAGAATTGTTTATGGCCAAAGTGGAGCCGAAGAAGTGGCTTGTTTTGGAAAAGATGATACAGTCGTATCCGCTATAACTGGTATTGCCGGTTTGAAACCAACTTTGGCTGCAATCAAATGTGGAAAAAAAGTAGCCCTGGCAAATAAAGAATCAATGGTTGTTGGAGGAGAGTTGATCAATTCTATGGCTGCCCAATCTGGTGCTCAGTTAATTCCGGTGGACAGTGAGCACAGCGGAATTTTTCAATGCCTGGCTAAAGAGAAAAATGAGAATGTCAGAAAAGTCATTCTTACGGCCTCAGGGGGACCCTTTTTTAATTCTTCGATTGAGGATATGAAAAATAAATCTCTTGAAGATGTTCTCAAACATCCAAGATGGAAGATGGGAAAAAAGGTTACTGTGGATTCGGCAACATTGATGAACAAAGGATTTGAGTTGATTGAAGCACACTGGCTTTTTAACCTGCCACCGTGGAAATTGGATGTGTTAATCCATCCTCAGAGTATTGTCCATTCGCTAGTGGAGTTGTTGGATGGATCTGTGTTAGCCCAGTTGAGCCTCACTGATATGAAAATACCGATCCAGTATGCTTTAACCTATCCTGAACGAAAAAATTCTATGATTGGGTATCTTGATTTAAAAGCAATTGGAGAGCTGAATTTTTATGAGGTTGATGAAAAAAAATTTCCGCTTTTTAAACTGGCGCGTGATGTTTTGGAAGAAAGGAAAAGCTATCCAGTGGCATTGAATGCTTCCAATGAAGTGGCTGTGTTTGCTTTTCTGGAAAAAAAAATAAAATTTTTGGATATTTCCCATATTGTTTTTCATATTGTAGAGAAGCATGAAAAAAGAGATGTGAAAAGTCTTGATGATATTATAAACATCAACAGGGAAACAAAAATAAAGACTCAAAAATTTATAGGAAAAAGGTTTTAAAATGATAACTGTATTAGGATCAATATTGGCGTTTGTTATTGTCTTTGGTATCCTGGTTTTTATTCATGAATTCGGGCATTTCATAATGGCTAAAGTGAATAAAGTTCGGGTGGAAGTCTTTTCCTGGGGTTATGGAAAAAGACTCTTTGGTATAAAAAAGGGGGATACGGATTATAGAATAAGTTTAATCCCTATGGGGGGTTATGTTAAGCTTGCCGGCGAAGATGCTTTCGAAGGCAAGAAGGATCTTAAGCCGGATGATTTCATGGCGAAAAAAAGATGGCAAAGATTCCTTATTCTGGTAATGGGCTCTTTGATGAATATCTTTCTAGCTTTATTCATTCTAACCATTATCAATATGGCTGGGGTTGATACTCCTAAATATCAGGAGCAGAAGCCGGTTATTGGATGGATTGAACCCGGTTCTCCAGCTGCCCAAACAGGATTAAAGGTGGGAGATAAAATATTAAGAATCAATAAAGAAAAAACAAAGACCTGGAATGATGTTGAATTAGCTGTAGGTACCAAACCAGATAGAACAATCAATGTTAAAGTCAAGCGTGATGAAAAAATAAAGAATTTTGAGGTCCAAACAGAAAGTAAAACCAGATATTTCATGGGATATGCTGGATTTTTTCCTAGAACACGTACTCAAGTGCAAATGGTTTCTCCCGGTTCTCCGGCAGAAAAAGGAAGATTGAAAGCCGGGGATGTCATTTTAGAAATAAATGATCAGGATGTTTATTTTTATGGATTTGTTGACATAATAGAAAAAAATCCTGGAAAAGAATTAAACGTTTTAGTTGAAAGAAGAGGAAAAGAAAAAGAGCTTCAAATAACTCCCCAGCTTCAAGAAGAAGTAGGAAAAATAGGAATAGCTCAGGTTCCAGAAACAGAGAAAAAGAAATACGGTTTTTTCGGTGCCATTATTGAGAGTGTCAATCAGAATTCGGAGCTGGCGTTCCGGCTTATCGATTATATTAAGGATCTGATAACAGGAGAAGCTTCGGCAAAACAAATAGGAGGTCCTATAGAGATTGCCAATTTTTCTTTTGCTGCTCTACGTTCCGGTATAATACCCTTGATTGGGTGGATTGCTTTTATTAGTTTGCAGCTGGGAATCATTAATTTATTTCCTATTCCTGTGTTGGATGGGGGACATATTTTTGTTCTGGCACTAGAGGGATTATTTCGGAGAGATTTCAGTCCCAAAGTAAAACAGGTTGTGATGCAAATCGGTTTTACCATTTTGATACTGCTTATGGCTGGGGTTATTCTTAATGATATTGTCAAGAGACTTCCAAATGGGTGGGAAACTCTGTTATTCTGGAAGTGATGAGAAGCTGATGAATCTTAATGGTAAGGCAATGATCTATGAGACTGGGGAGTAGCTTGTTGATAATGAGTGAATGAGATAATGAGAGGTGTGCTTCCAGAGTGGTTTTAAACTATTGGGGATCACTAAAGGAATAAACATCATTTCAAAATAAAGAGCGCTGGCTTCAAGATGAAACGGAGAAAAACACGTCAGATAACAATCGGAGATGTTCCCATAGGAGGGGTTGCTCCAATTGTTATTCAGTCAATGACAAAAACTGATACCAGAGATGTCAAAGCAACTGTTTCCCAAATAAAAAGATTGGAAAAAAATGACTGTGAGATAGTACGTGTCGCTGTTCCAGATAAAGAAGCTGTAGAAGCTATAGGACAAATTGTCAAAAAAGTCTCCATTCCTGTGATAGCTGATATTCATTTTGATTACCGATTGGCATTGTTATCATTAAAAAAAGGAGTTCAAGGATTAAGGATTAATCCAGGCAATATTGGTTCAAGGGAGAAAGTGACAAAGATTGTGTTAGCGGCAAAAGAAAGAGAAGTTCCCATAAGGATTGGGGTGAATTCCGGCTCTCTGGAAAAAGAATTATTGAAAAAATATGAAGGAGTGACACCAGATGCTATGGTTGAAAGTGCGCTAAACCAAATAAGAATATTTGAAGATCTTGATTTTTCTCTTATTAAAGTATCCTTAAAGTCTTTTGATATTGAAAAAACTCTTGCTTCCTACAGACTTCTGGCAGAAAAAGTAGATTATCCGTTTCACGCCGGTATAACCGAAGCAGGGGGGTGGCTGAGAGGAACTGTAAGATCGTCAGTGGGTTTGACGCTTCTTTTATACGAAGGGCTTGCTGATACCATAAGAGTATCTTTGACAGCTCCTCCAGAAGAAGAAGTTCGAGTGGGATATAACATATTGACCAGTTTAGGATTAAGGCAGTATGGCCCCACCTTTATTTCTTGTCCTATATGCGGAAGATGCGAAGTTAATCTTTTTAAAATAGCATCTGAAATAGAAAAACAGCTATCTAATATAAAGCAAAATATCAGCATTGCTGTTATGGGTTGTATGGTTAACGGCCCCGGAGAAGCGAAGGAAGCGGATATTGGCATTGCCTGTGGTCAAAAAGCAGGAGTTATATTTAAGAAAGGCCAGGTCTACCGGAGGGTAAAAGAAGATAAAATCGTTGAAGAATTTGTGAAGGAAGTTCATGAAATGGTCAGACAAAATAAATTTGAACCTAGAAGGGGATAAGGTTATCCGGCTTTTTGCCGGAGATTCCTTGAACAAGATTATGAGCAGCTATATTTGCCATTTTAAGCCGAGTTTCAATGGTGGCACTTCCTATATGAGGAAGAAGCACCACATTTTTAAGAGTTAAAAGTTTTTTGTTAATGGAAGGTTCTCTTTCATAGACGTCAAGCCCAGCTCCCCATATCCTTTTATTTTTTAATGCCTCTGCAAGTGAATCTTCATCAATGATCGGTCCGCGGGCGACATTGATGATTATGGCTTCCTTTTTTAATAAACTGATTCTTTCTTTTGAAATGAGATGATGGGTATCAGGGGACAAAATGGTATGAATGGTTATAATATCTGAAGAGGATAGAAGCCTATCCAAGGGAAGAAAAGATGCATTCAATGATTTTTCTTCTTTGCTGCTTAAGTGATTTGGATCTGTATAGACTGTTTTCAGGTTGAAAGCAAGGGCTTTCCTGGCAACCGCTTTTCCAATTCGTCCCATACCAATTATTCCCAATTGCTTTCCGGTGATTTCTTTACCAAGAAAAAGGTCCAGTTCCCATCCTTTGTATTTATTTGCCCTGACAAATTTATCGGCTTCTGGAATTCTTCGGGCTACGGAAAAAATTAAAGCCCAGGTTAAGTCTGCTGTTGTTTCTGTTAGAATACCTGGAGTATTGGTCACAAGAATATTCTTTGTTTTAGCATATTCAATGTCAATGTTATCGTACCCTACAGCACAGTTTGAAATGATTTTTAAATCAGGTGCCGAATCTATCACTTCTTTGTTTACTCGATCGGTGAGTAAACAAAACAGTCCCTGTTTATCTTTTATTTTTGATTTGATTTCATTTTTTCTAGGTGATCTGTCTGAAAGTCCTATTTCACATTCAGCATGTTTTTTAAGGAAATTCAAAGTTTCGGGGAATATTTTTCTTGTTATCAGAATTTTAGGTTTCATATGAGACTCCATAAAATAATTCCATTACCCATGTCCGTTTATTCTTTTTTTTAATATATATCATTACTTAGGCAGATTATTCAAATATAACAGGGAAGAGATATTTTTTTGTTCTGTTTATCAGCTTCATTAAATGAAAAGCAGGATGCCATTTTCCGGTGAAAAGTTCATCACTAATGATGAGCAGAGCCGCTGCCTTGATATTATGAAACTCGGCAAGGCAAAATACGGCTGAAGTCTCCATATCCACACTATCTATGTTCATTTTTTGTTTTTCTTCCAGCCAGGACTTGGTTTCTCTATAGGGAGCATCTGTAGAGACTGTTGAACCCTTATTAAAAGAGAGTTTGTATTTATTAAGCGTCTGCTCTATGCTTTGTTTAAGAGCGGGAGATGGATAAAAAATATCTTTGCCTGTAATATAATGCTTTGAGGTCCCTTCCTCTGAAAGTGCTTTGGAAATTGACAATGCATGGGTATTTCTATAATCAGAATTTAAAGAGCCACAATATCCAAGGAGAATGATTTCTTTGGCTCCAGAAGCAATAAGAATTTCCAGACCTAATACTGTGAAAGGAGCCCCGGGAAAGTTATAAAGAACCGATTTGTTTTCAAGTTTATAGATTGATCCACATCCTATTTTTTTTTCTTTGAGGGAATGCTTTTTCAGGGCTTTCAATAATGTTCTGGATGGTAAGTCATAGGGAATGCAGACGACTTGTTCATTAGCGAATTTATGCAGTGGCTTTGGAACTAGAATTTGATCACTGTTCATTAAAAAATCAATTGGTCGTTTTAATTTTATTTGTATTTAAATATAGTATCTATATTTTTATTAAAATACAAACACAAAACAACATTGATCATGAAATGGGATTGAACTTTCATTTATTGGTGGACTCCTAATTTGGATTCATCTAGAATAGGAATAATGGACATAAGAAAACTGGAACTCAAAGATATTAACCAAAATGATGAACGATTCAGGACTTCTTATTTTTTGGGGTTAGAAAAAATGATTCAATCTTTGGATAAAGAAGGAGTCATTAATCCCTTATTGGTTACAGTTCGTGATAACAAAAATACACTGGTAACTGGATGGAAAAGATTTTTAGCCTGCAAACAAATATCTATGTCTCCTGTACCTGTTTCAATGATTGAAAGCAAAGATGACCTTAAGACTTTTTTGATCGGATTTTATGAAAACTGGGCAACAAGAGAATTCAATATTATTGAGAAAGCAGAGATATTAAAGAAATTGAAATTGTTTGGAGAAAAAGAAAAAGAAATAGTCAAAACGTTTCTTCCTTTACTTGGTATGAATAAAAACATGAGGTATTATGATCTTTATTTGAAAATTGCAGAGTTTAGTCCTGAGGTTAAGGAAGCCATTATAGAAAAAGAGATAAGTTTTTCGATTGCTCAATTACTTATCCATTTTAATTCGAAACAAAGAAAATACCTCTTACCTTTGATCTCTTCGGTAGGGAAGAATAAACAAAAAGAAATTTTAGAATATCTAGAAGAAATTTCAAAAAGGGAAAGTGTGACCGTGGATGAAATATTTGAGTGGCAGGAAATAAAAGCTGTTATGGATAGTCCTCAATTAACATTCATTCAAAAAGCAAATAAATTGAGAGATGTGCTAAAGAAAAAAAAATATCCAAGGCTTATGGCCAGGAAAAAAGCATTTGACCAAACACTGAAAAAATTGAATATCCAGGAAGATATTACGGTACAGCCGTCGATGTATTTTGAAGAAGAAGGGATCAATATCTCTTTTTCTGTAAAAAATAAAACTGAGTTATTGGAAAAAGTGGATAAAATCAAAGAAATGGCATCTCGTAAAGAATTTCCTGAATTGTTTGAATAGAATTGGATGGAAGTAAAAAGATTTTTCCCTGAAAAATTATTTATCGAAGAAAGCTGCTTAAAATATCCCTTTACAGAAAAAATAATCAATAAATTGAATTTTATTCCCAGAGAAAATATAAAACATTCGGAAAAGTTAGTTGAAGAAATGTGCCAATACTTGGATCCTATTAGTGAAGGAAAGAAATATCTTTTAATAAAAAAGCAAACAGGAAATTTTGTTAAATCCTGTCCTTGCACACCGCAATATCTAGGTTGTAATTATTTTATAATCAATCTGGATATCAATTGCCCTATGGATTGTTCTTATTGCATTTTGCAGGATTATCTTTCCAATCCGATGATGACCATTCATGCCAATCATGATGATATGAAAAAAGAACTTGATATTTTCTTGAACAAAGCAAAAAACAAGTATATTAGAATTGGTACAGGAGAACTCGGAGATTCTCTGGCACTGGATCACATAACAGATAACTCAAAAATGCTGATTTCCTATTTCAGAAATAAACAGGATGTTTTATTTGAATTGAAAACAAAAAGCGTCAATATAGATAATATAATGAATTTAAAACCTGTTGATAATGTTATTATTGCCTGGTCTCTCAATTCAAAGAAAATGGCAGTAAATGAAGAAAAGGGAACTCCTTCGGTGGAACAAAGAATTCAAGCAGCAAAAGCTGTTACAAATAAAGGATATAAAGTTGCGTTTCATTTTGATCCCATAATCCATTATTCAGGATGGGAAATAGATTATGAAGTGGTTATCAACGAATTATTTGATCAAATACAGCCAGTCAACATTACCTGGATCAGTCTTGGAAGTTTGAGATTCCCTTCTGAGTTGAAAAAAATAATAAGCAAGAGATTTCCGTATTCAAAGATCATTTATGATGAGTTTATTCGTGGAAAAGATGGGAAATTGAGATACTTCAAGTTCTTGAGAATAGACATGTATCAAAAGATCAAGAACTATATTGAAAAAAATGGAGGAAAGGATATACCTCTTTATTTTTGTATGGAAAGTAAAGAAATATGGAGTAAGGTTTTTAAAAAAAGACCAAAGGGAAAGAAACAAGTATCGTCTTTATTTTTCTTTCCCAATAGTCTTCCTTTTGACAAATAATATTTGTCTTGTTTGTTTCTTAACAACTACTAATATTATTCTTCTTCTTCTGTTGTTTCGGCTTCCGTAATGATTCCTACCACATCAACACCAATTGTTTGAACTTCAAGAAATACATCGACGATTTTTCCATAGTTGAGTCCTTCGTCAGCTCTGAGGTACAGTTTTTTATCACTGGCTGCAATAAATGCGTCATCTAGCTCGGTTAGAAAGTTATCAGGGCTTGTTCGTTCTTCATTCACATAATAGGAACCATCTTTCTTGAGATAGAGAATCACGTCTGGATTATCCGGCATGCTGGTTGCGTTTAAAGCAGGGGGAAGATTCACATCAACTCCTTGCTGAATCAGCGGGGTGACAACCATAAAAATGATAAGAAGAACAAGAAGAACATCACACAGAGGGACAACATTGGGTTCAGATTTTACTTCATTTTCGTATCCAACACTAAAGGCCATATTAACCTCTCATTTAATAAATAAAATAGATAATTACCTATTTTTTTTCTGATTTTCTTACGAAGAAATCAACAATTTGAGAAGTGGTATTTGCCATTTCAGAATTGTAGACTTCGATTCTTGTGTTCAAAAAACTGAAACACCACAAAGCAATAATAGCGACTCCGATTCCGAAAGCTGTTGTGATAAGAGCTTCAGCGATTCCGCCTGCAACAGCTCCAATTCCTCCTGAACCTGTTAAGTGCATTCCTCGGAAGGCGTTAATGATTCCACCAATTGTTCCGAAGAGTCCAATAAAGGGGGAAGAAGTCGCAATTGTTGCAAGAGTGTTTAAACCTTTCTTCAGATCCTGAGTAAATAGAGTGGCAGCCCTTTCACATCCTCTTTGCGCTGTTTCAACCAGTTCTTCCGTTGGCAATCCCGCTTCCTTTCCTTCATAAAATTCTTTGATACCTGCAGCAGTTACCTGCGCCAAATGACTTCCCTTATATTCTTTTTTTGATGAAAGTGTAAGGGCTTCTTTAATTTGGCCAGATTTTAACATTTGAGCGAGTTTCGGAGCGATTTGTTTTGATTTTGTTCGTGCCCGGGCATAAACGATTTGTCTTTCGATGAAAAAGTAAATGGAAATGATAGAAAGGATAACAAGAATAATTGCAACGCCTTTGGCCATTGGTGCCATTGCTTTCCACATTGATACCAGATCAAATTGCATTTTGAACCTCCTTTTTTATTATAGAAAGCTTTAATAAATTTATTTTAAATTGAATCGAACAGTGACAGTAAATATGACTCCTCTTGGTTGACCGTTGATCACCATAGGTTCGTAGACCCACTGCCAGACAGCATCTTTCGCTGCTTGGTCAAGCAGAGGGATAGATTTAAGGACTTTGACATCATTAACTCTGCCATATTTATCGGTGGTTGCTTCGATGATAACGACTCCTTCGATTTTCGATTGTCTAGCGAGTTCGGGGTAGACGGGTTTAACCCAGTGGATACGCTTGGGTGGTTTAATATCGCCAATCGCTCTGACTGGGGCTTCGATTTCGCCAACCACGCCACCGAGAGCTCCGCCGACGACTCCACCGAGGACTCCACCGACGACGCCGCCTTCGACTCCACCGACGACACCGCCTTCGATACCGATATCGGAGAGTTCTTCTTCGGCGATTTCGTCAGGGATATCAACGGGGGCGACTAATTTACCAGGTTCGACAGTGGTTTGTTTTTGGACAGCTTTAATACGTGTTTTTCTTTTGGAGGAGGCTCGTTTTTTTGGAGGGGGAGGAGGTGGAGGGGGAGCAGGTGGAGGGGGAGCAAGGAACGCGCTGTAAACTTCTATTTGGGGGAGGTCAGATGGATTAAGAAGAGGAATGACAACAAAAGCAATGATAAGAAGAGCATGAAGTGTGAAAGCTACCGGTAAAGCTAAGGCTTTTCTTTTTCCTGATTTTTCATAATTGAAAAAAGAATCTTTGAAGAAATCGTTTTCTTCGTATTTTTTTCTCGAAGCTTCTTTTTTTGGCATTTCTCTTACCTCACGATTTATTTTAACTTCTTCTTAGTATAAAAAAAAAATACAAGTTTGACAAGAACAAAATAATTATTTTCTCATTCCTTTTTTTGGCTTAAAAAATTTATTCCAGAAGTAAAGAAGAGAACAAGATTGGAATATTGAAGAATAAGTACCTATGATTACGCCAATGATCATTGTAAAGGCAAAATCATTGATAACAGTTCCTCCAAATAGAAAAAGTGAAAACACTGTCAGAAAAGTGGTTCCAGAGGTAATAGCAGACCGGCTAAGAGTCTGGTTAATACTTCTATCCAAAATAGACTCAAAATTGAGTTTCCTTAATATTTTTAGATTATCTCTAACCCTGTCAAAAATTACTATTGTGTCATTTAAGGAATATCCAACAATGGTGAGAATTGCCGCAATCACCGGAAGATTGATTTCTCTGTTGGTGAATGAAAATATTCCTATTGTTATGAGGACATCATGGGCTAGAGTGATAATAGCTGAAACACCAAAAGCAAATTTGAAACGTATTCCAATATAAACAAGCATTCCTAGTAAAGCCCAGATTGTTGCCTGGGTAGCTTTTCTTCTCAGATCATGACCGACGCGTGGACCTACAGTTTCCTTTCTCTTGACTGAAAGACTGCCCAGATAGGTTTTTTCTTTAAGAATTTTCATAATATCAGAGGATATTCCCTTATTTTGAAGTTGTTCATAGTCGTGAAATATCCCTTTTGTTTCTTCTGGGTCATTGCGCAAATCTATTATTTTTGTTGCGATTTCCGGTGCGTTTTCGACGCCAGAAGATTCAAGAATAGCGCTTAAAGTCCGATCATCGATATTGTTGAGGTCTTCGAGACCCTTTTGTTCCGACAATTTGTCTTCACTTGTTTTCAAAATATTAATGACTTTTTCACCTATCAATTCATGGATTTCAATTTCTTTCTTTCTTTCTTCTCCTGTGGGAATAGTCCTGATTATGAATTCAATGCTTTCATCGCCCACCCTCTGGACATTGGGATCAATCAGTCCCCCTTGTTCTAATGATTGTCTTATGT
Organism: uncultured Eubacteriales bacterium; assembly: GCA_964584935.1. Classification (GTDB taxonomy): domain Bacteria; phylum Acidobacteriota; class Aminicenantia; order Aminicenantales; family Aminicenantaceae; genus CAZPBN01. The sequence goes on along the minus strand of CAZPBN010000001.1, from coordinate 241,616 downwards.
TTTTAATGGGGATGGGATTTTTAAACACGATTTGTGTTAAAGTGCCGCCTGCAAAATCGATGCCGTAATTCAATTGTTTGTTTGCAATGATATTAAAAAGGCCGGCCACAATAATAAACCCGGATACAGCAAAGGCGAAATATTTATATTTCATAAATTTTATATCGGGATTCTTAAATAATCGCATATTAAATACTCATTTTTTTAAATTTTCTACTTTTGGAGTAAATCAAGTCAAATATCAACCGGGATACAAAGACAGCGGTAAATATACTGGCGCTGATTCCTATAATCAAGGTGGTGGCGAATCCTTTAATAGGTCCTGTTCCAAACTGGAATAGAAAGATAGCCGCAATGATGGTGGTGATGTTGGCATCAAGAATGGTTTTGAATGCTCTTGAAAAACCTGAAGAAATTGAACTTCGGACTGTCTTTCCGGTTGAGAGTTCTTCTCTGATTCTTTCGAAAATAAGAACATTGGCATCCACAGCCATGCCAACTGTTAATATAATACCAGCAATACCAGGGAGGGTTAAGGATGCCTTAAAATAAGCCAGTATTCCCATTAAAATAAGGATATTGAGTGTGAGGGCAAATACAGCATTGAATCCGGAAAGATGATAATAAATCAACATAAAGATCATAACCAGGATAATGGCGATGGAAAAAGAAATGAATCCCCGGCGGATAGAATCCGCGCCTAAAGATGGACCTATCGTTCTTTCCTCAAGAGTTTGAAGAGAAGCAGGCAGTGCTCCTGCTCTTAATTTAAGGGAAAGGTCATCCGCCGATTCTATGGTGAAATTACCATGTATGATCCCTTCACCAGGAATTCTCTCTCTTATGACCGGAGCTGATATGACTTTATCATCCAGGACAATAGCGACCAGTTCATCTTTATGTTCTCCGGTTAATTTAAGAAATCGCTTGGCTCCTTCAGGTTTTAATGAAAAGGAAACAGCCGGTTGATCCCATTCATCTACGGATCGCCGGGCATCTCTCAGATCTTTTCCTGTAACCGTGGCTACTTTACTCACTAGATAGTAGGATTCCGATTGAATTTTATTATCTTCGGTTCTTTCCGTTTGTTTTAAAATTTCAGTATCTTCAGGAACTTCGCCGTTGAAATCTGCCAGCAATTGCTCTTCACTATCTGCAGGGCCGGCTTTGACCAGCTTCCATTCCAGCCTTGCCTGGCTTTTTATGATTCCCTTGGCTCTTTGTTCATCTTCAACTCCCGGAAGCTCAACGATAATTCTGTCTGAACCTTGTTTTTGTATAAGAGGCTCAGAAACTCCATATTGGTCAATTCTATTTCGGATTGTCTCGCATACTTGTTCGACTGTTTGGACTCGCAATTGATTATCAACGTTTGGTTTTAAAGAAAGGGAAACAGTGTTTCCAGAAAAGGAAAATCTCCATTCTTTAAAGTTGTCATTGAGGATATCTGTGAGTGTTTCTTGTTGAGCGGGATTCACATTTCTCACGATAAAATGCCCTGGTTGTTCCAGTTTGTTGATACTCTGGAAATCAATGTCTCTCTTGTTCAGTAGTTCCTTCATGCGGGTGATTTCGACATCGGTTTCAAAATCAATGGCATCATCTGTGTTCACTCGGAATACAAGATGCATTCCTCCTTTTAAATCGAGACCCAGTTTTATTTTATCTTTTGGAGGATATATGAGAAAAATAGCCATGCCTATGATGGCTAAGACAAAAATAATTTTCCAGTTTAATTTTCTTTTCATTCTAAACTTTTTTTCATATAAGTATTTTTTTTAACAGAAATAATCGAGGACAAAAAAGATTAATTCACTTTTTCTTTTGTACTTGTTTGTCTTTAGGGGTAATAATTGCGGCCACAGCGTTTTTTGTTATTTCTATTTTAACATTTCCAGAAACTTTTATTTCGATTCTGTCTTGTTTCGTTCCCATGACTGTCCCGTAAATTCCTCCAGTTGTGACTATTTTGTCTCCTGATTTCAATTGTTCGACCATTTCCTGATGTTTTTTCTGCTTTTTTTTTGAAGGCAGAATAATCAACACATAGAAAATGACAAAGATAAGGCCGAACATGATCAACATCTGTATAAATCCTCCGCCTTGGGGAGTTTCACTTTGATTTTGCAATAAAGTTGAAAGACTATATAAAATCATTTTATCCTTCCTTTTTTCGGTCTATAATATTTTGTTTAAGACTCTTAAGTGAATGCAGTTGAATAGATTGCCTAATTTTTTGGAAGATGTCAAGATAAAAATGAAGATTGTGGATGGTATTGAGTATGGCAGAAGTGATTTCTTGACGTTCATAGAGATGACGAAGATAGGCTCGGGAAAAATTCTGGCAGGTGTAGCATGAACAATCTTCTTCAATCGGTCTGCTGTCACGGGCGTATTTTGCGTTTTTGATCACAAGTTTTCCTTCCCGGGTGAATAATGTCCCGTTTCTTGCATTTCTGGTTGGAAGCACACAGTCAAAAAGGTCTATCCCTCTTTCCACGGCTTCAATGATATCTCTTATATAACCGATTCCCATGAGATAACGGGGTTTTTCCTCAGGAAGGATGGAGCATGATTTCTTTATTATCTCCATAAGCTGTGATTTGGGTTCTCCGATCCCCAAACCTCCCAAAGCATACCCGTCAAAATTGAGATTTTTAAGATCTTCGATACTTTTTTTTCTCAGCTCCCAAAAAATACTGCCTTGAGAAATCCCCCATAACTGACTATATGAATTTTGCTTGGAATGGTGTTCTTTCGATCGGCGGGCCCATTTTGTGGTGAGTTCCACAGCCTTTTTCATTTTGTTTGCAGGAGATGGATAGGGAACAAAATAATCAAGAGGCATGATCAAATCGGATCCCAGTTTATTTTGAATATCAATAACATCTTCAGGTGAAAGGAAAGATAGGGCTCCATCCAAATGAGAAGTGAATTCAACTCCTCTTTCCTTAACTTTGACCAAGGGAGAGAGACTATAAATCTGAAATCCACCGCTGTCAGCCAGTAAAGGTTTATTCCAGGAGATGAACGAATGAATTCCACCCATTTGTTCTATTGTTTCGATTCCCGGACGGAGAAATAGATGATAACTGTTGACCAGGATTAATTGAGCCTTGAGGTCATGGAGACAGGAATGAGGAAGACCTTTTATAGTTCCCTGACTTGCTACAGGGGCAAAAGCCGGCGTATTGATTGTTCCGTGCGCAGTGTGAATGATTCCCGCGCGGGCGGAGGAATTTTTGTCTTTGGCAGTGACTTGGAACCTATTATTCATTTACGAAGTTAAATGATTTATTTTGCAAAGCGAAAGTATATCACATCCCCGTCCTGAATAAGATAATCTTTTCCTTCAATTCGAACAGAAGCATCTTCTTTGGCTGCCTGAAATGAATCATATTCTATGAGGTTATTCCATGGAATGACTTCCGCTCTTATGAATCCTTTTTCTATATCTGTATGAATTTTCCCGGCTGCGTTTTGAGCGGTTGTGTTTTTTTTGGTCGTCCATGCCTTAATTTCTTTGGCTCCGATGGTTATAAATGTGATCAAATCTAACAATTGTTTTGTTGCTTTAAGCACTTTAGGTGCACTCAATTCTTTAAGTCCAAACTCATTGAGGAATTCATTTTTTTCTTGATCCTCCAATTCGATAATTTCAGATTCGATTTTTCCACAAAAGGTAAGTATTTGAGAGCCCTCTCTTTGAGGTGTATAAATCTTCTCTGGGTTGTTAAGAAGTTGTAGTTCATTTTCATCGATGTTGACCATATGTAAAATAGGCTTTTGGCTTAAAAATGAGAAATTGCGTATCATTTTCTCTTCGGTTGGAGAAAGGGTGACTTCTCGAATGGATGTTCCTTGTTGGAGATGATCATGGAGTTGTTTTAGGAGGTCATTTTCTTTTTCAGATTCAGGACTTTTTGACCTCTTTAATTCTTTATCCAGTTTTTCTAATCTAAATTCAACAGATATTAAATCGGTGAGAATCAATTCTTCTTCCATTGAACAAATATCTTCTTTAGGATTAATGTTTTTTTTCAAATGAGGGATCCGAGGATCAGAGAAGCCTCTCACAATGTGGATGAGACCATCAGAAGTTCTGAGCAAATTCAGATAAGTGCTGCTGTTCACTTCTCCATAGGAAATCCCTGCTAAGTCAATGAAATCCACAAGAACAGGCTTTTTTTCCTTTTCAGGATACAAAGAGGATATCTTATCGAGACGATCGTCCGGAATGGGACAGGTCCTGCGATTGATCTCTTCCTTACCGTTATCGTAAGCTTTGAGTGGAATGTTTGCCTCAGTGAGGAGATTAAAGAGTGTTGTTTTTCCTGTTTTTTGATAGCCAAAAAGTGTGATATTCATATTTCAAATATAATACAATCCATGCAAAAAATCTAGAATAGAAGAAGAGGCATGACAGGACCCCTCAATGTTTGTTGTTTCTGATGTTTATAATATAATTTAAAAATTAAAGAAACTTCACATATATTTTTCATTGATTAGTTTTGAATAAAAAGTATAATACATTTTTTGGAGGCAACCATGAACAAATCAAAAGCCATTTTACTTCTTCTGAGGCTCCCGTTTCTTACTGTTACTTTAGGAGCTGTTTTTCTAGGGACCGCTTTAGCCTATTATTATGCGCAGCAGTTTGATTTCATAAGATTCATTCTGGTTTTAGTTGGGGCGAGTTTTCTTCACATTGCCTGCAATGTTGGAAATGATTATTTTGATTTCAAAAGCGGGAATGATGCATCAAATATTAATGCAATGGTACCCTTTTCTGGTGGCAGCCGAATGATTCTGGATGGATTTGTCATGCCTGGAGAAGCCCTTGTTGTATCTTTTGTGTTTGCTGTTTTGGGTTCAGTGATTGGATTGTATCTTAATGCCTTGGTTAAAGGAAATATAATTTTGTTAATAGGAATTGCAGCTATCTTTTTTGTGTACAGTTATAATGGATTTCCTTTTCGATTAGTCAATATCAAATTAGGAGAAACCGCGATATTTTTAGCCTGGGGACCATTAATGGTTATGGGTGCTTTTTATGTCCAGGCAGAAAATTTTGCTTCTATATGGCCAGTCATGGTGTCTTCTGTTTCAGGGATTTTGACCACTCTTGTGTTATTAATAAATGAATTTGCGGATAAAGAAGCTGATGAATCATCTGGAAGGAAGACATGGGTAATTCTTTTTGGGTATAAGAAAAGCTTATATATTTATTTCTTTCTTGCCCTGAGTTGCTATTTGATTGTGACAGTCTGTGTCATTGGAGGAGGATTGCCATTATGGTCTTTGATGGTATTTGTTACTTTACCTCTTCCCTTTATTGCCTTTCGTACAGGAATGAAGAATATTGGCAATTGGCCTGATTTTTTTCCTGCTATAAAGACAACGATATTGATGAATTTTGCATTATTGGTTATACTTAGTATTTCTTTGGTGATTTAGAATGACAAAAAAGAAAAAAAAGAAGGAAAAAGATAGAAGTACGTTCCGGGAATATTTTGAATTGATAGCAGAGACAGCTATTTTTGTCTTTTTTGTTATGACTTTTGTTGTTCAAGCTTTTACTATTCCCACTGGATCTATGAAACCGACATTACTAGTGGGAGACTTTCTCCTTGTTAATAAATTTGCCTACTATGATCCTGTTTTCAATTTCGAAGAAAAGATAATCCCAAATAAAAAGATTGAAAGAGGAGATATTATGGTCTTTAAATTCCCCAATGACCTGGAAATGGATTTTGTTAAAAGAGTTATCGCTACAGAAGGAGAAAAGATAGAAATGAAAAATAAACAAGTTTTTATCAATGATAAACCTATTGAAGAAGAATATAAAAATCATATCGATAATAGGATTTATTCAAGTGAAAATTATTTCCAATATGACAGAATCATAAGAGATAATTTTGGTCCCATAACTGTTCCCTCTGGTTGTTGTTTTGTTATGGGGGATAACAGGGATGATAGCAATGACAGCCGCTTCTGGGGATTTTTGCCACTTCGATATATTAAAGGAAAACCCTGGATTATATATTTTTCATACAAAGCGGGGGAAAATCCCCATCTTAAAACGAGTTTGGGAGAACGACTTAAAAAAATTGCGAGTTTCATTTCCAAAGCACGATTGGGAAGAATATTAAAAGTTATTAAATAGCTGGGGTAAACCACTAAGGCTTTTTTATATTTATTTGCTCATAAGATTGAATAAGGAAAATAGGATTTTCATTAATGAATACTTCAGTGAATAAAACGGATCTTTGAGCTATACCGTCCATATCTTTTCCTACAGGAAGTCCAATATAATAGAGAATGGTTGGAGCCATATCAATAATGTTTATGCTTTCTATATTTTTCCCCTTGACAACTTCATTTCCGTAGAAAAAGACAACTCCGGGAGGAGCATGTTCATGAGATGCTGTGGCATCGGCATTTCCCATAATTTGTTGTATAAGTCTTCTCCATATGGAAAGAGGTTCAATTCCGTAAGGAGAAAAAACGATAAGAAGCTCATCGTCTTTGAGAGAAGCCAGGTATCTTCCAATAATTTGGTCGTAGTATCTATAATAATTTTCTATGACCGGTGAGTATTTATTGATTTCTTCTTGTTCTAATCCTTCAAATAATTTTGGAAAGTTGTATTTGTAAAAATAAGTCTCTACTGTGGAAAGACCATTTAATAAAAAATATACCAATTGAGGGTTGGTTTTATTCTTTATTGTTCTGACATTTTTTTCATAAGTATAATCCCGGTAAATAGCCTGTTTCACCGGATTAACAATGCGACTTTTATCATATCGAAGTTCTTGAAATAAGGTATCAAACAGTTTTTCCGCTTCTTCATCGGGTTGATCGACATTCAAATCATAGGGCCAGTCTTTCTTGAGAAATCCTGTTTTATTATCTTTAAGTATTTTCCAAATATCTTTTTGTTCCAGGACAGCCTCCTTTGAGGATATTTTTATAAGACCAGCCCTGGTCATTTGGTGATACAGGATAAAACGGGGAGTCACTTCTATCCTGTCTTTAAAATTAAGAAGATTATAATTAAACTGAGAGATTTGCTTGTGGTTGGCAGGAAGTTTTCCGGTGTTAAATGAATTGTTTAAGACAATTGGTTCGCTGGGAGAGAAAGAGTTTAGTTTACCCCAACTTCCTTGTTCAATTAGCCAGGAGAAATTTGGAAGTTTCCCCTCATTGATCATAGGTATGATGAAATCAAAGCTTAAACCCTCGAGTCCGATAATGGTTACTTTTTTGTTTATATTTTTGGCTTCCAGATTGGCTACTTTTTCTGTTTCAACAGATATCGGAGTTTCTATTCTTTTCACAATTATGTAAGACATACAACCTGTGAAGAGGCCAAAAAATATTAGAATAAAAATAATATTTTTTTTATAGTATAGAAAAGTAAAAAATAAGACAGCTCCCATAATGCTTAGAAATATAAGATAATTGGCTTGAGTTCTTATAAGACTCAATTTTTTAGGAGATAAAAAAGAATGAAAGTATTTATAATTTGCGTTTGATATAAGAATAAAAAGGATTATGGTTATTGAAGTACTGATGGATAAAAAGGATGGAGAGACAAAAAATATTTTTATTCTTCTTCCATAAAAATACTGAACCATGTAAAAAATTGTGATGCAAATAAGGCTAATCAAAATTCCATAAGTGATGGAGTTAAAAATAATAAGATGACTGAATACAGTGAAATGGAAATCAAGATTGATATTGATATCGAGAATAAGAATGGATAAAAGCATTGAGAATACAATGCCGATAATAATTGAGTTTGTTAAGACTCTTAAAAATTTCATTAAACCAAAATTATCATTATTTCTTTTATCGGTCAATATGGTACAAACTTCACTTTTTTATATATATTGATTATGAATTTGTTATGACTTAAGATAACATAACAGTTTGTTGAGAATGTCCATAGTTTGAATAGAAAATAAGTGACGGATTAGAGCAATGAGTGAATATATGGAAGGAACCATTAAGAATATATTGTTTAATAATCCAGTAAATGGATACACCGTTTGCGATTTTATTCTGAAAGAAGGAAAAATTATAACCATTGTCGGCAATTTTCCTCCTCTGAATTGCGGGGAAAGCTTAAAAGTTAAGGGAGAATGGGTAATCAATCAAAGATTTGGAAAACAATTTAAAGTGGAAAATTTTATACCGGTTCTTCCATCTTCCGTCCGTGGTATTCAAAAATTCCTCTCATCCGGTATGATCAAGGGAGTAGGTCCAGTTCTAGCGAAGAGCATTATTAATGTATTCGGAGAAAAAACACTTGAGATATTATCAAACCGACCTGATCAGTTATCCGAGGTTCCGGGTGTGGGAAAAGTGATCCTTTCAGAGATAAAACGATCCTGGAAAAAACATGAACATGTGAGAAATCTTATCATTTTTCTTCAAGAGCACAATGTTTCAACAAGTCTTGCTTCGAGAATATACACCCACTATGGGGAAGAATCGTTTAAAGTTTTAAAAAGTAATCCTTATCAATTATGCCATGATGTGTGGGGAATTGGTTTTAAAACAGCAGATCGGGTTGCCATCAATTTAGGAATAAGTCCATCTTCTAAAGAAAGGATAAAAGCATATATCCGTTATCTTCTGGAAAAGGATAAGGAAGAGGGGCATGTGTTTTCGTTACAAAGAAGTTTGGAGGAGAACAGTCACCAGGAACTGGGAGTGAGTCCTGACAGAGTAAGAGAAGCCATTTCTGAATTGATTGAACAAAATTTGGTGGTTTCAGAGAAGCTCGATTCTGATATCTCGATATATATACCTTTCTTCTTCAAAGCTCAGGAAGAAATTGTGAATTCTATTAAAAAGCTAGTTCTCTATCCGGTTCGAGATCCAAACTTCATTTTGGAAAATTCCATCAAAGATGTTGAGAAAGATTTCGCTATTCAATTTTCTGAAAAGCAGAAACTTGCTGTTAAGAAGAGTTTTTTAAACAAGATCTTGGTTATTACTGGAGGGCCTGGAACCGGGAAAACAACAATTATTAAAGCGTTGGTTACCTTATACAAAAGATGGGGCAAAAAAATCTTGTTGTCTGCCCCTACAGGAAGAGCAGCGAAAAGATTGTCAGAAGCCACAGGAGAAGAAGCAAAAACAATACACCGGACACTGGAATATAATCCGAAGTTAGGAACATTTCGAAAAGGGGAAAAATTTCCTCTTAAAGCTGATATTTTGGTGATTGATGAATTTTCAATGGTGGATGTTCCATTGATGTATCGATTATTGGCTGCTGTTCCTCCCTGGATGCGTCTAGTGCTGGTAGGAGATAAAGATCAACTTCCCTCTGTGGGACCGGGTAATCTTTTGAGTGATATTATTGAATCAAAGAAGATCGAAGTGGTGATATTAGATAAAATATTCCGTCAAGAAAAAGACAGCCTCATTGTTTATAATGCCCACAGAATCAATCAAGGAAAAAAGTTGATTTACCCCTCGAAAGGAGATAAGGATTCTGATTTTTATTTTATTTCCTTGAATGATGAGCAAAAGGTTTTTGATATGATTATAACTCTTTGTGCCTCAAGAATTCCTGAAAAGCTTGGATTAACCCCCATATCTTTGGATATTCAGGTTATAAGTCCTATGTATAAAGGGTTGGTTGGAGTGAATAATCTCAACAGCGAGTTACAGAAGAAGCTCAATCCTTATAGAGATGGTTTGAAAAGAGGAAATATCGAAATGAGAATTCAGGATAAGGTCATGCAAATCAAAAACAACTATCAAAAAGAAATATTTAATGGAGATATAGGAACCATCGTTGATATAGATAAGCAGACCTATCAGATAACAGTTGATTTTGATGGAAAAGCCGTCGTATATAGAGGGGAGGAAATGAATGAAATTGTTCTTGCGTATGCCATTTCTGTGCATAAGTCCCAGGGGAGTGAATACCAGGCTGTTGTGATTCCTCTTTTAACCCAGCATTATATCATGCTTCAAAGAAATCTTTTGTACACAGCCTTAACCCGGGCTAAAAGATTGAGTGTTATCGTGGGATCTCACAAGGCGCTGTATATCGCCATAAACAATAATAAACCAGTGAAGCGTAACAGTCGGGTTAAACAAAAATTGGAACAATCTAAATTGAGTAATAGAATTGATTGAAATCACTGCCGAGATTTATTTGTTTCATTTATCATATAGGTTGTGTTTATGCTAAAATATAAACAAATCATAAATTCCGATAGGAGGAGAGGAATATGAAAATGACTTTTAGAAACAATTCAAAAGGAAAAGTTGTTCCTATTTTACTTTTGATTATATTTTTCGTTGCCTGTGCATTGGGGGTTGGCTATTATCTATCTCAATTAAGATTCAATAAGAAATTTGAAGAGCTGTCCACCAGATTTGAAGAATTGGAATCAAAACATGAGATGACATTATCTAACTTGGATCGAGATGTAAAAAAGATTCAGATTCATCTGAGAGAAAAAGAAGGCCAGGCTGTTGAAGAATCCAAGAATCTTAAACGGCTGAGTTTTTTACTGGAGGCTAAAGGGGAGGTCATTTCTGGAAAGTTGTCTCTTTCAAGAAGCGAAGTTAAGAAGTCCCTCGAGCACATCGATAATGCCATTAAAGTATTAAAATCAGCCATTGATTTTTCAGGAGAAAAAGAGCAGGGAATCATTGAAGATATCCGGCTTAGATTGGCCACTGTTAAAGGGATCATAGAAGCGAATTCAAAAAAAGCCCAGGATGAGCTGGATCAATTGTGGCGGGATATTGATAAACTGATAATTCAGTAAAGTAGGAAAATAATAGAATCGTGAGACGTAAGACGTAAGATGAAATGTGATGTTGAATGGTGAGACGTAAGACTTTAGTCGTGAATTTGGTAATATTGTGTAGGGCCCGATAACCGAACGGGCTATTAATGAAGGGGAAATTTGGAAACTAATGACTACTAAGAGGTGAGACGCAAGACGTAAGTTGTGAGATGTCAGATGGTAGATGAAAACTCAGAAATAAGATGATAATGTACGCCTGTAGCTCAGTATGGATAGAGCAAGGGATTCCTAATCCCTGAGTCGCCGGTTCGAGTCCGGCCAGGCGTACCATTATAGAGGTGTTAACAGATAATGTTCATCTATTTTTGTTTGATTTTATAAGAAAAGTGATGTATTTATATAAAAGTGATAGAAATTATAGAGAAAGAGCGGATGCCTTAAATCCTATTTAATAACGGGAGAGAAACAAAATGAATATAAGAGGATTTTTGGTGATTCTCATCCTTGTGGTTGTATTGGTTTATTTTTTGTTTTTTGCAAAGTCCGGAAAAGATGAGGAAATTGTTAAAGATATAAAAGAATTTGTGAAATCTAAAATGACATTTACAAATACAGATATGTCTACAATGGCTAAAGAAATCAATGCCTTCATAGCAAGAACGGGAAGAACTCCCAATAGTTTGAATGAAATTATGAGCACTCGTGTGAAGTTGATTGGGAAAGAAGACGCATGGGGGACTGTTATTAAATACAAAAAAATTTCAGACGATCGATTCAAGTTGGTTTCAGCGGGAAAAGATAAACTATTTAATACAGAGGATGATTTAATCCAAACTTACTGATTGATTATTAAATTATTTAAATGAATGAAAATTAGATTCATATTCGTTTTTATACTCATTGTTTTTCTCAAAAGTTTTGCATTGGGAGGAAATTTTCGAATAGAGGGAAATGTATTCTATTTTTTTCCAGAGGAGAAAGATTTCCAGGATATTTATAAAAGCGGAATAGGAGTGGGAGGAGGAATTGAGTTCTCTTTCCTGAATAGAATCGATTTCTGGATTGAAGGGGGGTATTTTTCCAAGGAGGGACAGTTAACCTATACTGAAGAAGATACCTGTCTTGATCTGTATTCTTTACTCACAGGATTGAAATTGAACATTCTCCGTTCCGATATCAGTCCCTATTTATCAGCTGGCTGCGGATATTTTTTTTATAAAGAAGAAAACCCAATCGGAATTGTTAAAGAATCGGATTTTGCCTTAGTTGCAAAGGTTGGGTGTTTGTTCAAGGTTGAAGAAAACTACTTTTTTGAGGTTGAAATTGAATACAATTATTGCAGGGTGGAACCTGCTGGAATTAAAGTAAATATTGGTGGATTCAAAGGATTATTTAAACTGGGTTATGAATTTTGAATCTTTTGAAGCTCAGTCACTGTTATATTTTCAGAATGGAAGATATGATAAGAAAAGTTGATTGAAAAGAAAAATGAATCAGTGAGAGATTTTTTGTATTAAAGAATTCCTTGCGGTTCCAATAATAAATAATTAATAATGCTTTGATTAAAATATGATATTTTATTCTTTTTTTAAGATAAGATTTGGATTTTTTTGAATATTATGATAAAAATGTATTTAAAGCAAATAGAATAGTTTTAATTGAGTTTAGTTGAATATTTGGAAATTTAATTTTAAGGTGAAGTGAATGAAAAGAAAACAAAGAAGGCAACTTAAAGAAAATGATTTACTGGCTTCCATAAACAAATTGTTCAGTTTTATTTCCAGAAATAGAAATAAAGTTATTGGTGTGGCAGTCGTGGTTGTTTTTGTTGTTGCTGTTTTTATTGGAGTGAAAGTTATTAAATCCATTACTATAAAGAAGGAAGCCAAGTTGCTTACTGATTTATTTGAAATAAAATCAGAGCTCCAGAATAATCCAGATAAAATATACGAATTAAAAGAATTAGCTGGAAATGGAAGGTATTCCCGGGTTGCCTATATTATTATGGCTGGATATTGGATTGAAGAAGGGGAATTGGGTAAAGCTGAAGATGCATTGAAAAAAATAAAAAAGAAGAGGAAAGATCTGTTTTATTATCAGAGTCAAGACATGCTGGCTCAAATTTATCAAAAACAAGATAAATATGATAAAGCAATGGAAATTTATAGAACAATTGAAAACGAAAATCCAAAAGAATATGCGATGGATGTCATTCTTTTTCGGCTTGCGAAAGTCCATGAAAAAGAGGGGGATATTCAAAAAGCTTTATCCTTATACAAAAAAATCGAAGCCGAATATCCCCAGACATACTACGGATATGATGCTTCTCTGAAAGTCGAGCAATTGCAGAAAATTAATAATTAAAGTTTTTAAGTATTTTTAATTTTATTAATAATTTTTTCGAGGAGGCTTAAAATGGCTTATAAAATTACTGAAGAATGTATCAATTGCGGAGCTTGTGAACCCGAATGTCCCAATGAAGCAATTTCTGAAGGTGAAGAGATTTATGTGATTGATTATACAAAATGCAAAGAATGTGAAGGATATTTTGATGAACCGCAATGTGCTTCTGTTTGTCCTGTTGATTGCTGTGTCCCTGACCCGGATCATCCAAAGGAATAAATATCAAAGAACATTTTTATTCTATCATTATAATAACCGTCAATTCATATATTAGTGTGAGTCATATCTGTTATTATTGAATTATTTTTCTATTTAGAAAGGAGTGATATGGATGTATCACTCCTATTTTTTTAACTACAATATGAAAAAAGAAACAAGCGATATTTCTGTCATTCCAAAGCGCAGGTCTTTTTTTGTAAAAAAAAGACTATGGCTAAATATTGTTCTTTTTATTGTGACTCTCGTTTCTATATTTTATGTGGGATTATCCTTGAGTTTCAACTATATGTATTATGATGTTATAGTCGAGGGAACTCATTCTTTACAGGAGTTTCATTTATTTGATAATTCAGAGATAATTTTCCTTAGTTTTTTTTATTCAATTGTCCTTATATTAATATTATTAGGTCATGAGTTAGGTCATTATTTAACCTGCCGTTATTATAGGATTGATGCCACTCTGCCTTATTTTATTCCTGCTCCCACTTTGATAGGGACTCTGGGAGCGTTTATTAAGATAAAGGCTCCTATTACAAAAAAAAAAGAACTATTCGATATTGGAGCCGCAGGTCCGATAGCCGGTTTCATCCTTTCGATTCCTGCCTTGGTTTATGGAATATCTTTATCAAGGATTGTTGTGGCATCTCCTCAAGATGGGAGCTTTACATTGGGAGAACCACTTTTATTCAAATTATTAGGGGAATTGATATTTGGAAATGTCAGTGCGGATAGTGCTATGATTCTCCATCCTGTGGCTTTTGCAGGTTGGGTAGGGATTCTTATCACTTCTTTTAATCTGTTTCCAGTCGGACAACTGGATGGGGGACATATCTTCTATGCTTTGGTTGGATCAAAATCCAGATATTTTGCGAGATTGTTTCTGTTAATTTTTGTGGTAATGGGAATTTTCTTTTGGGTGGGATGGTTTGTATGGGCTCTCCTTATTAGTTTTTTAGGATTAAAACACCCTCGTGTTTATGATGAGGATCAATCTTTATCTTCAAAAAGGAAAATTATTGTGTATTTTATGGGATTGATTTTTATTCTTTCTTTCATTCCAGCTCCTATAAAAGGTTATAATTTATTTGATTTAATCAGCATGTTTAAGGGTTAAAAAAATTTCACAAATCCTGTGGAAAAGTTGTGGAAAAGCAACAATATAATGTTCATAAAATATGAAATAACTTGAAAATATGACAATTTGCACAAGAATTCGTCATCTATCTTAAAGTCTTTATTATGAATGACTTAAGAAATGTGTTGAAAACAAATAAGATACAAATATAAAAGAAAAATAAATCCGAAATTCGAGAAAATTTAGCAGATAAAAATTTAGAAAAAACAGGACATAAACAGAATTTCAATCAAAAGCTTGCAGATAGAATAAGTGATATCCCAATGCTTTATCCAATGTTTATATATGCGAAGATTTTTGCTCATAATTAATCCTTAATGGTATTGTAAAAGTCATCTTTAATATTATATACTTATGAAGGTTCTCTATAACAATCAGAAAAGTAAGAGAGATGAAGAAAAATGGAAGATAAGTTTAAGGAAATAGAAAAAGCTTTTGAGCGTTTAAAGAAAAAATATTGGCTTCATGAAATATCACAACAGGAATTTAGAGATAATCTTAAAAAAATGAAAGTGAAAGATAAAAATGAAGTTCTTTGGATGATAGGATCGAGAAGTGGTCGATGGTATTATTTTGATGGACATAAGTGGATCCAATCAGAACCTCCTTATAATGAAGGAGAGAAAAAAAAATGCCCTTATTGCGGTTTTGAAAATTATCCTGATACAGATGTTTGTGTGAGATGTGGAGAGAGTTTAAAAAAAGAAATGCCAGCAGAAAAAAAAGAAGAGGTTTTTGAAGAAGAGGTGGAAGAAGAGGTTCAAGAAAAAGAAAAGAAAGAAGAAAAAAAATGTCCTTATTGCGGTCATATACTGGAGAAAATAACAGATAAATGCCCATATTGCGATAAGATACTGGTTGAAAAAGATCAAAAAAAGAAAATTTCTGAAGGGAAAGAGGAAGATTATGTTGTTCTTAATTCCATTAATCCAAAATCTTTATTTTTATTTTTGGGCGCTATCGGAATTCTTTCCGGAATAATAATAGGAGCTTTCGCTGGAACGACAGAATATTTTTCCAATATTTCTGAATTTATCCCTTTGTTTTTACAAGAATTCCAGGGGAAACTTCTGGGAGGAATCATTTATGCTGCTGTCGGAGGAATTGCAGGATTTCTTTTATTGGGAATTTTAGGATTTTTCATTGCATTATTTGGCAATATATTGTTTTATTTTATCGGTGGAATTAAACTGAAATTTACTAAATTGAATAAATAGTGATTTCCTGGTTATTCTGAAGGATTCAATCTTTTTTTTAGGGGCTTATAGGGAAACCCATCAATAAGCCGTCCGCTTTTTTGACTGATTCAACGGAGTTTGTTGAGTGCAAAGGCGATTTGCCCAAGTGAAACGGATTCATCATTAGGTGAATAGTTGATAGAGCGAAGAACTTTGAATCCTTTCTCTTTCAGAAGTTTTTGAGACGTTGACAATAATTTTTTGTTAAGAAAGACTCCTCCGGATAAAGCAATGGTATCAATATGATGTTCTTCCCTTACTTTTTCTGCCATGAAGACCATTACACAGGCAATTGTATTATGGAATTTTGCTGACATTATAGAGATAGGTGTGTTGTGCTTTATATCCTCAACAACCTCTCTTATGGTAGGAACAAAAGATACCTGGATTGGATTCTTGTTTTTCTTTAGGGAAAATCCGTAGGCTTCTTTTATTTTTTCAGAAGCGATAGATTCCAATCTCATTGGAGCTTCGGCTTCATATTCGATTTGAGCCGGGGCAAGGCCTGTTAAAAATGAGATAGCATCAAAAAGTCTCCCGCAGCTGGATACTAAGGGGCTGTTGAAATTTTCTCTGATCATGTTGATGATGCCTTTGATCAATTTTGAGCTGATTTTGTTTAATGATTTTATTTCCGGAAAGTTAAAACCAAAAGCCTCTATCAAGTAAGATACAGCCATTCTCCAGGGTTGTTTTGCAGCCAAGTCTCCCCCTGGCAGTGGAACAGGGCTGAAATGGGCAAACCGTTCAAAAGAAGTATAATTGGCTAATAAAAATTCGCCTCCCCATCCCGTTCCATCCTCACCATAGCCATACCCATCAAAAGAGATTCCTAAAACTTTTTTCTGGACAGGAAATTTATGTTCAAGTAAAACGGATAGTGTATGGGCAAAATGATGTTGTATCTGGAAAAAAGTAAGTCCTGATTTTTTGGCATAGTCTGTGGAATGAAATTCCGGATGGGCGTCACAAACAATTATTTTAGGCTTTATATCAAATAGATTGGTGAGATGATTAATTGTTTCTTCGAAATAGGTATAGTTCCGATATTCATCTAGATCTCCAAGAAACTGGCTAGTTATGACATAACCATTTTTATAAACGGAGATGGTATCTTTTAGTTCTCCTCCCAGAGCTAAAATATGCTGTGAGGATTCTAAAGCCTCAGGGACTTTTTGGGGATAAGGAACATAACCGCGGGCACGTCGTAAAAAAAGAGGCTCCTGATCCACAACCTTCAAGACAGAATCATCAGCTCTCATTTCAATCTCTCTATTATGCGATAGAACGAAATCACAGAGGTTGAATATTCCTTCTTCCTCTTTGTTCATTATAGGAGCATCTTTTGTATTGGAGCTCGTTGCCACGATGAGATCGATTTCCTGCATTAAAAGATAATGAATGGGAGTGTAGGGAAGCATGAAACCAAATTCCTTGATATGGGGAGCAATGTCCTTGATATCCTCCTTTTTTTTCAGAAGGACAATAGGACGTCTCGGATCAGAGAGTTTGTTTTCTTCCATTGTTGATACATAGGAATATTTTTTAATGATTTCCATACTCCGTGCCATTAAAGCAAAAGGTTTCCTTTTTCTTTGTTTGATATTTCTCAATCGGCTAACAGTTTTATGATTGAATGCATCGCAAATAAGATGAAAACCTCCCAGACCTTTGACAGCAATGATTTTCCCCTTTTTTAAAAGAGAAGAAGCTTTCTTGATTCCTCCTGATATTTGTTTTCCGGTTTGAGAATCCGTCAGACTTATTTCTGGTCCGCAAGAAAAACAGGCAACAGGTTGAGCATGGTATCTTCTATCCAATGGATTTTCATATTCCTTTTTGCATTCCTCACACATTTTGAAAGGATGCATTGTTGTGTGTTCTCTGTCGTAGGGAAGGGATTTGACAATGGAGTATCGCGGACCGCAGTTTGTGCAGTTAATGAAGGGGTATTGATATCTTCTATCTGAGGGAGTCATCATTTCCTTAAGGCAGTCATTGCATATGGAAATATCAGGAGAAATGAAAACAAAGCTTTTGCCTTGCCTTGTTTTTACGATCGAAAAATCTTTATAATTCTGGAACCTTGAAGCTTTTGTTGATATATGTTCGATTTTGGAAAGAGGAGGTTGATTTTTTTGAAGTTCTTTGATAAAGCCCTGGAAATCTGTTGAATGATTAGTTTCGAGATGTATGTCAACTCCAAATCCCATATTCTTAACCCACCCGTTGTATTGATATTTATTTGCCAAACTGTAAATAAAAGGTCGGAAGCCGACTCCTTGAACAACACCAAAAATGCTTATATCAATAGAACTTTGTTTATTGTTTTTATTCATATTTATAAGAATTGCGTTTCGAATATATGCATCCACAGTAATTTTGCCTGTACATTCCATATTCCTTACTTAATTCGACGCTTTTTTTGAAACCGGCTTTTTTCTTAAAATTCGCTTCCAGAAAACCTATATGGTATTTTCGACCAAACATCCTGCCAATTCTGTTAAGGACATCAGCTTTTTTCCAGGGGCTGACGCTCATAACAGTCGAATATATATCACAATTGAGTTGAGCAGCTTTCTGGGCTGTTTTTTTGAGTCTCATAGCATAGCAAATATTGCATCTCATTCCTTTTTCAGGTTCCTGTTTGAATTTATCTGTCAATTGAAACCAATAATCTTTATCATATATTTCCTCTATTAAAGGGATGTTTATTTTATCCATAATTTTTCTCGTTTCTTTCAATCTTAATTGATATTCCTCCAGAGGATGTATGTTTGGATTATAATAATATCCGTATATTTTATAACTCTCTTTTAATAGATTAATGACATATAAACCATCAGGAGCACAGCAAATATGGAGTAATATTTTTTGTTTCATAAGAATATATTTTATCCCTAAATTGAATAAACAACAAATGATAGGATATATAAAATCGGAATTTATAAAAAGGATTATTAGAGATAGAACATTTTATTTTAATTCTTTGATTTGATTTTCAAGGTTCTGAATTCGTTCGTTCATTCTGTCTATTTGCGAATAATAAACAGAAAGTTTGTCACTCTTTGCTCGATATTTATCCATTATTGTGCCTAATTTAATGAACAAGAGCTTTTTTTGCGATTCTAAATTTATTATTTTATCTTGAATTTTATCATCATTTTTTTTCTGTTCCTTAATGGTTTTTTGAAGGTGATCTAATGTGTGTTTTTTTTCTTTTTTTGCTTCTGAAATATTTTTTTCTATAGTGGAAATGGACTTTTGATTATTTTGTTTATTTTTATCGAGTGCTTGTTTTTTTTCTTTGTGAATAGAATTTTTTTCTCTTAATTTCAATATATTCTTCTTATGATGTTCAATTTTTTCTTTTATTTTTTTTGAATTGGATTCTTTTTCATTGATTGAATATTTATCGGCTCTGTTTATCTTATGGATTTGTTTTTGTAACTTTTTTGTGTTTTTTTCCTCTTCTGAAATTGATTTATGATTCTCTTTGATTGTATTTCTTGTGGATTTGATTTTTTTGGATATTTCAGAGATTTGGTTGATATAAGGTACTTTTTTGTCTTCAAGATTTTTAATTTTGTCATCGTATTTCATGTTCTCTTTTTTGACTTGTTCATTAAGGATTTCGATTTGGGAAAGAATTTCTTTTGATTTGTTATGATAAACATTGATTTCTTCTTCAATTTCATTGAGTTTGTTTACGATATCTTTATTTTCTTCATTGTTTATATGTTCATCCCAAGTTTTTTTCCCTAGTTCTATAATCAATTCGTCCTTTTTTCTCAATTCCCTTTTGAGTCTTGCCTGATACTGTAATTTGATCAACTTGATTTTTGTGTTGAAAAAAAAATTATTGAGCCTTTTTCTTAAGTCTTTATCTCGGAGAAAAATGAATGCAGTGAGAAGAAGGATAACGCATAAAAGCAGCCAAAATATCCAAAAGGGAAGTCCTTCTTTTAAAGTCTCCGGCGGGGGTTGGCTTGAGAAAACTTTTTCTAGAAATAGTCTCATATTGGAATTTCCCTATATTTCAGTATTACATATCTTTTTAAAAAGGATTTGTCAACTCGAATAATTCTGAATACTCCATTCAATCAAATAGAGCATAGCGGGAAGATTTTCATTAAATATGATATCGATATCTTCTTCGGCATTAAAAAATCCTCCATGGAAAATATCCACAGGAGGGAGTTCTATGGTAAAGGAGGGGATATTGTAGACCCCATAACTCCAGTCAGTTGTGTCTCCATTGGTTAAATACAAATCTTTCCCACTTTGAACACATTTATAGTTGTTGCCATTTACAGATTCAATGAGGTCTGACATTTTTTTGCCTATCTGGTTGAACAGGTCATCCTTTTGAGCTGGCGTGTCGATATAACCCCAAGGATATAAAATAAGCTGGGAATAACTGTGATATGAAATTAAAGCTTGAAAATGTTTTGAAACGAAAAGATCACGGATCGCTTGAGTTTCAGGTTCAGAAAAAGGGGAAGGGCCGCGATAAGTATTAGACCCTGTATAGGAACTGGATCCCTTATCATCATATCCCCATTTGTATCTATAATTTCTGTTTAGATCGACTCCATAAGTTCCATCTCCGTTATCACGCATATTTTTCCGCCAGTACCGGTAGTAATGAATGCTATATTCAAGTCCGTCTGGATTGAGCATCGGAATTATCCAGATTTCACTTTTATCGATCAGGTCTTTAATGTTTGACAAAAGAGAATATTTTTCAGTTAAGTATTGACCAAGTAATAAAGGAATTTCCACCGAAATCCATTCCCTGGCATGGTGACATCCGATAAAGATTATCTTTGCTTCTGATTCATTGAGTTGGACATTGTCACTAACTTTTAGGGCATAAATATTTCTTTTTTCCAGGCTGTCCCCAATATCATAAACTTTGGCTATTTCCGGGTAGGAGATTTCTATTAGGTTTATTTCTTGTTCAAGTTCTTTATAAGAGTGATAAGCTCCGTTGGCTCCGGCATTTTGAGGAATCTTGTTTGGATAAAAAGAGGAGGATAAGTATTCGATATTGTAAGATATATTTTTTTTATTTAGAAGGGTTAATTCTGTTTGCCCCCCAATAAAATAGATTTTTTTATCCCATTCCATCAAAAGATCAGATTCCATGGATAAAAGCAGATTCACTGATTCCTCATTGTTCTCTACACTGATAATTTTTTGGTTTTTTTGAATGGGTTGTGCATGGGAAAGGACAATAAAAGAAAAGAAGAATGAAAAAAAGAATATTTTAGTTTTCATGTTTGTTACCCTATATCAATTATCAATTCACAAAAAGAGACTTGTTGAAAAGGCTATCCGGCTGGCTAAGAGGGAATCTCCAGAGCCTTTTTCCATGCCTAATAAGGTTCCCAGGTCAAAATGGATGAATTTCCAGTGATAACCTATTCCAACTGAAAGATAATAATAATTTGATCGAATTTTGTTCATTGGTTGAGGATCATAGATAATACCTGCCCTCACGGGGATATTAGCTTTTTCTTTTAGTATTATTTCGGAGAACATATATTCGACTCCAACCTTTATTGTAACAATATCTCTGAATTCTCTATCGAGCTGTTCTCCGAAAAAATCGACACTGTAGGTTGACCAGTTGAAAAATGAAATTTCAGAAGCAGCTTTGAACTTATCAGAGAATTGATAAAACAAGCCAAACCCTGCTATGAACGGTTGTTTGTATTGACTTTCTGATGTGGCTTCAATTTTAATATCCGTGTCACCTGAAGGGGAATAGTAATGCAGTGTGCTTTGGCTGTCTGATTTTTTCACAAAGGGAGTTCTGAATACTGCGGACAAGCCTAATTTTTCGGTCACATCCAGACTGATTCCCCCATTAATGAAAAAGGCTTTGAAATTATGATTTTTTTTGTCGGTAATATAGATATCCGAGTAGTACCAGTTTTCATTCATCTCTCTGTTGAGTGTTCCAAAAGCATAATTGCAGCCGATACCGATAGAGAGGAAATCAAATATATTTTTTGCGATAGAAAGGTTAAGGTTGTTGAGATGTCCTTTCTGGGAGAAGTCAAGTGAGTAGTAAGGAATTTCTCTTGAGGAATATTCATAAGCAGCATCCGGCCTTCTGTAACTTTCAAGGATTGAATAATTTAAGCACACTGCCCAGTTTTTTAATCGATAAGAAATTCCTGCAAAGTCAAAAGAGTGAACCCCAACAGATGCTTTATCAGAAGAAAATAAAGCTCCGGTATTAATTAGTCCATATTTATATAGTCTGGCAGCACTAAAAGAATAATTAGCTGATATATTGATCTTGGGTAAACGATTGAGTAATGCCGGATTGGAAAGAGCTGTGGAACAGTCTTTAGCTGTTGAAAAAAGAATTCCTCCCAAGCCTGTGGATACGCCATTGAGAATTCCGAAATTATTCCACGTTCTAAGAGGAGCTTCATTTTTATATTGACCAATAACCAATTGGGCGTGAGAAGGAAGGTTTAAGGCAATGACAATCAAAAGGAGCCAAACAAAAAAAAATATCGGTTTAGTTTTCATCTTAGAGTGAAAATATATTCTATATGTAAATATTTTTATTTGCAAATTAAAATTAAGTGTGCTAAGAATAGAGCTTTTACCGGGATAATGAAAAAAGAAGATAAACAAAAAATAAAGATTGTTGGTACAGGGTTTTATGTGCCCGAAAAAATATTAACAAACTATGACCTTGAACAAATGGTCGATACGTCTGATGAATGGATTGTAACCAGAACCGGAATCAAAGAAAGAAGAATTGCCGATGAGAACCAGGCTACATCCGATTTAGGCACTATGGCAGGAAAGAGAGCTCTTGAGAATGCCGGATTAAAGATTGATGATATAGATTTGATCATGGTGGCAACAGCAACTCCGGATACGATATTTCCCTCCACAGCCTGTCATGTTCAAAGAGGACTTAAAGCCGATCACATTCCGGCTTTCGATATTTCAGCTGCGTGTTGTGGCTTGATCTATTCCTTGATTATAGCCGAAGGATTGATTTTAGCCGGGACCAATAAGCGAATCCTCTTGATTGGTGGAGAGATGTTAACAAAAATAACGAACTGGAAAGATAGAAACACGTGTGTTCTTTTTGGGGATGCTGCCGGAGCTTATGTGGTTGAGAAAAGTAATGATGAATCCGGGTTGCTTTCTCATTATTGGAGAGCTGATGGGAATCTTTCCAATCTGCTTTATATGCCTGCGGGGGGATCCCGTATTCCTGCATCGAAAAAATCAGTTGAGGAGAATCTTCATTACCTTCATATGCGTGGAAATGAAGTATTCAAAAATGCTGTGAAAAGGATGGGGGAAGCCTCTCTTGAAGCCTTGAAAAAAGCAGGATTGGAAAAGAAGGATGTGGATTTGCTTATTCCGCATCAGGCAAATATTCGAATCATTGATGCCATTGGAAGACGACTCAAAATTCCACCTGAAAAAGTGGTCTCCAATATACACAAGTACGGAAATGTTTCAGTTGCCACTATTCCCATAGCCCTGCATGAAGCCCGATTGGAAGGGAAAATAAAAAAAGGCAATATAATCATAATGACGGCATTTGGGGGCGGTTTCACTTGGGCAAGTCTTGTTTACCGGTGGTAGAGCTTAAACCTTAAGCTTTCATAGTCAAATAATATTTTCAAATAAGATTGAACAATGATTGCCATAATAACTTTATTTGTTATATTTATTGACAGTTTTTGTGGATTTAAAATATACTATAAATATTATAAATAATATAAGTATTATATTTTATTTAACCATTTGATATGATAAATTATTTCTATACATTTTACATATAGAGGAGAGTGAAATGAAGAAGGCGCTTATATTACTGTCTGCACTCGGATTCATTATTTTTGGTTATCTTTTCTCCGAAGAAGCCATTCCAGGTCAAACGGAAACCAAGGCACCTGATTTTTCTCTGATAACCCTGGATGGAAATGAGATTTCTTATTCGGATTACAAAGGAAAAGTTCTGTTTTTAAATTTCTGGGCTACCTGGTGTGGACCATGCCGGGTTGAAATACCTGATTTTATTGAAGTTTATGATGAATTGAAAAAAGAGGGAATGGAAATATTGGGAGTTTCGTTGGATAAAGCAGGAATTGAAAAAGTCAAGAAGTTTGTAGAAGAATACCGTATGAATTATCCTGTAGCCATGACAAATCAAAAAATTATGAATGATTATAAGCCGGGGAGATTCATTCCGACCACCATTATCATTGACCGGAATGGAATCATAAAGCACAAACATGTTGGAGTTATGAACAAGTCATTACTCATCAAATACTTCAATGAATTTTCTGAGACCCATTAAATATGCCTGGAACTGAGAATGTTTCAATTTTTGTGGCTTTTACAGCAGGTATCATTTCTTTTCTTTCACCTTGTATATTACCTTTGATTCCTTCTTATCTGGCATTTATAACCGGAATTTCACTTGAAGAAATGTCTCTCCACCAGAATTTAAAAAAGGTTCGTAAAACAGTTATTATAAATTCATTATTATTTATAGCGGGGTTTTCAATTATATTTATTGCCCTGGGAGCCTCAGCGACTTTTGTGGGAAAGTTCTTATCAAGGAACATCAGATGGTTTGAAATTGGAGGAGGAGCTGTGGTCATTCTTCTGGGAATGCATTTCGCCGGAATTTTGAAGATTGGATTTTTGGAGAGAGAAAAGAAAATCCATCTTGATAAAAAACCTCTTGGGTTTGTTGGAACAGTGCTGGTAGGAATGGCTTTTGGAGCGGGGTGGACTCCTTGTGTTGGTCCCATTCTTGGTGCCATTCTCACCATGGCGGCCACCACCCAGGATGTTTTCAATGGTATTTTGTTGCTTATGGTGTATTCTTTAGGACTGGGGCTGCCTTTTTTATTATCAGGATTATTGATTCATAAATTTTTTGAATATTTTAAGTCTATAAGAAAATATTTTAAAGCCATCACCATAGCAGGGGGAATTCTGTTGATCATTCTGGGAATTCTCTTAATCACAGGCTATTTCACGTCCCTATCCTACGTTTTACAGGGATAGGTTCATCCCCATCTCTATTGCTTTTTCATTGAGGGGTATTAAGTGATGATGTCTTTCTGGAAGTGTTTCTTTTAAAGCAATGATAATTGATTCTTTTTTGACGACCTGGTTGATCTTAACCAGTGCTCCCAGTACCAGCATGTTCATGACTTTGACGTTTTTCAGTTCATTAGTAGCCATATCTATAGCAGGAATGGGATAAATTGTTATGTCCGTTCGAGTCGGAGGATTTTTAATGGTGCTGCTCTCCCATATGAGAATTCCTCCTTTTTTCACTTTTGGCTCAAATTTATCCAGTGAGGGTTGATTGAACACCACAGCTATATCATATTCGGTAACAATGGGAGAGGAAATAAGCTTATCGCTGATGTTGACCATACAATTGGCTGTGCCTCCTCTCATTTCAGGTCCGTAAGAAGGCATCCAGCTGACTTCTTTCCCCTCTTTCATTGCTGCGTATGCAAGGAGCGTACCCATAGATAAAACTCCCTGTCCTCCAAATCCAGCAAATACCATTTCTTGTAACATGTTGATAACTCCAATTAATATTTAGTCATATTATTTGTTATTCGGTTCCTTAAAGACTTTAAGTGGATAATAGGGAAATACTTTTTCTTTTAGCCACACCAGAGATTCTTCTGGGGTGCATTTCCAGCCCGAAGGGCAGTTTGAGGCCACTTCGATGAAGGTGGTTCCCAGATTTTGCATTTGGTATTCAAAAGCTTTTTTTAAGGCTTTTTTTGCTTTTCTTGTATGAGCTGGAGTGTCGCAACTCACTCTTTCCACGTAGGCTACCTTTTCAAAACCGGAGACAATTTCAGCCATCTTCATGGGCATCCCTACTTTATCTACTTCTCTTCCGTAAGGAGAGGTTGAAGTTTTCTGACCTTCAAGGGTGGTCGGAGCCATCTGTCCCCCTGTCATTCCATATATTCCATTGTTAATAAAAATAAATGTGAAATTTTCGCCCCGGTTGCACGCATGAAGGGTTTCTGCTGTTCCTATAGCGGCGAGATCCCCGTCTCCTTGGTAGGAAAAAACAATTCTATCAGAAAGCATCCTTTTTATGCCGGTGGCAACAGCTCCGGCACGGCCATGAGCAGCTTCCTGCATATCGATATCCATGTAATCATAGGCAAACACAGAACATCCCACAGGGCAGACACCGACTGTTTTTTCCTGTATATCCAGTTCTTCTACGACTTCCATTAACAGTTTATGAATGGTTGAATGAAAACACCCAGGACAGTAATGCATTCTTTTTTTTAAAAGGGTTTTAGGCCTTTTATAAAGTAATTCGTATCCTTTTTTCATCATATTATGACTCCCGATTTACTCATATATTTCCTTAATTTTTTTAAATATTTCATCCGGATCGGGGACGATTCCTCCCATCCGGCCATAGAAGTAAACAGGCTTTTTCCCACAGACCGCCAGTTTGACATCCTCTATCATTTGTCCTGCATTCATTTCAACGGAAATAAAACTTTGAACTGTATTCTTGGAGGCGATCTCACCTAGTTTATCCCAAGGAAAAGGCCATAGAGATATGGGTCTGAATAAACCTATCTTTATACCAGCCTCTCTTCCTAGTTCCACTGTCTTTTTCGCTATTCTGGATGTGAGGCCGAAAGCCGTTATGATTATTTCAGCATCATCTGTGTTGTACTCTTCAAAACGAACTTCATTTTTGGCAATTTTTTTGAATTTTTCCTGCAGATGTTTGTTTTTTTCTTCCATATCTTCTGGCTTAATATAGAGAGATGTAAGGATATTCCTTTCCCTATCCGCAGTTTTGCCTGTGGTTGCCCAGGGTTTATCCGGTTTGTAGGGAATAGGATCAGGGAGAACAACTTTTTCCATCATTTGTCCTATGGCTCCGTCAGAAAGAAGCATTACCGGATTTCTGTATTTATCAGCCAGTTTAAAAGCGAGATGGCAGTGATCGACCATTTCTTGGACTGAATTGGGAGCTAACACAATAATCCTATAGTCTCCATGGCCACCTCCTTTGGTTGCCTGAAAATAATCTCCCTGGCTTGGTTGAATGGTTCCTAATCCAGGGCCGCCTCTTACAATATTGACAAAGACACAGGGAATTTCTGTACAAGCAATATAAGAGATTCCTTCCTGCATCAAAGTGAATCCCGGAGAAGATGTTGTGGTCATCACTCTTCCTCCAGCCCCCCCTGAACCATAAATCATATTGACAGCGGCAACCTCGCTTTCTGCCTGGAGAAGAGTATAGTTGTATTTCGGTTCTTCCCGGGCAAGATATTCTATGACTTCGGACTGAGGGGTTATCGGATAACCAAAATAACCCTGAAGTCCAGCCCGGATGGCTGCCTCTCCCAGGGCTTCGTTGCCTTTCATAAATTTTAATTCACCCAATTTATCCTCCCTCTTTGATTAAGCTGTTTTTTTGTAAACAGTGATGGCTGCATCAGGACATATAACCGAGCAATTCTGGCAGGCAATGCATTTATCTTCATCTACTAAATAAGCATAGTGAAGGCCGTAACTGTTTGTATCCGATGTGTTGAGTGCAAGACAATCTGTAGGACAATGAATGACACATAAATGACATCCTTTGCAGTCTTCCTTTGAAATCTCAACAGTACCTTTTTGTGGCATTATTTCCTCCTCGATGAAACCGTTCTTAAATATTAGAATTCAAATGATAATACTCGGTGCGAGTGACATTGAATATTAATGGCAGCCGGCATAGAAGCGATATGACAGGGATATGCTTCGATATGAACAGCTAAAGCGGTTATCCTTCCTCCCATTCCTTGAGGGCCTATACCAAGATTATTAATTTTCTCTAGAAGATTAATTTCCATGTCTTTATAGAAGGGATCCTGATTGTGAGCTCCAAGAGGCCTTCGTAACAGTGCCTTTTTAGCGAGAAGAGCAGAATACTCAAAATTTCCACCAAGGCCAACGCCGACTATGATGGGAGGGCAGGGATTTGATCCGCTTTTATCGACAGTATCTATAATGAAATCTTCAATCCCTTTCTGGCCAGCGGCAGGAGCGAACATACGGACAGCACTCATATTTTCGGCACCGCCTCCTTTGGCAATAAAAGTGACTCTGAAAACATTTCCTGGAACAAGATCCCAGTGAATATAAACAGGAGTGTTATAGCCCGTATTGTTCCTTCGAATGGGATCTTCGACAACTGACTTTCTCAGAAATCCTTCACTGTATCCTTCTTTCGTGCCTACAGTGAGAGCTTCTTTCAGACTTCCAAGTCCTTCACTCCGTTCGATTTGAACGTCTTCACCCAGTTCAACAAAAAATACAGCCAGTCCGGTATCCTGACAGAGACCCAGTTTGTCATCTTTGGCGATTTGAGCATTCTGGAGAATTTGATTGAAAACTTCCCTTCCTGCGGGGGATTCTTCGAGTTCTTGTTTTTCTTTTATAAGATCAATCACATCTTTCTGAAGTTCGAAATTGGCTTTTTGAACGATGGTTTTAACTTTATCTTTGACATCTTTCAAACGAATAACTTTCATATAATTCCTCCGAGTATTATCAATAATTATTAAAAGATATAAGTTTATGCTTATAAAATGGGAGTGTCAAGTTAAGCATGGGGTTTAAGATTGACTGCCATTAATTTTAATTCTGTCATTTCCTCAATGGCATATTTGAGTCCCTCACGTCCGAATCCAGATTCTTTGATTCCGCCATAAGGCATGTGATCGATTCGGAAAGTGGGGATATCATTGATGATAACGCCTCCGACATCTAACATTTCATAGGCTTGAAACGCTTTGTTTAAATCATTGGTGAATATTCCAGCCTGAAGTCCATAGATTGAATTGTTAACGTTTTTGAGTGCTTCAGTAAAATCTTTATAGCGGTAAACAACAGCAACAGGAGAAAAAGCCTCAAGCCATGAGATACGAAGCTCAGGTTTGACATTTATCAGAACAGTCGGCTCAAACATGGTTCCTTCCCTTTTTCCTCCGCATAGGAGTCTGGCTCCGTTTTCCAGGGCTTCATTGATCCATTCCTCGGTTTTTTGGGTTGCTTGCATATTGATCATTGGTCCT
The DNA here is from genome assembly GCA_964584935.1 of uncultured Eubacteriales bacterium. GTDB lineage: Bacteria > Acidobacteriota > Aminicenantia > Aminicenantales > Aminicenantaceae > CAZPBN01. The sequence continues at coordinate 212,695 of CAZPBN010000001.1, read as the reverse complement.
ATATCCGTATGTTCATCTAAAGGATTTCCCATTCTTAAGTTTTTTGTTTTCTCTATGAATTTGTCCATAAAATCGTCATAAATGTCTTCATGAAGAAAGACTCTTTGGATAGATATGCATATTTGACCGGAGTAAGCAAATGATCCTAATAAAGTTCTTTGCAATGCGTATTCAAGGTTGGCGTCAGGTTCTATGACTACAGCCGCATTTCCCCCGAGTTCCAACGTGATTTTCTTTTTATAGGCTTTTTTCTTAAGTTCCCATCCTATTGAGGGACTTCCGGTGAAGGTTAGCATTTTAACTTTGTCACTTGATATCAAATTTTCTGCCACTTCATATCCGCAGGGAACGACATTGATTCCTCCGGCTGGATATGAGGTTTCGTTAATGATTTCTCCGAGAAGAATTGCGGTTATGGAAACCTGGGAAGAAGGTCTTAGAATAACGGTGTTTCCTGATGCCATGGCGGGAGCGATTTTATGGGCAACCAGATTCAATGGAAAGTTAAAAGGAGTGATGGCTCCTATGACTCCCACGGGAAAACGTCTGACTAGCCCCCAGCGATCTTGTGTCTGTGGACTCAAATCCAGAGGAATGATTTCTCCGTTTATTCTCTTGGCTTCTTCAGAAGCAATTTTAAACGTGTTGACAGCCCGGTCCACTTCACCTAGAGAGGACTTGATTGGTTTTCCAGATGCCACAGTGATTGATCTTGCCAGTTCTTCCCGGCGTTTGTTGATTGTTTGAGAGGTGTATTCAAGGGCAGCTCCCCGTTCATGGCTGGATAATTTTTTTGTTTTTGAGAACGTTTTGGATGATATAGTAATGGCATTTTCCATTTGCGACTTATTTGCGAAATATATTTTTCCACAGAGGCTTTGATCAAAGGGATTTTTTATTTCCTTATGATTTTCTGAGAATTCTTTTTTTCCGTTAATAAGCAGTTTGTATTCGTTCATTTTTTATCTCCATTTTATATATGATTGAGATTTAAATCGGTCAGTATAAGGACTTATAATCATCATTTAATATTACACAAAAAAAATTGATAAGTTAAGTGAATGTCCCCCTAATTTTTAAATTTCTCGTTATTTTTTTAAATGAGAAAAAAGTTAATTCGGGGCGTCTATACAGTGTGTAGATTTCTCCTTACAAAAAGGAGTAGGGGGTAGCCATTCCGGGGGCTATCCCCGAAATTATTTCAAGACCGGTATTCGCTATGAGTCATAATAGAGTTTTTTCAGCATAATAGCATCTTTTTCCTGGATGGGGCTTTCACTTATTATTCTCCCTTCTATCCCAAAATCTCTCAAAGCAAAAATCCATTCATCATATTTGAAATCAGAGTCTTGAAGATTTAGATGCTTGATTTCTCCATAGCGATTGTATTCAGCTCCCGATACATGAATATGCATATTGTTCATAGTTTTTTTACCCAGTTTTTTTTCAATCTTTTTCAATATTTTTATGAATTCATCATAGCTATTTATTTTTCCGGTTCTGGTGTGTAGATGAGAGAAATCGATACAAGGTTGAATTTCTTCCAATTCTCTGCATAGAAAAAGAATTTCTTCCAGTGACCCAAATTGAGATTTTTTTCCCATGGTTTCCGGTCTGAGGATGACAGAATTGTTTTCAGCTCTTAATATTGTAATGATATTGATCAATCCTTGTTTTATTGTCGAATAGGTTTGTTCCGGTGTTTTTTTTCCATAATATCCCGGATGAAAGATCAAGCTTTTTGCTCCGCAAACTGCAGCGATTCTTGCTGTCCCGATGATCCGCTCCTGGCTAGCAAGCCGTTTCCCTTCTTCTGGGGAGTTAAGATTGATATAATAGGGAGCGTGAATACTCAATGAGACACTGTGTGAATCCGCTTTGTCTTTTATTTTTGCTGCAATATCTGTTTTCATATGAGCGCCTTTGACAAATTCAATCTCCATACATTCAAGACCTAAGTTTTTGATTTGATGGATTCCGGATAAAGAAGAAATTTCAGGAGTGCTTTGGGGGATTCCTGCTGTTCCGAAAAGTACTTTTTTAGAGACAGGATTCATCAGTTTTTTCTGAGGAACCGATAAATTCGCTTACTATTTTCATTGCACAAAAGTTACCGCACATGGAGCAGGCTTTTGATTTTGTTTTTCTTTTTTTTCTTATTTCTTCGAACTTATGGGGGTCTAAAGCATGTTTTTTTTGTTCTTTCCAGTTGAGTAATTTCCTTGCTTTGGATATCTCAAGGTCTTTTTCAATAGCTCCTTTTTTATTCTTCACGATATCACCCGCATGAGCGGCTATTTGGGAAGCAATGAGTCCTTCTCTGACATCATCGATGCTAGGCAGTCCTAAGTGTTCAGAAGGAGTGACATAACACAGGAAATCGGCTCCGGCAGCAGCTGCAATGGCTCCCCCGATTGAAGATACAATATGATCATATCCAGCGGCGATGTCTGTTACCAGGGGGCCGAGGACATAAAAGGGGGCTCCGTGACAGACTCGTTTTTGAATTTTGACATTCATCTCTATCTGGTCCAGAGGAATATGGCCAGGGCCTTCGACCATCACCTGAACATTTTTTTTCCAGCATTCTTTGACCAGTTCACCAAGGGTTAAGAGCTCTTCAATCTGAGGCCTATCCGTGGCATCAATGATAGATCCAGGCCTTAATCCGTCCCCCAAGCTCAGGGTGATGTCATATTTATAGGCTATTTCAAGCAAACGATCAAAATGGAAATAGAGAGGATTTTCTTTCTGATTATGAAGCATCCAGGCCAGATGAAAAGCCCCTCCCCGGGATACGATATCGGCAATGCGTTTTTGTTTTTTCAACCGGTCAATGGCTTTAGTTGTCAATCCTGCGTGTACAGTCATAAAATCAACTCCTTCTTTTGCCTGAGATTCTATAACCGAAAATAAATCATCTTCATGCATATCAACGATGGATCCTCTTTCTTCTATGGCATTAATTGCTGCTTGATAAACAGGTACAGTTCCGAGTGGCATTGTTGATTTATCCAGGATTTTCTTTCTAATTTTCTGAATATCGCCGCCTGTGCTGAGATCCATGATCGTATCAGCATTATATTTCAAAGAAATATCGACTTTTTTCAGTTCGTTTTCCTCCTCGGCTAAATCCATAGAAGTTCCAATATTAACATTCACTTTAGTTCTCAGTTCTTTTCCTATTCCAATGGGAATGATTGATTTATGAAAAACATTATAAGGAATGACAATTTTTCCTTGAGAGACCAATTCCATACATTTATCTTCATCGATATTTTCTTCTTGCGCAATTTTCTTTAAAGTCTTTGTTTTTGTTCCTTTTCGAGCTTTTTCGAGTTGTGTCATGATAAAATTCCTTTATATATATAATAAATTACTAATATGATTATAGCAGTAGGGAAATCAATATGCAAAAGCTGAAAAACAAAGTGTTCCTATCTTGGGATTTTTATCGAGGTGAGATGATTTCTCTCAGCAGCACAGAAAATGGAATTAAACTGATCTTTTTCTCCTTCAAAGTTTGTGAAAATGAGAAGGTGTCTTTTGGATAAATCATTGACGGGGCATACCTGTTTTTTTTATTATGAAAAAAAAATGAAATACAGAGTCATTGGAAATACAGAAATCAAAGTATCCAATGTTTCATTTGGATGATGGGCAATAGTGGGGGGATTTAATTGGGGATACCAGGAAAAAAGGGATTCTCTTGACGCTCTTTCTGCCGTCTATGAATCAGGCATCAATTTCTTTGACACTGCTGAGGCATACGGAAAAGGATATTCAGAAAAGCTTAAAAATAAGCTGGGTAAGAATCTGGATATGTGGGAGAGCGAATCTCGAATCCGGTAAAAAGTCTTTTTTGTTGATCCATCCGGGGGGAAGATTTTTGTTGGCTCTAATCTTTACAGAATTTGAATTCTATTCAAAATCCAGAAATGAAAACACAGAGAAAGAAATCGTTCGATTCAACAATTGAAAATGAGGTCTATAGATAGGTTTCTACCGGTTTTTCTTCAGAATTTAAGCTCTTTTGTTTCTCCTGATTTCAAGACACATGTCTTTTCTTTACATTCCAGTTTGATGGGGGCTGCCTTGGTTCGCAGGGATTCGATCCTGAGGGTGTTATGGGTTATCTCAATATAAAGCGATTGACCCCTGTAGCGGATGAAAAAATTCACTCGTTTGGTATTTTCTGGCAGATAGGGATTGAACCAGAGAATGTCTTTTCGGGTTTCAAGGCCGGGATAACATCGCAGAAGCAGATCCAGAGTTCCAGCCATAGCTCCAAGATGGATCCCTTCCGGAGTGGTTCCCCCTTGAATGTCTGCCACGTCGCTTTTGAGAGCTTCATTGAATAATTCCCAGGAACGCTGTCTATCAGAGCGTGCCATGACCCAGGAATGAACCACCCGACTCAGGGTTGAACCGTGTGATGTTCTGTCCAGATAGTAAGAGATATTTTTCGGGATCATTTCACTATCAAATTTATAGCCTAACTGGTTAAAAAGGGCCTCTATCTCTTCGGCTGAAAAGAGGTAGAAAAGCATGAGGACATCTGCTTGTTTAGAAACTTTGTATTTATTTGGAGTGTCCCCCTCTGCTTCGAGGATACGATCAAGTCTCTGGATATCGCCATATTTTTTTGTGTATCCTTCCCAATCGAATTCTTCAAGCTTGTCATATCCTTCAAATTGGCTTAAGATGCCATCTTCTTGGAAAATGACACACATATTTTTCCTAATTTTTTCCCACGAATTTAACTCATCCTCACCCAGCTTGATAGAATCACAAATTTCTTCCATTCTATCTTCATCCAAAATATCAAAAAGCTGCAATGCTTTGTTCAATACCCAGACAGCCATGATATTAGTGTAGGTATTATTATTCAGTCCCTGTTTTGGATTATCAGGGTAAGCTGTATGGTACTCATCCGGACCCATGACGCCCTTTATTTCATAGCGTTTAGTCTTTTGGTTGTATTCAACCAAACTTGCCCACATCCGGGCGATCTCCAAGATCATTTCCGCTCCGAAAAAAGCAAGAAATTCTAAGTCAAGGGATACTTGGTAGTATTTCCAAATATTATAAACAATGGCAGCGTTGACGTGGCGCTGCAAACGGGAATTATCCGGAATCCATCTTCCTGATTTCGGATTAAGATGCAAAAGTTGACTTTCTTCTCTCCCGTTGCTGCCACTCTGCCAGGGAAACAGTGCTCCTTTGAGATTTTCTGCTTCTGCTGAAGCTTTCGCTTCTGCCAGCCGCCTGTATCTATACATAAGAAGAGAACGGGTTATCTCCGGAACCCTGAGATTATAAAAAGGAAATATGAACAGCTCATCCCAAAATATATGTCCTCGATAGGCTTCACCATGCCATCCTCGAGCTGGTACCCCTGTATCCAGATGCATGGTGTGAAAGGATGTTGTCTGAAGTATATGGAATGTATAGAGGTCAACAATGGTATTTTGATATGTTTCTTGTTGCTTGTCTTCCATTTCTATTTCAATATCGAACCGCTTCCATAGATTCTTCCAATATCGGCAATGGACTTTTAAGACTTTGTTGAATCTTTCCGCTCTTTTTACGAGTTTTCGTGCTTCGAGTCCGCATTCAGAGATTCCTCGATCCCGCGAAGTGTAAAGACTCATGATTTTATCAATCCTCAGTTTCTGTCTTTTTTTCAGCTTGATCATGCAATGGTGAGCAACATAGGACTTTTTTACAACCGGAAGTCTATCCGGATAAATGGGATTGCCATCAATGAAAAATCTTGTCCGGGATGATTGGGCAACTTCAACCCGAGATTGATTGGTTTGAACTTTAAGATGAATGCACTCTTCATCATGTCTGGTTTCTATTGGTTCCAGGTGCTGGTGTTGTAATCTTCTGTATCTTTTAACACCGTTATTAATGACCCCTCCGTCTAAAGCGGATACAATTTCCAGTTTTCCTGACCAGTTTTTTGAAGTGAGTGTCAGGCTTTGTCCGGCGAGGTGATAATTTCCCATATTAACAAACCGCTGGTTAGTCAATATGAAGGTTCTTTTCTTTTTATCATTAAAATGCACTATTCTCCGAAGAATACCCGATTTCAGATCTAATTCCTGCCTGTAATCAAGAATATTGACTTGGGAAAGGTTAAACCATTCTTCGTTCTCAATTCTGAAGTTCAAGGGGAGCCAATTGGGTATATTCACCAGATCTTCATTTTCTATTATTCTTCCTTTCATTTTCGTTTCTAAACGATTGTATCCTCCTGCCAGATAAGTTCCTGGATAGTGAATGTTGTCATCTTTGGATTCGGACCCTGCTCCTCTTGTTGCGAAGTACCCGTTTCCTAAAGTACAGAGAGCTTCTCTTAAGCCCTCTTCATCTGGAATAAATTCATTATAAGCAAACAACCATGTATTCATTCTTTGTTTCCTTTCATGTGTAGAGTGACAATATTTTCAGTTTCACCCTTTTTTCAATCGTTCTAAAAAATTACGAACATCATCAGAATCATTCAGTCTGTAGTCCGCTGCAGTGAGCCGATCTCCATTTCCAACCACAATCCCCAAGCCTCTTCCCCGGAGACCCTGGAAGGCGTCTTCATCGGTGAGATCATCGCCGATATAAAAAGGTAAAACACAGGGGATATCCAGTCTCATGGAAGACAAGATCCAAAGAAGAGCCTTTCCTTTATTCCAATCAAGGTCAGGCTGGATCTCAAAAACTTTTTTTCCATAGGATTTTCTCAGCCTGGGATATTGTGAAATGATTTGATTCACCGCTTTTTCGACAGAAGGGATGTCTTGTTCATCAACCTGGCGAAAATGGACAGCAATTGAAAATTTTTTTTTCTCCACCAAAGCTCCTTTAATTGGATCGATCATATCCTTCAACATGTGTTCAGCTTCTTTCAGTTGAGAAAGAAATTCTTTTCCTTTTTGAAATCCCATCCGTTTACCTTTGGGGCTCATGATATCGAATCCGTGACTGCCGGAATATAAAATATTGGATAAGCCGACAAGTTTTTTCACATCCTTCAAATCCCTGCCACTAACCACGGCAACAAAATACTTCTCTGCCAATTCCTTGACTGTTTTTTTCATCTTATCTGAAAGAATAGCCAGATCAGGACGGCTTACAATAGGGGTCAGAGTTCCGTCATAGTCCAGCAACACCGCCGCTTTTTTACCTATTAACTGTTTCCGGATTTCCTTCTCTTTATCCAGAGCTGAACTCAAGGTGTGAATGGGACTCTGTTCCTTTTTTTTCTCTTCTGATATAGATATTCTGCTGAGGTCATTAACCAGGCAATCAGCTCCCTTTTGACGAAGGTCTTCAGGTTGTCCTTTTCTGTCTACACCAATGACACAGCCAAAATTACCTTTTCTTCCAGCCTCAACACCAGCCTGGGCGTCCTCAATGACAACCGCCCTTTTTGGCTCCACGTTGCATTTTTTGGCTGCTTTCACAAAAATGTCCGGATGAGGTTTTCCTTTGAGATTTAGCTGGGCGGAATCCACTCCGTCCACCTTGGCGTCAAAGAGCTTGGCAATACCGGCAGATTCGAGAACAGCTTGACAGTTTTTACTCGAAGAGATAATTGCAGCCTTGAATCCGGCTTTTTTCAATTTGTGGATCAGTTCAACAGAAGAAGGGAAGACTTTAATCCTGTGCGTCTTAAGATAATCATGAAACATATTGTTCTTGGCATTTCCGAGACTGCAGATGGTTTCCTTTCCCGGGGCATCTTCAGGCTTACCCCAAGGAAGAGAAATTCCCCGAGACTGAAGAAAACTCTGGACTCCGTTGTAACGGGGTTTACCATCCACATATTTGTTGTAATCGGATTGTTCATCAAAAGGTTGAAAATTCTTTCCCTGTTTTTCTTTCAGAAAACGGTCAAACATTTTTTTCCATACTTTAGCATGAATAGTTGCTGTTTGAGTGATGACTCCATCTAGATCGAAAAGAACAGCGTCATAAACTATTCTGGAAAGAGAAATGTTTTGGTATGACTCATTTTTTACTTTATCCATTTTTGATTCCTTTGATGTGTTCTCAGTATTGCCAATCTTTTGGCGGAAGCAATACTATATCGATTGAATTTTTCTCTCATGTCATTTTTTAAGTTTTCCAGACTGTCAAGTCTTTTAAATTTTTCGCTTAGAGTCTTCTAGCGATTGTCTGGTTGATAAAACTCAATCTTTTTTTTCCGATACTCTAATGGTTAAAACAGGGGAGGAAGCGTTTCGAACGACTTTTTCTGCGACTGATCCAAATATAAGGTGACCGAGTCCTGTTTCTCCGTGGGTGGCAATAACAATAAGATCCATGTTTTCTTCCTTGGCTGCTCGGTTTATTTCTGTAGCGGCTTCTCCATGTTTAATGACGGTTTGGGTTTTAATCTTATTAGAGACCTTCTTTTCTGAGATTTGCTTTAATTTTTTCGAGGCAGACTTTTTCAATTCCTCCTGGTATAGGCTTACATCGAATCCAGCTGGTCCCATGGGTCCTGCCACTGCCGGAATTGGGGCAATGACATGCACCAGATACAAGGTTGATCCAAATTGTTCAGCCATTTCCACGGCGCTTTGTAATGCTTTATAAGAGGGCTCACTGAAATCAGTGGGCCAAAGAATTTTATTTATAGGTAACATTTTGATCCTCCTTTTTCTTTCAATAGTTGGAAAGAACTGATTGATATTTAAATGGTTTCACAAAGAAGATTATAAGAATGAAATGGTTTCTGTCAATGAATAATGCATTGAGTTTTTACATTTTTTTTTTATCATGGATGATTATTATAAACAATCCTGTTAAGAAAGCAAAAAGAACTCCTATAATATTAGATATTGATATCGATGGTATATTGTATATAGTATTATTATTAAACTGAGGAAAAAGTAAATGAAAAAAATTCATCCATTGTTAGATAAAAAAAGACAGAAAGAGGCGAAAAAATACGAAAAAGAAAAACGCCTGTTGGGTCTTATAGGTTCGGTAGTATCATTAATGGTATTGATTGTTTTCTATTTTGCTGGTTTCAGTGAGAAAGTTGCTTTCTTGAATCCAGGGGATTCGGTTGTTTTGGCTTTTCTGATTTATATTATTGTATTTCAATTGATAATATTTATAATGGGATTGCCTATTAGTTTCTATAGTGGATATATTCATGAACACAAATGGAATTTTTCCAATCAGACAGTGAAAACCTGGTTGTGGGAACAGATAAAATCTTTTTTGGTTGGTTTTATTTTGATGGCTCTTGTTTTAGCGTTGTTATTCTGGGTAATGGATTTATTTTCTGAACTCTGGTGGCTTATTTCAGGACTGGCTTTTTCTGTGGTGAGTGTTATTCTAGCTACGCTTTTTCCGGTTGTCATTCTTCCCATTTTTAATAAATACACTCCCATAAAGGATAAAGAGCTTACGGAATCTTTGGAAAAAATTTTATCCCGAGAGGGACTGAAAAGCGGAGGCTTTTTCAAAGAAGATATGAGTCGTCAAACAAAGAAAGAAAATGCTTTTCTTGCCGGACTGGGGAAAACCAGAAGAGTTGTTTTAGGAGATAATTTGATGAATGAAATGGATATTCATCAAATTGAATCCATCATTGCTCATGAAGTTGGTCACTATAAACATAAGCATATATGGAAAAATATAGCTATAGGAGTGTTTCAAGGACTGATTGTGTTTTTTTTATTGGACAAAATTATGAACTTATTGTTTCCGGAATTTTTATCTTCCTTTAAAAACAACCTGACATTATTTCCAATGTTTGTCCTATGGATGGTGGGCATCTCGTCTTTTCTTTTTGCTCCTTTAAGCAATGCCGTATCCAGATGTTTTGAAAAACAGGCTGATCTCTATTCCCTAGGAATAATCAGGGACAAAAATGCATTTATGAAGGCTATAGCAGGATTGGCTAACCGGAATCTGTCTAATGCTTACCCTCCATGGTGGGTCAAAATGCTGTATTATTCCCATCCTCCTATTGGTGAACGACTTGAGCTGGCTGAACAATACAGAAATTGACAGGGAGTGGATTTGGCTCTAATTCAGTTCAAAAAAACCAACGGTCGCAGAAAGACTGGAAAGAATAAATAGACTAAAAAAACACAAAGGTGAGATAGACTAAAATGACCGGATAGACTCAATAAACACTATCAACGCGATTAACGCAAAAAACACTCTAAACACAATTAACCCAAATAACTCTGTGTTTTTGACTTCGGAATTTTCCTGTGGTATAAGCAAAGTGGAAACAAAAAAATGAAAAAGCACATTATCCCTGCTATTATTGCCAAAACCCAGGATGAACTTGAAGAAATTCTTGATAAAATCAACGACCATGCAAACTTACTTCAATTGGATATAATGGATGGAAAGTTTGTTCCTACCAATTCCCTTGATTTTGATTTAAAATTTCCTCTTCAAAAATATCGTTATGAAGCTCATTTAATGGTAGCAAATCCCATGGATTGGATAAAGAGATATGGAGATAGAGTGGATACCATCATCGCTCATTATGAATCGTTGAACAATGTGGATACTTATATCAAAAAAGTTTCTTTATTGAATAAGAAAATAGCATTAGCTATCAATCCTGAAACTGAAATCAAAAAAATTCTTCCCTACTTACAGAAGCTCGATCAGGTATTGGTCATGACCGTTCATCCTGGATATTACGGGAGTCAATTTTTACCGGAGATGGTTGAAAAAATAAAAGATATCAGAATGATGTATCCTGAAATGGATATTGAAGTCGATGGAGGAATAAGTACTGATACAATCAGCAGTGTCAATGAGGCAGGTGCCAATATGTTTGTATCCGGTTCTTTTATCATCAAATCAGATGATGTCAAAAAGAAAATTGAGATTTTAAAAAGCTACCTATGATTTATTTAGAGGAGAGAAAGTTAAAATATGAAAGAAAAAAATAAGGTTATCTTAACCGGAGTTCTTTTTATCTGTTTAATATTAATTGGAGTGGGGATCTATTTTTTTCTAAGCCGGGGTAGAGATGTGGAAAAAACTCCTGTTATCGAAACAGAAAAGAAAGCCCCGGAGCCTTCGCTGGGCGAAAAAGAGAGGATTAAAGAAGAAGACGTAGACGTGATTGAAGTAAAACTTGATGAGAGTGATCCGGTCATTCGAAAATTAGTTAAAGACATTTCTTCTTATAAGGAATTTGATAAATGGATTGAAAGTAAAAACTTGATACCCAAGTTTACCGCCGCAGTGGATAACATTCCCCACGGAATTAGCCCTCGATATCAAATTGACTTTTTTGTTCCTGAAGAAGACTTTGAAGTTATTACAAAAGGGAAGAAAATTTATATATCTCCTGACAGCTATAATCGGTATGATATTGTGGCTGATGTCTTTTCTTCCCTTGATGCAGAAAAATGTGTTCAAATTTACAAAAGGGCTAAACCATTGATTCAGGAAGCTTATAAAGAATTGGGATATCCTGAGAAAGATTTTGAGAAAACACTTCTTAAGGCTATTGCCCTGTTACTGGAAGTTCCGGTTTTAGAAAAAGACATTGAATTGGAGAAAAAAGTTATTTCATACAAATTGAAAAATGAAGATTTGGAAAATTTGAGTGATCCCCAGAAACATCTGCTAAGGATGGGACCTGAAAATATAAAGAAAATTCAATCCAAATTGAGAGAAATAGGTAAATTACTGCAGAAATCAAGATTTGAATGACTCCGCTTAGAAAACATATTTGATAATAAGAAATCCGCCGATCAAAAGAAAGAGGAAAATAAAAGCAAAAAGATTGAAATATTTTTCAATAAATATTTTAATTCCCGGCCCAAATTTTCGAAACAAAGCAGCAACAGCAAAAAATCGTAGAGAACGGCTTAGAGATGAGGCAATAATAAACATAAGAAAATTAAGCCTGAATACTCCTGAGGCAATGGTGAAAACTTTGTAAGGGATGGGAGTGAATCCAGCTGAAAACACATATAGAAACCCATTTCTATTGTAGTTGATCATAACTTTATTAAAAATTTCCGGAGTAAAACCTGGTATATATTTAAAAAAGAAGGAATCAACAACTTCCCATAATTCTAAGCCGATCAAATATCCAAACATGCCTCCTAATAAGGAAGCAATTGATGTGTAAAGAGCAAACTTCCACGATTTTTTTATAGCTCCTAAGCAAAGCGCGATCAATAAAGGATCAGGAGGGACAGGAAAAAAGGAGCTTTCAGCAACAGCAAGAAGGAAAAGTGCCAAAGGACCATAAGGGGTATCTGCCCAGTGGAGAACCCAATCGTAAAGTTTTCTTAATAATTTAATCTTTTATTCCTTTGAACATTTTTTGTAATAATGAAATGCTTTTATAATCTGTTAAATCGTTCTGTAACGGAGTGATGGTGATGTATCCTTCTTTGATTATATGGACATCACTGTTTTTATCACCTTGAGCTTTGGGATTGCTCATCCCTATCCAAAAATATTGGTTTTTTCTGGGATCTTTATTTTCAATAATTTCAGGATTGTACCTTTTAATGCCAAGGTTTGTAATTTTTATGCCTTTGAAGGGAGGAGTAGGGATATTTATGTTCAGAGTGAGCCCCGGAGGTAGAGAATGATCTAATAATTTTTTAACTATAGAAAGAGTGATATCCCCGGATTCTTGAAAATGAAATTTTCCTTTTTGATTACGTATAAGAGAAATAGCTATGGAAGGAATTCCCAGAAAGGTTCCTTGAAAAGCGGCTGCAACTGTTCCTGAATAGGATATATCCTGCTGGCCCAGATTGGGGCCATGGTTGAATCCTGAGATTATCATATCCGGTTTTTTGGGCAAAAGAACTCTTACTGCGAGATAAATGCAGTCTGCAGGAGTTCCTTGGACAGCAAAAACATGGGGCTCGATTTTTTTAGCTCTGAGAGGATTGTGAAGAGTTAAAGAAAGGGAGGTGGCGCTCATTTCTCTATCCGGAGCGACTATATAAGTATCTCCCAAACTTTTTATAAAATTATAAAGACTGTTGATTCCTTCTGAAAAATATCCATCGTCGTTTGTTAAAAGAATTGATTTTTTTTTCAATTGTTCAATACTTTCCCTTCCTTATTCTGGGTTAACAAGGGTATATATAAAAATGGTCGGGACGAGCGGATTTGAACCGCCGACCCCACGCACCCCAAGCGTGTGCGCTACCAGGCTGCGCCACGTCCCGACTGAAAAAATTCATTATAGCAGAAATATATGTGATTAAAAATCAGAAAATGATATTTATCATGAATTTTGGTTCATTAAGTCAGAAATTTCTTGGAGGAGTTCACGAACCTCCAGGATGACTTTTTTCAATCGGTCTGGATGAATTGGAACCGGAGTTTTAAAACCGAATTCTTCTTCGATTTTTCTTTTAGCTCCAGCGAGAGTGAGTCCCTGTCCTTCCAGCAATTCATTTAATCGGATGATGATGTCCAGGTCTTTTTTTCTAAATATTTTATCTCCCGATGCGGTTTGCCCTGCATGGAGAAAATAGAATTCATTTTCCCAGTTAGTAATAACTCCAGGATTAATGTTAGTGATTTTACTTACTTCCTCCAGCTTATACACCATTTTATGGGGTGTTTTATTATTATTCATGTTTTGTTATTTTCTACAGCTTGAATCTAATTATGATATTTTTCCTGATGGAGTCAACATGCTGAATAAACAAAGCTGCTCCCTTTGAACGTCCATAAAATTAGCATTTATAAATATCTACGTCAAGAAAGGAATATGATTGAAGTTCCGTTAAAAATATAATTGTAGACAAGCAGGGATTTAAATATAATATTCGCGATGAGAAAAGATATCCTGAATTTAGGGAAAAAAGGAATAAAATGAGTTATCTCAAGAAAAGAAGTGCTTTATGAGTGAAAAAGAAATAAGGATCCTTCTCCTATGTTAGGGAACATCAAGAACTCTTCGTTTGATTTTTTTTCATTGGATAAAGAGCTAATACCCCATGTAAAAATTTTATTTATTGTCAGTTTGCTTTTGAGAAGAAGCTTTTATTTTTTATTCTTTTTTTAACCTTTAGTTTCAATGCTTTGCTTTTGGGATTTCCAGACTTTGCCTATTATTCCATTCCGTTTTTGATATTTTCTTTATTTTCCCCTCTTTATTTGTTTTTGAATCAAGTACTATAAGAAACAGAAAAGAGGAATTGGATTTAATTTTTTATTTCCTGGGAAGCCAGACAGCCATTTCCCCTGTTCCACGATGAGACCAGGCATAGTAGGGGATGGCTGTTAAGGATCCTTCGTTGTTTTGTTTGACAGCTTTTATGATGAGGATTCCGCCAAGCAGATCAGGTTTCCATTCAGTCTTAAAACTGAGATTATCCGGTAATTTGCGGTCAAGCACATGGCCGTCATTATCAACCCCTTCGAAACAATAAATAAGAGGACCTCGCTGAATTGCCACTTTTCCTCTGTTTTCATTGACTTTTTCATGGGCAATAACTCTGCGAACCGGCAAGGGAAGTATGAGCTTCAGTTTATCTCCTTTGTTCCATTTTCTTTGAATAGAAGCATAACCGTTTTTAATCTCTGGATTAATCCTGTCCGAATTCAAGATGAAAATCGCATCTTCCTCGCACCGGTGTAAATATGTATAAAGGTCACTGGGAACAGGTTTATTTTGAGCCCATCCCGGTATACGAATGTTGATTGTCAATATTTCCGGTTCTTCCGGGTTTATCGTAAAAAGAACTTCTCCCTTCCAAGGAAATCTTGTTTTCTGTATCAATGCAACCGGATTTTTCCCTGGAGTGATTGTTGTTTTTCCTTCCACAAATAAATTAATGTAAAGCGAATTGTTGCTTTTTGCATAGATATATCCGGGAATAGAAGGGATGAAACGAGCTATATTGACCGGGCAGCAGGTACAATCGAACCACGGTTTTCTGGTTGTGGCTCCCTGATTGAATTTATACTTTCCATTTGATTCCAGCGGATTAGGATAAAAAAATCTGTTGCCGCTTAAAGAGATACCTGAAATCAGTCCGTTGTAAAGAGTCAGCTCCAGAACATCCATATATTTTGAATCCCCGTGTAACAAGGATAATCTATGGTTCCAGAACACATTGGCTATAGCTGCGCATGTTTCATTATAAGCGGTTGCATTGGGAAGCTCATAATTATCTCCGAAGGATTCCCCTTTGTGTCTTGAGCCGATTCCGCCGGTTATGTACAGTTTTTTAGAAACCACATTTTCCCAAATTCGGTCAATGGCATGGAGATAATCTTTATTTCCGGTTAGGGCGGCAATATCTGCCATACCTGAATACATATAGGCTGCCCGAACGGCATGTCCAATTGCTTCTTTCTGTTCGATGACAGGTTTATGAGCTTGAAGATACCAATTTTGATTATAGATTGAAAACGAAGATGATTCCGGATATTGTTTTTTGAACAGATTTGGTCCGCGAACGTCAAGAAAAAATCGTGCCAAATCGAGATATTCTTTGTTTCCTGTCACCCGGTAAAGTTTAACCAGCCCTATTTCAATTTCTTGATGACCGGGGAAACCCTGTTTTTTGCCCGGTCCAAAAGTATCGGCAATAAAGTTTGCGTTTTTGATGGCAATATCTAAAAAATTCTGTTTGCCCGTTGCTTGGAAATATGCCACTGATGCTTCATACATATGTCCGACGTTATAAAGTTCATGGCTGGAGCCGAGGTTAGACCAGCGTTCGTCACCAGCTCCAGGAGCGGGATTCTCAGGATCGATGGTGTGGGTTGTGTAAAGATAGCCATCTTTTTCCTGAGCTGCTGCGATTTTCTCAATGAGATCATCCATATATTGTTCAAGCTCGGGATCTCTGTGGAGGCTCAACGAATAGGCAGCTCCTTCCATGATTTTATACACATCAGAATCATTATACCGAATGCCTTCGAATTCACCGGGTATGAGATTGCCTGCTTTGGAAAAATTACGGATTCGTCCTGTTTGTTCACACTTTTTGAAAGCAAATGGAATGGTTATGTTTCTGTTTGTCTCCATGCGGGGCAGCCAGAAATTGTCATTGATATCAACTTTTGTGAATGATACTGGGTGAATGGGATAATCTTTTTTAGGTTTATTCTTGCATGAATAAAATAAAGGACATAAAAGTATAAAGATGACCGTCATTTTAATGAAGATTGGTCTAATGGAATGTGTCATAAGGTTCATTTTTCCCCTCACGTTTTTAAATTGAAAAGGATGTTTTCCCTTTCCGTTGTTCCTTTCTCTCCTTGCTTTTCAGTTTAAAATGTTTAGATTTTCCTGCTAAGGAGTCTTTGTTAAAGATTCTTTTATCCACAAAAAAAGGAACATGCTTCAGATGAACCGCAGGACCTCAAAATATATTAGAGTTGGTTCGTAATGTCAATAAAAGGATATGTAAAACTGTTCTTTATTTTTTGTCTGGATCTATTTTCTTTTCAATCAAGATATCTGATATAATTTAAAAAATATTGGAACATTTCCGGAAAAGATATGGCTGAAAAAAAAGAGAAGACCCACACTCCTCTTGCAGAAAGAATGCGTCCTTTAACCCTAGAACAATTGTATGGCCAGGATCATCTAATAGGTGAAAAGAAAATACTTTCAAGACTAGTGAAAGCCGATCATCTGGTTTCAATAATATTTTGGGGGCCTCCTGGTTCAGGAAAAACAACTTTAGGCTATATTTTGGCAAAACATTTTAACGTTCCCTGGCTTATGTTCAGTGCTGTGCTTTCAAGCATGAAGGAAATAAAGGAAGTTATGGCAAGAGCAGAAGACCATAAGAAGCTTTATGGAAAGCCCACTGTAATATTTATAGATGAAATTCACAGGTTTAACAAAGTCCAGCAAGCGGCTTTTCTTCCTTATGTGGAAAGGGGGGATATTATTCTTTTTGGCTCCACAACTGAAAATCCCTCTTTTGAAGTGATAGCGCCTCTTCTTTCCAGAACAAAGGTCTTATCCCTGAATCCTTTATCTAAAGAAACTCTAAAGCGCATAATAAGAGAAGCTTTAAATGATACAAAAAAGGGACTTGGGAAATTAGGTCTGAAACTTGAGAAGAAAGCTGAGGAAGTTATTATTGACTATTCAAACGGTGATGCCCGCAGAGCTTTGAATACTCTGGAAATAGCTTCTAACCTTGCCAGAAAAAAAGTGATCACCAAGGAAGATGTGACAGAAGCCCTGCAGAAACGGATTCTTCTTTATGATAAAAAGGGAGAAGAGCATTATAATTTGATTTCTGCACTGCATAAGAGTGTGAGAAACAGTGATGTGGACGCCTCGCTTTATTGGTTTGCCAGAATGGTCACTGCTGGTGAAGATCCTCTTTTTCTGGCAAGGCGGATTGTTCGAATGGCTATTGAGGATATAGGACTGGCCGACCCTCAAGCTCTTTCTATAGCTCTTAATGCCAAAGAGACATATGATTTTTTAGGTTCCCCCGAAGGCGAATTAGCCCTTGCTGAAGCTGTTATCTATCTGGCTTCTTCTCCCAAAAGTAACAGTGCCTATTATGCTCTGGATAAAGCCTTGAATGATGTACAGTCAAGCCCTTTTGAGCCTGTTCCTCTTCATCTTAGAAATCCTGTCACCTCTCTTATGAAAAAAACCGGATATGGAAAAGATTACGCTTATGCCCATGATTTTGTGGAAAAAACAACCAATATGGAGACATTGCCGGAGAGATTAAAAGGAAGAAAATATTATAAGCCTGGAAATCTTGGATTTGAGAAGGATATAGACAAAAGAATGAAATGGTGGAATGATATAAAAAACAAACTGAAGAAGAGTTGATTTCAAAACGACCTGAAATTACTCTTTTGTTTGTCCGCTTTCTTTAAATAAATAATATACTTCCCAACTGATGTCATCAACGATACACCCCACGCATGATTTCTCTGTGGTCAGAAGCTCTCCGTCAGCAATCTTCTCTTTGAGAATTTTCTTTACTTTTTTCCTAATTTTATAAACAAGTATATAGTTTATCATTATCTCACTTTTTGGATATTAACAATTTCAGAAATTATTGTAAAGATTGGAGGAATACGGAATAAAATGATATGATAATAATTTCAATCATGAGATTAATTCATAACTTTAAGGGAAAAATAATCATTGTGTTTTTTTTAAATCTGATTTTAATCCATTGTTCCATTTTTCAATCCCCTGTCAGTACTTATCCTGAAGGAATTATATTTCCAGTCGAGATAGAAACTCGCTTCAATTATGAGGGAGAAATCATTCAGAATATAAAGAAAAGAGATGACTCTCTTTTCTTCTCAACCAGAAATGGGACCGTTTTTTGTATCAATGGCAAGGAGCAAAAATTGACATGGAGATTTAAAGCTCCTGAACCACTGGTTAGTCCGGTGTACTTGGGTTCGAAGGAAGTTTATGTGTATAGTGAATCATCTCTTTTTTGCATTGACTCAGAGGGAGAACTCATATGGAAGAAAAAAGTTCCTGAAAAAATCACTTCGGGAATAGGAGTGAATAAAGATAAAGTCTATTTGGGTACAAAGGAAGGAAAATTTTATTCTCTGGCAGCTTTGAATGGGAAAGAAATTTGGCATTTTAAGGCAAGAAAGGGAATAAGAACAACTCCTGTTTTTTGGAACAATCAAATTATTTTTGGATGCGATGATTTTTGTCTCTATTTTGTGAGTGAGCAAGGACAAATAATCGATCAGTTGAAGGTTAAAGGAGAAATCAGATCCTCTCCTCTTATTGGAGAAGGAGATGTTTATTTTGGAGCCAATGATCATTTTTTTTATTGTGTTGATTTGAAACAGAGATATGTTAAGTGGAAAATACAAGCAGGGAGCAAGATTATTTTGCCCCCTGTGATTTCCAAAAAATATGTTTTATTCATTGCCTGGAACAGTGTCCTTTACTGTTTGAATAGAAGAAATGGAACAATACTCTGGTGGAAGACAATTCCTTCCAGGAGTAATTATTCAATGGAAGTAATTGAGGATAAAATAGTTACTTCATCATTCTCCCCTTATCTTGTTTGTTTTGATATGGAAACAGGAAAATTGACTGGAACATTTGAAGCAAAAGAGCGTATTTATTCAAATCCGGTGTGGGAAAAACCTTTTCTTTTGGTTTGCACATATGATTTCAAGAGAGATCAGGGAAATGTATTGTTTTTGAAAAAGGAAGTGAAAGCTATTCTGAAATCCTCAAAGAAATCACCGCAAGAAGTTGACCAGGCTATCATTTTTAGTGCTTCATCACATGGATTTTTTAAACCAGAGTATGAATTCTATTTGCTGGAGGAGGAAAAGGAAACCGTTGTTCAGGAGAGATCGGAGAATAATGAATGGACATGGTATCCGGATAAGAAAGGTGAATATAAAATAAAGGTGAAAATTTATGATGAGATTGAGAAGGCAGAAACGACTATGGAGTTTGTTATTGTGGAGAAAAATTAGGATGGGTTAAAATTATCAGAAAGGAGGAAAATTTATGAATAAAAATGAAGCTCTGGAACTAGTTAAAAAATATTTAAAGAATAAAAATCTAGTTAAGCATTCGTTAGCTGTGGCTTCTTGTATGAAAGCAGTGGCTTCAAAACTCAATCAAGATGAAGACAAATGGGAATTAGCAGGAATTCTTCATGACCTGGATTATGAAATGACTGAAAAAAATCCTGAACAGCACACAAAGGAAACAGTAAAAATCCTGAGTAACTATGATATCGATTCTGATGTGGTTCATGCCATACAGGCTCACGCGGGACAGGTATCGTGCACCAATGAAATGGATTGGGCTATTTATTCCATAGACCCTTTGACTGGTTTGATCATTGCTGCCACACTGATGCATCCGAGTAAAAAACTCAAAGAGCTGGATCTTGGTTTTGTGAAAAGAAGATATAAAGAAAAAAGCTTTGCTAAGGGAGCTCATCGTCATATCATCGAAGAATGCCGTCATTTAGGAGTGGAGCTTGATGAATTTATTACCCTTTGTCTGGGAGCCATGCAGGGAATCGATAAAGAATTGGGATTATAGATGCTTCCTAGGTATGTTTAATAATGAATCATTTAGATTTTGTTGAAAAAAATTGATAATATATAATTTACCTGGATTACTCAGGTTCATCATTATTGAGAAATGGAGGAATAAAAAATGAATGGAATAATAAAAATACCGACTCCGTCTAACGAACCGCTTTATAGCTATGCTCCCGGAACGCCTGAAAGATATGCATTAAAGAAACAGATGGATAAAATGTTAAGGGAAGAAATTGAGATACCATTGATCATTGGTGGAAAAGAGGTCAAGACTGGTGATATGGCTGATTGCCGCTGTCCTCATGATCATAAACATCTGCTAGCCAAATATCACAAGGCAGGTCCTAAAGAAATTGATATGGCAGTCAAAGAAGCCCTGAAAGCATGGAAAGAATGGTCTGAAATGGATTGGGTTTCTCGATCAGCGATTTTTATGCGGGCAGCAGATCTTCTTTCGACAAAATACAGATTGATTTCAAATGCGGCGACCATGCTGGGGCAATCAAAGACTCCCCATCAAGCAGAAATAGATTCTGCATGTGAATTGATCGATTTTTACAGGTTTAATTTGTATTATATGCACCAGATCTATTCGGAACAACCGGATTCATCAAGAGGAATATGGGATTATATGGAATACCGTCCTCTGGAAGGATTTGTGTTTGCTGTCACTCCATTTAATTTCACCTCAATTGCAGGGAATCTTCCTGTGGCTCCGGCAATGATGGGGAATGTGACATTATGGAAACCCGCCTCATCGGCTGTCTTTTCTGCCTATTATCTGGCTCAGCTATGGAAAGAAGCAGGATTGCCGGATGGCGTTATCAATTTTGTTCCCGGTCCGGGGAGATATGTGGGAGACCCTGTGCTTGAAAAGCCGGGACTAGCCGGAGTCCATTTTACGGGAAGCACCTCGGTATTTCAGGCAATGTGGAAAACCATTGGTTCAAACATAAAGAACTACAGGAGTTATCCGCGCATTGTGGGAGAAACAGGAGGAAAGGATTTTGTCTTTGTCCATTCTTCTGCCGATATCGATGCGGTGGTCACTGCTTTAGTGCGGGGTTCTTTTGAATACCAGGGTCAGAAGTGTTCAGCTGTAAGCCGTGCCTATATTCCGTCAAATTTGTGGCCTTCCTTAAAAGAGCGATTGATAGAGGAAATCAAGACTATTAAAATGGGAGATATAACGGACTTCACAAATTTTATTGGAGCCGTTATAGACCGAGCTGCTTTCGACTCCATCGTGGAATATATTGAATATGCAAAGAATTCAAAAGACGCGGAAATCATTCAGGGTGGAAGCTATGATGATTCCAAAGGATATTTCATAGAACCGACTGTGGTTGTTGCCTCTGTTCCTGATTTTAAATTAATGAAAGAGGAAATATTTGGACCTGTATTAACTGTTTATGTGTACAAAGAAACAGAATACAGCAAGACTCTGAAAATTTGTGATTCAACCTCTCCTTATGCCTTAACCGGTGCGATATTTGCCAATGACCGAAAGGCTATCATTGAGGCTTACAGGGAACTCAGGCATTCTGCAGGTAATTTCTATATCAATGATAAACCAACAGGTGCGGTTGTGGGAAAACAGCCATTCGGAGGAGCGCGTGGTTCTGGGACCAATGATAAAGCAGGTTCCTATTTAAACCTTTTAAGATGGACTAGTGCCAGAGCAGTGAAAGAGAATTTGGTTCCACCCACAGATTACAGATATCCTTTTATGGAAGAGAAATAATTTTATGATAATGAGAAGGAGGATTTTATGAAGCCATTATTGGATAAATTGAAGGTTGAACGTGTGAACCTTGGATCCTGTGCAGGGACTGATGAATGGTATAAGGATTCTGAGGCAAAGGAACTTGTTTCATTCAATCCAGCCACAGGAGAGCCCATTGCCAAAGTTCTTCAAGCCACAGAGAAGACCTATGAAAAAGTCCTCAGTCAATCGGTTGAAGCGTTCAAACAATGGCGAATGCTTCCTGCTCCCAAAAGAGGTCAAGTTATCCGGGATTTTGGAGATGCTTTAAGAGAAAATAAAGAACCTCTAGGGGAAATGGTATCTCTTGAAATGGGAAAGATAAAGGCGGAAGGAACCGGTGAAGTCCAGGAGATGATTGATATTTGTGATTTTGCAGTAGGGCTTTCCAGACAACTGTACGGATTAACCATGCAGTCGGAAAGGCATTCTCATAGAATGTATGAACAATGGCATCCGTTAGGAGCAGTGGGAGTGATTACTGCCTTTAATTTTCCAGTGGCTGTGTGGTCCTGGAATGCTGCCATTGCTGCTGTATGCGGTGATACAACAATTTGGAAGCCTTCTTCAGATACTCCTTTGACTTCGATTGCTGTTCAAAAAATAGCCAATAAAGTGATGGCTGATCATGGACTCAAGGGAATATTTTCACTTTTGATTGGCCGCGGTTCGGTCGTGGGAGAAAAGATGATCAATGACAAAAGGATTTCTCTCATATCGTTCACCGGTTCTACTAAAATGGGAAGAATAGTTTCTGAAGCTGTCGCCCGGCGGTTTGGAAGAACAATCCTTGAATTGGGCGGAAATAATGCGATTATTGTAACCGGGGAGGCAGATTTGAATATGGCTGTAAGGACAATTCTGTTTGGTGCCGTGGGAACAGCTGGCCAGCGCTGCACTTCGACAAGAAGGATCATTGTGCATAAGTCCATTGCATCTGAATTAACGGATAAGATTGTCAATTCCTATAAGCAGGTCAAAATCGGAAATCCTTTAGAGGAAGGAATTTTGATGGGGCCCCTTGTGACCAGAGCCGCGGTTGAAGATATGATGGTCGCTATAGAAAAAGCCAAAGAACAGGGAGGAGAAGTTATTTATGGTGGAAATGCTCTTCCAGACCTGGGAGAACGCTTTGTTGAGCCAACCATTATTAGAATGCCCCATCAATCTGATATCGTTCATGAGGAGACATTTGCCCCTATCCTGTATTTATTGGAATATGAGGATATCGATCAAGCTTTAACCCTTCATAACGAAGTGCCCCAGGGGCTTTCCAGCGCTATTTTCACAAAAAACCTGCCGGAGGCAGAAAAATTTCTTTCTCCTAAAGGTTCAGACTGTGGAATTGCCAATGTCAATATAGGAACCTCGGGAGCTGAAATAGGAGGAGCTTTTGGAGGAGAAAAAGAAACAGGAGGAGGAAGAGAATCAGGTTCTGATGCTTGGAAAGCTTATATGAGACGTCAAACCAATACTATAAACTGGTCAGACGAGCTCCCCCTTGCTCAGGGAATTAAATTCGGAGAATAGATAAAATTTTTAATACAAGAGCGGTTTATTCTATGTTTCCATAGAGCCGTTCATTGAATTATCTTGAAAAAAGAAAAGTGTGTTTTTTGAAAGGGAGGTTTGAATGAACAACATTTATTCAAAACGGTTCATTATTTTTGTTTCTATTTTATTGTTTGCAGGTTTATGCTTTTCTTCCGCAACCAAGGATAGGACAGATCATATAAGTCATATGAGTTTTGGAATTTCATTTTCTAGGGCTCTCAACAAGGAACCTCTGGACGGACGATTGTTTCTGATGCTTTCCAAAAGCAGCGAAAGAGAGCCTCGTTTTCAGATTAATGACGGACCGGATACTGCCGTGATTTTTGGGATTGATGTGAACGGAATGAAGCCGGAACAGGTAATGATTATTGATAAAAATGTTTTTGGTTATCCCGTGAAAAGCCTATCCGGTATCCCTGAAGGAAAATACTATGTTCAGGCATTGCTTCATATTTATGAAACATTTCATCGGGCTGATGGACATGTGATACAAATGCCCATGGATAGAGGAGAGGGTCAGCATTGGAACAGGGCTCCTGGAAATTTATACAGCAAACCGGAATGGATGGAACTCAAGTCAGGAACCCGAGCAACCGTTCATCTCGATGAGAAAATTCCTGCTATCCCTCCTCCTGAGGATACAAAATACATAAAACATATTAAAATCAAAAGCAAACTGCTTTCCAAATTTTGGGGGCGGCCGATGTATCTTGGTGCCTGTGTGCTTCTTCCTGAAGGATTTGATGAACACACGGAAGCCCGGTATCCTCTGGTTATAAACCACGGACACTTTCCCTACACATTCTCAGGATTCAGGGAGAAACCACCTGATCCTGATTTGGAACCTGATTACAGTGCAAGATTTGATATAAAAGGCTATAACAGAATTCAACAGGAATATGCCTATAAATTTTATAAAAAATGGACAGATCCGGATTTCCCCAGGATGGTTGTTATCAAAGTACAGCACGCCAATCCTTTTTATGATGATTCTTATGCTGTCAATTCCGAAAACGTGGGTCCTTATGGAGACGCCATAATGTACGAACTTGTTCCTTATATAGAAAAGAAGTTCCGTTGTATCGGGGAAGGGTGGTCTCGTTTTACCTACGGTGGTTCAACCGGGGGATGGGAAGCGTTTGCGGTTCAGGTGTTTTATCCCGAAGAATTCAATGGATGTTATGCCGCATGCCCTGATCCCATCGATTTCCGTGCTTATACAGTGGTTAATATTTATAAAGATAAGAATGCTTATTATCTTGATGAACAGTGGAAACAAACCCCCAGACCAGGAAGAAGGAATTGGCTTGGACATATTAGCTGCACCCTGGAGCAATCCAACCACAGGGAGCTGGTTTTGGGCACAAAATCCCGTTCTGGAGATCAATGGGATATTTGGGAAGCTGTTTATAGTCCTGTGGGTGAAGATGGTTATCCCCAGCGAATTTGGGATAAAATGACGGGTGAAATTGACCATAAGGTGGCAAAATATTGGAAAGAAAATTATGACCTCTGTCATATTCTCCAAAGAGACTGGGAGACTCTGGGTCCAAAACTCAAGGGAAAGATTCACATATACTGCGGGGATATGGATAATTATTATTTGAATAATGCTGTTTATCTCATGGAAGAATTTCTTGAAAGCACAGAGGATCCCTATTATGAGGGAGTTGTGGATTACGGAGACAGAGCCGAACACTGTTGGAATGGAGATCACTCAAGACCCAATGCCATCTCCCGTCTACGCTATCATCAGATGTTTATTCCGAGAATTGAAGAACGCATTCTCAAAACAGCTCCTGATGGAGCAGACATTACCAGTTGGAGATATTGAATCGACCAGGGAGTATTGACAGAAAAAAACATTAGTTATGAAATCAAGGGTAAAATTAGAAATGCCTATCGAAGATCTTATAGACACCCATCCCAAATCTGTTCGGTTTCTTTCTGAAAGGGGAGTGCGCTGTATAAGATGTGGGGAACCTTTGTGGTGCACCTTGGGAGAGCTGTTAGAGGAAGATGGGATCAGAAGTCCCCAAGAATTAGTCGAAGAGTTGAATCAATATTTGGAGAACATAGAGAAATAATTTCTGAACAAATTTCTTTTTGTTCCGTATAAAAAAGTAGAAAGAACTTTATTTTATTAGGACATAAAAAATGGCTAAGAAATTATATCGTTCCATGACAAAAAAAATGATCGGCGGAGTATGCGGCGGACTGGGAGATTATCTTGACGTTGATGTGACTGTTATAAGACTCATTTTTGTAGGAATTGCATTGTTGTCAGCCGTTGTTCCCATGGTCATTTTTTACCTTATTGCATGGATTGTCATTCCGGTTGAGGAAGAAAAAGACAAATAAATCAGCTCTCGTTTATTACTAAGGTTTTATTCTCTCCAAGGACTGGTGTCCTATCATTCCCCCAAAACGCAAATAACGCTACAAACGCAATCAACGCAAGTAATGTGATTGACAATAGAAGGACTTTCTGTTTAAAATTATCCAAATGTTTAAACTAGTCGTAAGAAAAATATTCGGAACAAAAAATGAAAGAGAATTGAAAAAGCTGAAGCCCTATGTGACGGCAATAAACAAGTTAGAACCAAAAATAAAGAACCTCAGTGATAGCCAACTCCAGGCAAAAACAGCAGAATTCAAAGAGAAACTGAATCAGGGAGCTACTATAGAGGATATTCTTCATGAGGCTTTTGCGGTGGTCAGGGAAGTTGCCAGGAGGACTATCAATATGCGCCATTTTGACGTCCAGCTAATTGGTGGAGTTGTTCTGCATCAGGGAAAGATAGCAGAAATGAAAACAGGAGAAGGAAAAACACTGGTTGCCACCCTTCCTGCCTATATTAATTCTTTGCAAGGAAAAGGAGTCCATATTGTAACAGTTAATGATTACCTGGCAAAAAGAGATACGGAATGGATGGGACCTATTTACAACTTTTTGAATTTGGAGGTAGGGAACATTCAGCATGATATACCTGAGAGTGAAAGACAGGAGGCATATAAAAAAGATATTACTTACGGAACCAATAATGAATTTGGATTTGATTTCTTGAGAGACAATATGAAATTTCGCGAGTCTGATCTTGTGCAAAAACAGCATAATTATGCCATTGTTGACGAGGTTGATAGTATCCTTATCGATGAAGCAAGGACTCCTTTAATTATATCTGGACCTTCTGAAGAAACGACATCTGTTTACTACCGTGCTGACAATCTTGTCAGGCGTTTGAACAAAGATAAGGATTTTCAAGTCGAGGAAAAAACAAGAACGGTAACGCTCACTGAAGAAGGAGTCTCTAAAGCAGAGAAATTTCTTAAAATTGATAATCTGTATGATTTATCTCATATGGACACCATACACAATATCAATCAATCTTTAAAAGCCCATCATCTTTTTAAAAGAGATGTGGATTATATGGTCAAAGATGGAAAAGTTATCATTGTCGATGAATTCACAGGAAGGTTAATGCCGGGAAGGCGTTACAGCGATGGTCTTCATCAAGCTTTAGAAGCCAAAGAAAGAGTAAGAATAGAAGAAGAATATCAAACTCTGGCTTCGGTTACTTTTCAGAATTATTTCCGTATGTATGATAAACTGGCAGGAATGACTGGGACTGCGGCGACTGAGGCGACTGAATTTCACTCCATTTATGATTTGGATGTAGTAGAAATTCCAACCAATAAACCACTGGATCGGCGAGAATACCCGGATGTCATTTTCCGAACAGCTCAAGAAAAATGGAATTCCATCGTTGAAGATATTGTTGACAAAAACCAAAAAGGTCGTCCTATGCTTGTGGGAACGACTTCTATAGAAAAATCTGAACACTTGAGTAAGTTATTAAAAAGAAGGAAAATCAATCATAATGTACTCAATGCAAAATATCATGAAATGGAAGCAAAAATAATTGCTCAGGCTGGTAGACTTAATTCCGTGACCATTGCTACCAATATGGCTGGTAGAGGTGTGGATATTCTGTTAGGAGGGAATCCAGAATACCTTGCAGATGAGAGTTTGAGAACAAAAGGGATTGATCCTACCAACCCCTCACTAGACGAAAAAGAAAAAGCGAACAAACAAGCAAAGGAAATAACCGATAAGGAACATTCGAAAGTCATAGACCTTCAAGGTCTTTATGTTATTGGGACTGAACGCCATGAAGCCCGAAGAATTGATAATCAGCTTAGAGGAAGAGCAGGAAGACAGGGGGATCCAGGGGCTTCCCGTTTTTATCTTTCTATGGAAGATGATTTGATGCGTATATTCGGAAGTGAAAGAGTTTCTGGGCTTATGTCCAGAATAGGAATGAGAGAAGGTGTTCCTATTGAACATAATATGGTAACCAGAGCCATAGAAAGAGCTCAAAAACAGGTTGAAGGGCGAAATTTTTCCATACGAAAACATTTGCTTGAATATGATG
The DNA here is from genome assembly GCA_964584935.1 of uncultured Eubacteriales bacterium. Taxonomy (GTDB): domain Bacteria; phylum Acidobacteriota; class Aminicenantia; order Aminicenantales; family Aminicenantaceae; genus CAZPBN01. The sequence goes on along the minus strand of CAZPBN010000001.1, from coordinate 184,909 downwards.
ATGTGATGAACAAACAGAGAGAATCCATTTATAAACAAAGAAGGGAAATTCTTTCTGGAAAAGATATGAAATCATATATATTTGAGTTGATTGAAAGTCTGGTTGACTGGTTTATGGATACTCATACAAATAAAGATAAAGATCCGGATGACTGGGATGTGGAAAGTTTAATAAATGCGATACTTTCTCAGTTTAGTTTGGACCTTAGAGAGTTGAATATTGATTGGGATACCATAAATTTTGATGAACTGAGGGATCTGACCATTAAGACACTTAAAAATATGTACGAAGAGAAGGAGAAGATAATAAGTGAGAACCAGATGCGGGAATTTGAACGAATCGTATTGCTTCAGATATTAGACTCTCAGTGGAAAGACCATTTATTAGGTATGGATTATCTTAAAGAAGGAATAGGACTAAGGGGATATGGTCAAAGAGATCCTTTGATTGAATATAAAAAAGAAAGTTATGATATGTTCCAATCCATGATGGACAGAATAGAAGAAGAACAAATACGTTATCTGTTTCTGTTCCAACCTGTGGTTGAGGAAGAAATCCCAGAAAGAAAAGAGCAACCTATCTATTTCAAAAGACCTCAAAATACGCCTTCGGTGAAGACCAAAGATGCAAGATCCCTCATTCCCAAAAAAAGAAAAAAGAAAAGAAAAAGAAGATAGGGGGGAGGAAATGACTGGAAATAAAATAAAGGAAGGCCTCACATTTGATGATGTGTTGGTTTTACCTGCCAAATCTTATATTGTTCCAGTAGAAGCGAATGTGTCGACAAAATTGAGTAAAAACATACATCTCAATATCCCCGTAGTAAGTTCGGCTATGGATACAGTCACAGAATCAAGAATGGCTATCACTATGGCTCAACAGGGAGGTATGGGAATCATTCACAAAAATATGCCTATATCAAAACAAGCAGAGGAAGTGGACAAAGTCAAAAGGTATGAAAGCGGTATGATTGTGGATCCCGTAACCATGAAACCTCAAAATAAAATATATGAAGCCAAAGAAGTTATGAAAAGGTACGGAATTTCCGGATTACCGATAACAGATGAAAATAATAAACTGGTGGGCATACTAACAAACCGGGATATCCGGTTTGAAACCCGTCTCAACTTGCCTATAGAGAAAGCGATGACAACAGAATTGATAACTGTTCCTCTGGGAACCTCTCTTGAAGAAGCAGAGAAGCTTTTTCATAAGCATAAGATTGAAAAAATATTGATGGTCGATGAGAAAAATTTTTTGAAAGGACTCATTACTTATAAAGATATACTCAAAAGGATCCAATATCCTAATGCTTCCAAGGATAAACTGGGACGGTTAAGAACAGGAGCTGCGGTTGGGATAGGAGAAGAGACCATTGACAGAGCAAGAGCTTTAGTGGAAGCAAAGGTTGATGTGTTGGTCATCGATAGTGCTCATGGTCATTCCAAGAAGGTGCTTGATACAATTAAAATGATCAAAAAGGAATTGCCTGAGCAGGAGTTGATTGCAGGCAATATAGGAACGACCGAAGCTGCCAAAGAATTGATTGAGCTTGGAGTTGATGCGGTGAAAGTCGGGGTTGGACCTGGTTCTATCTGCACCACCAGGGTGGTGTCAGGAGCAGGGATTCCTCAGATAACAGCCATACAAAATGTTTTTAAGGTCTCTCAGAATGAAAATATTCCTTTAATTGCAGATGGTGGAATAAAGTATTCCGGTGATATCACCAAAGCGATGGTTGCCGGAGCTGATTCGGTTATGGTAGGGAATATTCTTGCAGGCACGAGTGAGTCACCGGGAGATGTGGTGATATATCAAGGACGTTCCTATAAAACTTACAGAGGAATGGGCTCTATAGAAGCTATGAAAGAAGGGGGGAAAGACCGGTACTTTCAAGATTCGAGGCTCAGTGATAAAAAACTCGTTCCTGAGGGGATTGAAGGAAGAGTCCCCTACAAAGGAACTGCTTCTCGTATCATTCAGATGATGGTGGGTGGCCTTAAAGCAGGAATGGGTTATGCTGGGTGTGAGAATATCCAGGAACTACACAGCAAAGCAGAATTTATAAGAACATCTGCAGCTGGTTATAGAGAAAGTCATGTGCATGATGTCATCATAACTAAAGAAGCACCAAATTATCACTTGGAATAAAAGATTTTTCTCATTCAAAATTCATTACAATTAGAAAAGATCATTTAACTTTTTTTTTGGTCATCGAATGAAATGTCCCAAATGATTCCGGAGGAATGTAATGAGAGATTATGGGATTGATGAAATACGGAAACAGATCATAGGGAATGACCTTCTTTTTAAAGGTCCATTTGGCGAGAGGCATCTTATGTATGCGGATTACACTGCCTCGGGTAGAGGATTGAGATATATAGAGAATATCATTCTCAATATCGAAGAATCATATGCCAATACTCACACGGAAGATAACTATTCGGGGAAGTATATGACAAACATTCTCCATCAGGCGGAAAATAAGATAAAAAGTCTGATCAATGCAGGGAAAAATTGCAAGATCATTTCAACTGGCTCAGGAACAACAGGAGCATTGAAAAGACTTCAGGAAATACTGGGCGTTTATATTCCCCCTGTTACGAAAGAAAATATTTATCAATGGATCAGCAAATCTGGAAATTCCTCCCGTCCTATTATAGAAACCATTGAAAAATCCCGCCCTGTTGTGTTTATTGGACCATATGAACATCATACCAATGAGATTATGTGGCGGGAAGCATTTGTTGAATTGGTTAAAATAGATTTGGACGAAAAGGGAGAAATCAGCTTAGTAGACTTAGAGCAAAAGATTAAAGATGAAAAATTTTCAAAAAGAATGAAAATAGCCTCTTTTTCTGCTGGTTCGAATATTACAGGTATAAAAACAAGAGTCTATGACATTGCTCGAATATGTCATAAATATGGAGTTTTGGTGCTTTTCGATTTTGCTGCGGTTGCGCCCTATGTGGAAATTGATATGAATAAGGATAAGGAATCCTATTTTGATGCCATCTTTTTTTCTCCTCATAAATTTCTGGGGGGACCAGGCAGCAGTGGGATTCTGGTTTTTAATGAAAAAATTTATAGAAAAGACTTGCCTCCTACTACTTCAGGAGGGGGGACGGTTACCTATGTGGGATCCGATGTTCATGCCTATTTGAATGAAATCGAAAAGAGAGAAAAAGCGGGAACTTCACCCATACTCCAAACCATAAAAGCAGCTTTGGTGTTAGAACTTAAGGAGAAAATTGGGATAAAACATATAGAAGAAATTGAGATGAATTATTCCCAATACTTTATCCATCAATTAAATCAAATCAAAAATCTCGAATTAATAGGAAATTCAACAGCAGAGAATAGAATACCCATTATTTCTTTCAATATTAGGCATAAAGACAGAATTTTGCATCCCAGATTAGTAACAAAATTGCTCAATGACCTTTTTGGGATTCAGTCCAGAGCTGGCTGCAGTTGTGCTGGTCCTTATGGACATATATTACTGGGTATCGATAGAGTCACTTCAAAGAAATTAATGAATTTTATCAAAAAAGGATATAGGGGATTAAAACCCGGCTGGATCCGAGTGAATATCCATTATTCATTTAACAATAATGATATCGATTATTTAGTCAAAGCTATTCAATTTATAGCCGAATACGGATCTTTTTTTCTCAAAACATACGCATTCAATATGCGTACTGCCCAATGGAAATGTATAGGATTTCAAGAAGAAATTCCTGTTTTTTCCATTGATAATGATTTCAATTATAAAAAGATCGATCTTTCCAAAATTGAAAATCATAGAAAATTCTATTTGCAACAAGCCCAATCAATAGTCAATGATTTAAAAAAAGAAAAAGATTTGGCATTTTTTCAGGATGAAAGGGAAATCGAGGAGTTGAAATTTTTCTATTATGTAAACCGGGATCAGGAATAAGAAAGACATGGGGATGAATACAAAATGACTGAAGAAAAAAAGAAAATAGGGATTTTTTTCTGTTAAAAGATAGACTTTTAACTCAACGGAATAGCCTTTTTCTTTAGTTTTAATAAGGTTCTTTTATATTGTTTTTTTCATCCAGTATGATGATTGTGGGAACTATGAAATCAATATCTTTCTCATCCATCTCTGCGTAGGTCGCAATGATTAATTGATCTCCCTTTTTAGCTTTATGGGCAGCGGCACCATTGATTCCTACAATTCCAGAACCGGCTTTTCCCTTTATCAAGTAAGTAACGAATCTTTCTCCATTGGAAATATTATAGACCTGGATTTGTTCATACGGAATTATGTCGGAAGCTTTCATTAAATCTTGATCTAAGGTCAAACTGCCTTCATAATTAATGTTTGTTTCTGTAACTGTAGCCTTATGAATTTTAGACTTTAGGATTATTCTTTTCATCGGATTTCACTCCTTTATATGGATGATGGTATTATCTATAAGCCTTACTTTCCCTAAAAAAACAGCAAGGGCAATAAGGATTTGATTATTGATTCTGTCGACAGAATTCAATGTTTCCAAGTTCACAATATCAATGTAATCAATACGGGCTAGAGGTTCTTGTTCTATGATTTTTCCCATTTTATTAATGATCAATGAAGATTTTTTCTCCCCGTTATCAATTAAATTTCTGGCTTTCTTCAGACTCTTGGACAAGACAAGAGCTGCCTGTCTTTCCTCTTTGTTTAAATATTTATTTCTGGAGCTCAGTGCCAGCCCATCTTTTTCCCTGATTATAGGAAGAACATGGATTTTGATATTTAAGTTGAGATCTTTCACCATTTGTTTGATGATGACAGCCTGTTGGGCATCTTTCTGGCCAAAAAAGGAAATATCTGGATTTATTATATGAAAAAGCTTTAATACAATGGTGCAGATCCCTTTAAAGTGTCCCTTTCTTGATTGTCCACATAATTTATCCTGAAGGTCATGAACTTTGACATAGGTTTTATAATCCTCCGGATACATTTCTTTACTATCGGGATAGAATAAGTAATCAATTCCTTCCTGGGAAAGGATTTCCGAATCTTTTTCAATATTTCTGGGATACTGTTTAAAATCTTCCTCGGGTCCGAATTGAGTTGGGTTGACAAAGATGCTCACTACAGTCACATCTGCGATTTTTAAACATTTTCTGATGAGACTAAGGTGTCCTTCATGAAGACTTCCCATTGTGGGCACAAAACCGACTGTCTTTTGTTGAGATTTTATCTTTTTTATTTCATTCTGCATTAACTCGATGGTTTTAATTGTTTTCATCGGTTTTTCCTTGTTTTCTTTATCTTTTTATCCATTCTTAGGGATTACCAAAATGATTCCGGTCAATTGATTTCTTTTTCAATTTTTTTTAGTTTATCCGGATTCAAGTGATAGGAATGGATCTCAGAAGGGAAGGATCCTGATCGAACATCATTGATATAATTTGTTACTGATTCATGGATTTCTTTATGGAAATCGGCATATTTTTTAACAAACTTTGGCAAATATCCATTTGAGAATCCAACCAAATCATGAAAAACAAGAATTTGGCCATCACAGAAAGGTCCAGCTCCTATTCCGATGGTAGGGACTTTTAGTTTTTTTGTGATAATTTTTGCTAGTTCCTTTGGGATGCACTCCAGAACTACAGAAAAAACTCCTGCTTTTTCCAGGTTTAGTGCGTCTGTTATTATTTTTTTTGCCTCTTCGACTTCCTTACCTCTTACTTTGAACTGACCAAGATGGTTTATAGACTGAGGGGTTAATCCAACATGACCCATAACCGGAATTTCTGCTTCTACCAGGGCTCTGATAAGCTCAAGTCTTTTTGAGGAGGCTCCTTCTATTTTGACTGCCTTAGCTCCTCCTTCTTTGATAAATCGGGAAGCATTGAATACGGATTGTTCAATGGATAGGTGAAAAGAAAAGTAAGGCATGTCTCCAATAACGAAAGCTCTCTGAGCCGAGCGGGCAACCGGTTTAGTGTGGTGGATCATTTCATCCATGGTTACAGCGATCGTATCCTCGTAACCGAGAACAACCATTCCCAAGGAATCTCCAACGAGAATGATATCTATACCGGTTTCATCAATTATTTTCCCTACGGGATAATCATATGCAGTGAGAGCGATGATCTTTTCATTATTATCTTTTTTTTCATAAAGTGAGGGAATTGTTATTTTTTGGGAATTGTTTTTGGGCATTTTTTATCCTTTCTCCCCATCCTGCCATGAAATATCAGGATTGAGGTAAAGTAACTAGCCCTTTTTTTCCTTGCCGAGAGGAACATAATATAAAGGGCTCTTTTTCATTTTCCTGATTTTATCCACTAAGTCAAGTAAATCCTCTTCTCTGCTGAAATCCAATTCATCAGATTTCACCACCAGCAACGGGGTTGCCTGGTAATTGAAGAAAAAATAATCAAAGGCTTCCAGAATATCTTCCAAGTATTTTTCTGATATGTTCTTTTCAAGAGGAGTGCCTTCCTTTTTAATTCTCATGAGAAGAGTGGGTAACGATATCTGGAGGTAGATGACTAAATCTGGTTTCACAATTCGATCTTCAAATATATTATATATTTTTTCATAGACGATCAGTTCGTCATCGGAAAGTGTCTGATAGGCATATATTTTATCTTTTTCAAATAGATAATCACAGACAATCCTTTCTTCAAACAGATTTCTCTGCATAAGTCTGGACTGCTGATGGTATCTATTGACTAAAAATACAAGCTGAGTCATAAGTGAAGCGCCTTCTTTTTCGTTGTAGAAGTCCCTAAGATAAGGATTTTCCTTACTATCAAAAATGGGTCTTCCTCCAATTTTTTCCGCTAATAACTTTGATAGTTTGGTTTTTCTTGATTTGAGAATCCCTTCAATGGCAATGTGTTGGAAAGTTATATCTTTATCGTCCATTATTCTTTGTCTGATTAAAACATGAGTAATACAGAACAATTCCTATGAAGACAGAATAAAAATAGCGAATTCCAATAGGGAAGTCAAATCGAATAATGAAAAAAATTTGAAACACATTTTTAATAAAGGGACAAAAATAAAGATTCTTGATTTTTTTATAAGGTTCTTTTATTATCACCTTTTATTAATTTTTTTCTATATGACAAATAGTATGAGTTGAGATAAAAAAATGATGAATTTGATAAGTGCTCCCTCTGGGATACGATTGAAAATTAAGGATATTCAGGGTGGTCATGGAGTTCGAAGGCGGTTGTTCACTCTTGGTTTTCACAAAGAGGATATCGTTGAACTGGATTCGCGGAGTATTTTACGCGGTCCGGTTGTGATAAAGAATATAACCACAGATACATCTGTTGCTGTGGGGCGGGGAATTGCTCAAAAAATATTGGTAGAAAAAGTTGGCTCAAAATAATAAACATCCTGTTATAGTTTTTATTGGCCAGCCAAACTCGGGAAAAAGTACTCTTTTCAATTCCATAGCTGGATTTAAGGCAGAGACGTCTAATTTTCCCGGGACCACTGTCAAACACACTCACAGTAAAGTCAATTTCAAGAACAAAATATTTAATATCATTGATTTGCCCGGTACTTATTCACTCAATCCTTCTGATCCGGCTGAAAAAGTGGCGTTGACCCATTTGTTTTCTGAAAAACCCGATATCGTTATAAACGTTTTGGATGCATCTTCTTTGGGCAGACATCTGGCATTAACTCTGGAATTGATCGAGCTCGGATATCCCATGGTGGTTGCTTTAAATATGGTGGACCTGGCGGAAAAGAAAGGGATAAAAACGGATCCTAAAAAATTGGAGAAAATGCTTGGTGTTTCTGTTGTATCCACTGTTGCCAAACATGGAAGAGGAGTGAAGGATCTGATTAAATCTGTCTTTGAGTGTTTGGAAACAAAATCCTGTGTGAGAAGTTTAAAGTGGTCTAAAGACGTTGAGGAAAAGATAGATGAATTTATAAAAAAATTGCCTGAAGATTTTCCTGTGGTCTCGAATTCAAGATTTACGGCTGTGAAAATGATTGAAGCAGATAAGCTGCTGTTTAATGAAGTCTTAGAGAAAATCAATCCTTCCTTGAAAAGCATTCTTGATAAAGTGAGGGATGACCTTGAAAGAACTCATAATGCTCCGGCTTATGAAGTTATTGCAGCCGAAAGACATCACCTTGCCATGAAAATATTTGAGGAATCCAGTAAAATCAAAAGAGGGAAGATAAAGAATTGGGAAGAAATCGTTGATGATGTGATTATGCATCCCTTTTATGGGTATCTGATTTTGATGGCTGTTTTAGTGGGATTTTTCTTTTTTATATTTAAAATTGGAAGTCCAACTGAGGAATTGTTATTAGGTCCGCTGGAGAGTATAAGAGAGTATTTATCAGTCCATTTGGGAGACGGATTGGTTTACTTTGTGGTTGACAGTCTGTTGCAGGGAATAGGAGGAGGAGTGGCTATTGTTTTGCCTTTTTTCATCCCTCTTATATTCATCATGTCCTTTTTGGAAGATATTGGATATCTTGCCCGGGCTGGTTTTTTAATGGATACTTTTATGCACAAGATAGGCCTTCATGGAAAATCTGTGTCTCCTTTTATCCTGGGCTTTGGATGCAATGTTCCTGCCATAGTTTCCACCCGGATATTGGAATCAAGAAGGGACAGAGTCATCACTTCTCTGTTGATCCCTTTTATACCCTGTTCAGCTAGAACAACCATTATTCTTGCCTTGATTGCTTTTTACTTGGGTCCTCTATGGGCATTGGGATTTTACTTATTCAACATAATATTGGTTGGAATCATCGGCCGGATTATAACCTATTTCTATAAAACACCTTCCCCTGGTCTGATTTTAGAAATCCCTTCTTTGAAACTTCCTTCCTTGAACAATATATGGAAAAAGACATTTTTGCAATTGAAATCTTTTATATATTTTGCCTGGCCTTTGCTGATCGTGGGGAGTGTTATTTTGGGAATCATGCAGCTTTTAAACCTGGATGAGGTGATAAACAATATACTTTCTCCTCTGGTGACAACGGTTCTTGGCTTGCCTGAAAATTTGGGAGTGACACTTATATTTGGATTTTTAAGAAAGGAGCTGTCTTTAATCATGATGCTTCAGTCTTTGGAAGTGAGTTATCCTGAGTTGATGACGGTTGTTTCCAAGGAACAGATTATTGTTTTCACTGTGTTTGTGAGCTTTTTTATTCCCTGTTTATCCACGGTCGCCATTATCTGGAAGGAGATCGGTCGAAAAGTTGCTCTGGTATCCATGGGATTGAATGTAACTGTTGCCATAATTGTGAGCTTCATTGTAAGACTTATTATATAAATTAAGTCAATAAAAAATGTTTTTGCATTTGAATATTCTGTTTTCTTAAAAAGAAAAAGACTAAGATGAAAAGAAGCTTGTAATTTATAATTATGATACAATTGTTTAATAAAGGAGGAATCACATGACAGCAGTGAGAAAAATCATTGGATTGGTTATTATTGTCATTTTAGGGCTGCCTATTCTTTTTGGAACAATATGGTTTACCGGATTGACCAAAGCCTCTGTATCTCCTGAATTTATATCTGAATTACCCCAAGAGATTGTCAATGAAGTACCTGATATGGCAGAAGAAATTTTTGAGGAAGCGCAGGATGAAAGGGTTATTTCGGATGAAAATACAAGAGCATGGTTTGAGGCAGCTGAAGAAGCGGACATAACCCCGCATAAATTTATGGATGATATTGGACTTCTTGATTGGATGGAATACGAGTTGTCCGAATCACTGGAGGATATAGGGGAAGTATTAAGAGGAGAGAGAAGACTCAGAACAGTGGTCATTGATCTCCGTCCTCTAAAGGAGATTTTTTATCAGGAAAAAATCGATATTTATCTTTTAAAAATCCTGGAAAAACTTCCTTCCTGTGATAATGAAGATAACAGAGCTTGGTTAAATATCGCTGAATACGGGCTTAATGGAAAAGAATTGCCAGCCTGCAATCCTGATGTTAAAACAGCAAAAGAAGTTCTGACAACCTGGAGAGTGGATGCTATTGATGATATAGAGGATGAAATAGAGATATTCGAAGATGCCAATTTTTTACCGTTTGGAATTTCGAGGACCATAACGGTTTTTTCATTTTTTACGTTTATCATTCCAGCCATTATTATATTGATAGGGGCGCTGATAGCGGCGACCTCTCCAGCCAGTTTCTGCAGATGGAGTGGATTGTCTGTTTTCATTGGAGGTTTGCCGGCCCTTATTATTTCCTTTTTTGCTAAGAGATTCACCATGTGGGTATTAAGCTTTGTGCCTTATTCTTATTCAGCATCATGGGGATCTGAATTGTCCGATTTGATACTTGAAAAAATGAGCTGGATTCCAGTTCGAATTGTTGACCATCTTTTTTCTCCTGTGATTCAAGTGGCTCTAATTGTTTGTGTGGTGGGAATCGTCATTTTTGCCCTATCCTATATGCTCAGAGATCGTCAAAAAAGAGATCGAAACTAAATAAGCGGTTCAATCCTCAAGTGAATAAAGTTAAAGGAAGAAAGTATTAAAACCTGGAACCTTGGAATTAAAAAGTAAAAAAGGGGAAGATGGCGAAAAAATAGATTAAGCCAGTTTCCTTTCATTCTTCATTTTTCAATCAAAATAATATTGTTTATTGATTTGATAAATGGTACCATTTCAATTATAGTGTCACCAATAAAAGGGATATTATCGAAATCAAACAACCCGATAAAATGAATCTTTTATGTGACTTGCTTAGAACAAAGAAGTCAATGGCGGTCAAAAGTAAGAAAGAAAAATAACCAGATAAAATTAAAGATGGTAAATCTGGATGGTCATTGAAATTTATGAGGCAAAGCTATGTATAGGGAAGAAAAAATAAAAAAAGTTAAGAAAAGAGATGGAAGGATTGCTCCTTTTGACCGTCAGAAAATCATAAATGCTATTTCAAAAGCAATGAAATCGGTTAAAGAAGGATATTTGGAAAAAGATCCTATAGGAGTTGCCAAAGAGGCAATCAAAGAATTAGAAAAAAGATACTACCCTAACTATATCCCGGGAATTGAAGAAATCCAGGATGTTGTTGAAGAAAAACTCATATTGATGGATTTCCCAAAGACCGCTAAAGCCTATATTCTCTATCGTCAGGAAAGAGCCAAAATAAGAGAAAAGCAAAAAGAGGTTCCTAAAAAAGTTAAGGAATTAGCTCAGAAAAGTAAAAATTATTTTCATGATGAGTTAGGAGAATTTATTTATTACAGAACCTATTCCCGCTGGCTTCCCGAAGAACAGAGAAGAGAAACCTGGATTGAAACAGTGGATCGGTATGTTGACTTTATGCAGGAAACTGTGGGAGATAAAATACCGAAAGAGAAATATAAAGAGATCAAAAAGTTTATTATCAATCAAAAGGTTATGCCTTCCATGCGCCTTATTTGGGCTGCAGGAAAAGCATCCAAAGCAACTAATGTGGCAGCCTATAACTGTTCTTATATAGCTCCTAATAAACTCAGAGATTTTGCTGAAATTATGTATCTTCTTATGTGTGGAGCCGGAGTCGGATTCTCAGTAGAAAATCAAAATATCCAGCAACTTCCTATAATCAAATATCAAACTGGAGAAATGTTGCCTGTTCATGTTATTGAGGACAGCAAAGAAGGATGGGGAGATGCGTTAACCTTGGGATTGAAAACCTGGTATGAAGGCAAAGATATAAAATTTGATTATTCTAAAATAAGGCCATACGGTGCTCGATTAAAAACCATGGGGGGAATCAGTTCTGGACGAGAGCCTTTAAAATCACTGATGGATTTCACTAGGAAAAAGATATTAAGTAACCAAGGAAAGAGGCTTACCAGCATCGGTGTCTATGATATTATTTGTAAGATTGGTCAGTTGGTGGAAATGGGGGGAGTAAGGAGAAGTGCTCTTATATCCCTATCTGATTTAGAAGATGAAAAGATGAGAGATGCCAAAACCGGCCATTATTACATCTCCAATCCTCAGCGTTCTATGGCTAATAATTCGGCTGTGTATAATAAAAAACCCTCTGCCACCAAATTTATGGATGAATGGTTGTCTTTAGCGAAAAGCGGAACTGGAGAAAGAGGTATTTTTAATAAAGGGGGGCTGGAAAAGCAGATGCCTCAAAGAAGATGGGAAAAATTCAAAAAATACTTGCATACTTCAGGAACCAATCCTTGTGGAGAAATTACCTTAAGAAATAAACAATTTTGCAATCTTACTGAAATTGTTGCCCGTCCTGAAGATACAGAACAATCTTTATTAAAAAAGGCTGAAATTGCTGCCATTTTAGGCACTTATCAATCGAGCCTCACCAATTTCCCTTATATAGCCAAGGAATGGAAAAAAAATTGTGACGAAGAGAGGCTACTCGGTGTCTCTATCACCGGTCAATGGGATTGCTCGAGGGTTCGCCATTCGAATGTCCTTAAAAAAATTTATAAAAAGATTATCGAAACCAACAAAAAATATGCCCAGAAATTAAACATCAATCCTTCCACGTCTGTGACTTCGGTCAAGCCCTCAGGAACAGTCTCTCAATTGGTCAATTCGGCTTCAGGAATGCATCCCCGGCACAGTGCTTATTATATAAGAAGGATTCGGATCTCGGCAGGAGATCCTCTGTGTAAGATGCTGAAAGAACAAAAAGTCCCTTATCATCCAGAAGTTGGACAGACCGAGGATTCTGCAACCACGTACGTTTTTGATTTTCCTGTCAAAGCTCCTAAGGAGTCAACTTTTAAAGATGATTTAGATGCCATTGATCAATTGGAATACTGGAAGATGGTTAAAGAAAACTACACAGAACACAATCCTTCGGTTACTGTTTTGATTAAAGAGGATGAATGGATCAAAGTGGCGGACTGGTTATATGAAAACTGGGATATCATCGGTGGACTCACTTTTTTACCAAAAGAAAATACGGTTTACCAGTTAGCTCCTTTTGAGGAAATCAATAAAGAAGAATATGAAAGCCTTATCTCAGAGTTTCCCGAAATTGACTTTTCCCAAATTCTTGTTTATGAAAAAGAAAAAGAGATCGAAGGCAAAGCTTATTGAATTCGGATATGACTTTACCTAAACATGATACCAGCGGGGATAATAATAAAGTCAATACTGTTTCCAGCTAAGAGAAACTTTTCTTTTCTCTGCGTTTTCGGTGGAAAGATAGTGCAAAACGATGGGATTCATCCCTGATGTTTTGTAAAAGTTTCAGGACATGTGAAGTTTTGTCCAGTTTGAGTCCGTTTTTATGATGGGGGGAATAGACGACTTCCTCTTTTTTTGCCAGGGAGATAACAGGGACAGAATGAATTCCCAGTTTGTTCATTGCATTTAAGGAAGCATTGAGCTGTCCTTTTCCTCCGTCAACCAGAATCAAATCAGGAAGCTCTTTGTTTTCCCTTAAAATTCTGGAATATCTCCTGGTAAGGACTTCCTTCAAGCATGATATATCATCAGGAGTTTTTATGTTTTTTATCTTAAATTTTCTGTAATCTTTTTTAGAGGGAATTCCGTTTTTAAAAACAACAATAGAGCCCACGGATTCGTCTCCTCCTGTATTGGATATATCCAATCCCTCGATATGGGCAGGTATTTTGTCCAATGAGACGATGCTTTTCAATTTTTCAAGGGCAGGAGTCCGTTCTTTATTTTTCTTGAGCAAATTGTGTGCGTTGGCATTGGCGAGATCGATTATTTTTTTATTTTTTCCACGCTTTGGGATCATGATGTGTGTTTGGTTCTTTCTCCAGGAGGATAGAAAACGGGACAGTTTATCCTTAGATTCCGGCATTACAGACAACAAGATTTTTGGGGGAGGAAGTTTGTTCTTGTTGTAATATTTTTTGAGGAAATTTTTTATAACCGTTTCGTCTTGTACGGATTCCCTTTGCCGGAAGAATTGTTCTTGGGAGCGAATAACCTTTCCTTTTCTTTTTATGAAAACATAAAAGGCAATATTTTCGTTTTCTCTGGCAAAGCCGATGATATCCATATTTTCCTGTTCCACAGAGATAAAGACAGGTTTGATTTTTATATGTTCAATAGTGTTGAAGAAATCCCTCCAGAAGGCTGCTTGTTCAAATTCAAGATTTTTGGAGGCTCGTTCCATTTTTTGTTTTATTATTTTTAAGAGATCTTCAGTTTTTCCCTCCAGCAATAAAATTGAATTCTTAACATTTTTGCGATAATCTGATTCTGAAATGGAATTGATGCAAGGTGCTGAACAAAGCTTCAAGTCATAGTCGAGACAAGACCTTTTTCTATTTCCGGGTATTTTTTCTTTGCAGGTGCGGAGATTGAAATATTTGCAGATTATTTGAATGATATTTCGTGCCTGATAGGCTGGGGAAAAAGGACCAAAATATTTCGCTCCGTCGTATTCAACTCGTCGAGTTAGATATATTCCGGGAAACCGGTCTTGAAGCGTTATTTTGACATATGGAAAGCTTTTATCGTCTTTGAGTTTAAGATTGAATTTTGGCTGGTATTGCTGAATAAAATTATTTTCCAGAAAAGCTGCTTCTTTTTCAGAGGCGGTGAGGGTGAAATCAATATCTGTAGTTTCGTTGACGATGTTTTTGACTTTTGGATCCGTGGTCAGTCTCAAGTAGGACTGGACGCGTTTTTTGATAGATCGGGCTTTTCCGATATAAATGATATTCTTTTTGTCATCTTTTAAAAAATAGACACCGGGTTCATCCGGTAGGGAATTGATTGTGCTGATTAATTTGTTCAACATTCGTTTTTCCTACTCATACTATTATCAATCTATTTTTAATTCCCTTTTTTTCAATTCTTTTAATTGATCACGAAGTTTCGCTGCTTTTTCGAATTCCAGATTTTTAGCTGCTTTGTTCATCAATTGGTCCAGTTTTTCCATTTCTTTTCTTATTTTTTCAGGAGAGAGATAAATCTCTTTTTCTTCTGAAATTTTGGTATAGTCAAAATAGTCCCTTTCATAAACACTGGTGAGTATTTCTTCTATCCTTTTATTTATGGATTGAGGAGTTATATTATTCTCCCAATTATACTGCATCTGGATTTCTCTTCTTCTGTTTGTTTCATCAATGGCATTTTTCATTGAGCCGGTTATAGTATCAGCATAGAGAATCGCTTTTGCTGAAGTGTTTCTTGCTGCCCTTCCGAAAGTTTGAATCAATGACCTCGTTGAGCGGAGAAATCCTTCTTTGTCAGCGTCAAGAATAGCCACAAGAGAAACTTCGGGAAGGTCAAGCCCTTCTCTTAATAGATTGATTCCTATCAAAGTATCAAAAATTCCTTTTCTCAAATCCCTTAAGATTTTAACCCTTTCCAGAATATCGATTTCAGAATGCATATACCGAACTTTCAATCCAAGACTTTGGTAATGACGGGCAAGATTTTCTGCCATTTTTTTAGTTAAAGTGGTCACCAGAATACGGTGATTATGATTAGCCCTTTTTTTTATTTCTGATAACAAATCCTCGATTTGTTTTTTAGTCGGTCTTATTTCGATTTCAGGATCGATGAGACCAGTGGGACGAATAATTTGTTCCACAACTTTATTTCCGGTCTTTTTCAGCTCATACGGCCCTGGAGTTGCGGATACATAAAGAACTTGATTGACTTTGCTTTCGAATTCTTCGAAATTCAGAGGGCGGTTATCCAGAGCCGAAGGAAGACGGAACCCATGATCGACCAGTGTTTGTTTGCGGGAACGATCGCCGAAATACATCCCCCCAATTTGAGGAATTGTGACGTGCGATTCATCCACTATGGTTATAAAATCCTCTGGGAAATAATCTATGAGAGTGTAAGGAGGATCTCCTGATTTCCTTTGGCTTAAATATAGTGAATAATTTTCTATTCCAGGGCAATAGTTGAACTCTGTTAACATTTCTAGGTCGAACAATGTTTTTTCTTCAATTCGGTTTGCCTCAAGGAACTGACTTTTGTCATTGAAATATTTGATTCGTTCTTCCAGTTCCTTTTTTATGCTTTGAATGGTGTATTCCATTGTTTCTCTGGGGATGGAAAAAAATGTTCTGGGATAGATGGTTATTTTAGGGAAAGAACCAATAGTTTTTCCGAGAAGGGGATCTATGGAGGTTATATTTGTTATTTTGTTTTCATTCAGTTCAATTCTGTAGGCATAATCTTCATAGGAGGGGAAGATTTCCACAATATCTCCTCTCACTCGGAATTTTCCTCTTTGGAATTCGATCTCCTCTCTTTCATATTGAATCTCTACCAGTTTCCTTAGAATGGTTTTTCTGGTTATGGTTTGTCCTTTTTCCAGTTGAAAACTCATGGAATAGTATGTATCAGGAGAACCGATGCCGTAAATACAGGAAACTGATGCAATGATGATGACATCCCTTCTGTGAAAAAGAGAATTGGAAGCGCGAATTCTTAGCCGGTCTATTTCATCATTAATAGTGACTTCCTTGGCAATATAGATGTTTTTTGAAGGAATATAGGCTTCGGGTTGATAGTAATCGTAATAACTGATGAAATATTCCACTGCATTTTCGGGAAAAAAATGCCTGAATTCCTGGAACAGTTGGGCAGCAAGGGTTTTATTATGAGAAATGATAAGGACAGGCCTGTTGGCTTTTTGGATAATATTAGCCATAGTGAACGTTTTTCCAGAACCGGTTACCCCCATAAGTATCTGATGCTTTTTATTATTGTTAAAGCCTTTGTGAAGTTCATGGATAGCGTTTATTTGATCTCCTTTTGGTTTGAATGATGAATAGAGACGGAATTCTTTCATAGCTCAAATTATAACAGATAATTGAGACATTATATAAGAACGGCAGAGAATAGGTTTAATTTCTGAACAGTTCAGTTTCTGAATTATTTTAGGGAAGATAGGAAAATATAGAACATTGATTGATAACTCGATTGCAAGGTCTTTTTCTAGGAATATTTATCAGAATTTGATTATTGTTATTTAAAGTGATTTATCTTTTTGACTCATTTATTGTCTTCTGTTGATTCACTGGGAGTATCTTTCTTGTCTTCTTTTTTTTGGGGCTTCTTTTCTTCGGAAGGAAGGGTTTCGCTTTCCAGTCCCATTTTGACACTTCCTATGTACTGAGAGCCTTCTTTTATTGATATTTTTGGAGCCTGGATATCTCCTTTCACATTACCTTTTTCAAGGATAGAAATTTTATTGGAAGCATATATGTTTCCTTTAACGTTTCCTTCAATGATAACATTGTGAGCATAGATATCTGCTTTGACTTTACCTTCTTTGTTGATGGCAAGAGTGTTTTCTTTTAATTCAATTTTACCATTCACATTGCCTTTGATTATGAGATCTTCATTTCCTGACAATTCGCCTTTTATTTTAATGGAAGGGCCGATGGTTGAATTTTCAGAAGAATTTTCTAAGAAGTTATTTTCATTTTCCTTGGAATTATTTTTTAGCATTTTTCCTCCAGATAAAGCCCTGATCAAGTGGTTATTGATTATAAATTCAAGCTTCAAATATGTCAATTAAGATATGATGAAAATTCCCTGAATTTGGTAAATTTATTTTGTTTGAAATCAAGGATTATTACAAAAATAAGAGGATGGCTCCGAAAACAGCAATGAAACTGCCTATGATTTCTGAAACGGTTATTTTTTCTTTAAAAAAAATGATAGAAGTGATAATGATTGTCAAAGGAAGGAGTGCCATAATAGTGGCAGCAATCCCTGTTTCAGTGTTCTGAACAGCCAGAAGGGAAAAGGAAACCCCCAGGAATAGGCTAAAGAACGATCCCAAGCCCAATAATTTCATGTCTTGACGATTTTTAAGGGTTAAATAGACTTTGTTCCAACCTTTGGTTAAAAACAATAAAAAGGAAACCCCGACTACACCTGCTATTATACGAATATAGGTGGAAGAAAATGCGTTATAATCACCCATTCCCTGTTTGCTAAGAACAAGTCCCACCGCTTGTCCTAGAGCTCCTCCAAAAGCCCAAAAAATTCCAGAATAGGAACGGGAAGAATTTTTTTTGTTATTTGACCTTCGGAACAGAATCACAAAACTGATTCCCGAGATTGTCAGAGCCATTCCTGTCAACTCTTGAAGAGAGAGGGTTTCACCCAAAATGAGCCAACCAATGAGAGCTGTTATGGGGGGAACAGTTGACATGATAAGTAAAGAGAGACGGGCTCCTGTTTCTTTAAATGCTCGGAAGAGTGAATAGTCCCCAATTGCAAATCCTATGATTCCTGAAACGGACAGCCACAGCCAACTTTTTCCTGGGGCATCCAGAGGAATGAACATACTTTTGGTTGTCAAAGTGAGGAGGCAAAAAAATATGATACCAAATAAGAGCCTTATAATATTAACAGGCATAACTCCAGCCCTTTTGGTGGTTAATTCAAACATATGGGCGGATATAGTCCAGCACAATACAGTTAACAGAGCTGAAAATTCTCCACTGAACGATTCAAACATTTTAATTTGAGATGATAAATATCCCTTTCATAACAGTAAAGGTTGAATCAATAAATGAAAAGTATAAGATATTGAGTCTTCAAATTCCATCAAAATTTGGTATAAAAGACAGAATAAAAGAATATTTACTGTTATGTTCAGTAGCCGTTCTGAAAAATTAGATTTTGAAATGGAAAAAAGATGTAACCGGAATTGAAAGGAATAGGGAATTGTTATATTGTCTAAGAGACCGGATAGAAAAGATTTGACATGGAGAGAAGGAATTTGTATTTATTAATAATCTGATATAGATTTTAGGATAAGAAAATCACATTCAAAGAAAAAATAAAAAAAGGAAAAATTTTATGGGGGACTTTTCTGACCTTACCATCCCCTGAAATCTCAGAACTACTTTCCGAAACAAAATTCGACTGGCTTTTACTTGATATGGAACATGGACTGCTGGATATTCAAGTTGTTCAGCGTATGATTCAGGCAGTTGGAAACAGAAGCTACTGTATTGTCAGGGTTCCTTCGGGTGAAGAAGTATGGATCAAGAGAGTTCTCGAAACAGGATGTGATGGAATTCTTGTTCCGCATATAAACAATGCTGATGAAGCAAGATCTATCATTAAAATGGCTAAATACCCTCCTCAAGGAAGCCGAAGTGCCGGAATTGCCCGTGCTCAGAGTTATGGTTTCAAATTCCAGCAGTATATTGATACAGCAAATGAAAATATTGCTGTTATTCTCCAAATTGAAGATATCTATGCTGTCAGGAATATAGAATCGATTGTATCGGTTTCCGGATTTGACGCTGTATTTATCGGCCCCTATGACCTTTCAGGCAGTATGAATAAACTGGGAAAAGTCAAGGATCCGGAAGTGCTTCAAGCCATTGATGAAGTGTGTAATGTCTGTTTTAGTTCCGGTTTAGCTGTAGGAATATTTGGGATTGATGCTGAAAGTGTGAAATCTTCCGTAAAAGAAGGGTTCACTTTGATATGCGTTGGAATGGATACACTATTTTTATCGAGTTCAGCAAAAAATACTCTGAATGCTTTGAATAACATAAAAAATAATATTAAATAAAGGATATTAATAGATGAGGAAATTAAAAGAATGGTTTTTACGAAACAAAATTCGAACGGCGGCCCTCGTTATTGTTTTCGCTGTTCTTGTTTTGAGCATCTATCTGAATATTTATTTCTGGGTATCCCATCGAAAAATCTCTCCGATAAGCATTAAGACAACCCAGAGTATTATTGAAGTTGATTTGACCCGCAAAGAACGGAAAATGATGGTCGATAGCCTTAAAGAAAATGTTCAGAGTTACCAGGAACTCAGAAAATTAGATTTAAATAATAAGATTCCCCCGGCTCTGAAATTTAGTCCTGTTATTTCTGGAGTAACAAATTATCACACCTCTTCTGAGTTCAGACTTTCGCCGGAAAAGGGGATAGAGATACCTGATCGTTTCGAAGATGTGGCATTTTATCCGGTCACTCATCTTTCCCATCTAATCCAGTCAGGTAAAATAACATCTGTGCAGTTAACAAAACTGTATTTAGACCGTTTGAAAAAGTATGGTCTAAAACTGAAATGTGTTGTGACTTTAACCGAAGAGCTGGCTCTCAAACAGGCAAGGAAAGCAGACGATGAGATATCATCTGGTAAATACAGGGGACCTCTACACGGGATTCCCTATGGAGCCAAAGACCTTTTTTCAACCAAAGGAATTAAGACCACTTGGGGAGCAGCCCCTTATAAGGAACAGGTTCCGGATGAAAACGCCACCGTCATAACGCGTTTGGAAGAAGCTGGAGCTGTTCTTGTGGCCAAACTTTCCATGGGAGCTTTAGCCATGGGAGATGTCTGGTATAAAGGTCGAACTTTAAATCCATGGAATCTAAAGCAAGGATCCAGTGGCTCTTCTGCAGGTTCTGCGGCAGCGACCAGTTCTGGTCTGGTTGGATTTGCCTTGGGGACAGAAACATGGGGCTCAATTATATCTCCTTCCACAAGATGCCGAGTAACAGGACTCCGCCCCACTTTTGGAAGAGTCAGTCGGTACGGGGCTATGGCTCTTTCCTGGAGTATGGATAAAATTGGCCCTATTTGCCGTACTGTGGAAGATTGTGCGGTTGTGTTTCAGGCGATTCATGGTCCGGATGGAAAAGATATGACTGTGGTGGATAAAGCTTTTTCCTGGAATCCGGAAGCGAATATCCATGGTATTCGTGTGGGATTTCTGAAAAATGTTTTCCAAGAAGAAAACGGAAGTAAGAAAAAGTATCAAATGGTTATTGATACTTTTGAATCTTTGGGAATCAATCTTATCCCCATGGAACTGCCCGATTTTCCGGTTTATTCCCTTTCTTTTATTTTAAATGTTGAGGCGGCAGCTGCTTTTGATGCGTTAACCAGAAGCAACAAGGATGATTTATTGAGCCGGCAAGGGGAAGGAGCCTGGCCCAATATATTCCGCCAGGCACGCTTCATTCCTGCTGTTGAATATATTCAGGCAAACCGATTTCGCACCAAACTTATCCAAGACATGCAAGAAAAAATGAAAGGAATTGATGTTTTTGTTGCTCCCACTTTTGAAGGAAAAACACTTCTGCTCACAAATCTCACCGGCCATCCTGCTGTCGTTGTTCCTACAGGGGTTGACAAAGAGAATCACTCCACAAGCATCACCTTTATTGGAGACCTGTATGAGGAAGGGAAATTGTTGAGAGTATCTAAAGCTTTCCAGGATGCCACCCAATTTCATAAAGATCATCCGGATCTGGAATCAATGTTAAATAAATAATCAGTTTTGAGGAAAAACGGAAGAAAATTGATGGTGTTCAAAAAACAGTTTAGAGTGTGCCATGGAGGATAGTGAAGTCCAAACCAGGTAAGGAAAATGGAGTCCTTTTCCTTAAGATGTAATCTCCTTTGATTAAATATGGAATATCCTGATTAGACATTAAAAATTGAGCAAAAATAAGAAATTAATCTTTTTTTCGATTCTCATTCTTCTTACTGTTAATTTCGCTGTTTTTCTTCCTTCTATGACCGGAGATTTTTTATGGGATGATAAAACTTTAATCAGTGAAAATCCAAATCTTCTTTCTCCTGATTTCTTGAAAAAATTCCTCTTTTCTCCTTTTGGATCCATATCCGGTTTGGATGAAAACAGTGTTCAGTTAGAGAAAAGCAAACAATTTTACCGCCCTTTAACCTCTTTATCATA
This sequence comes from uncultured Eubacteriales bacterium, assembly GCA_964584935.1. Lineage (GTDB taxonomy): Bacteria > Acidobacteriota > Aminicenantia > Aminicenantales > Aminicenantaceae > CAZPBN01. The sequence goes on along the minus strand of CAZPBN010000001.1, from coordinate 163,258 downwards.
CTGGATTGATTATAAGATATGGAATTTTAATCCTGGAGGATTTCATTTGACTAATATCATCCTTAATATGATCAATGTGTTCCTATTGTTCCTTATCCTGATGACAATTAGCCAGAGAATACCGGTCTCTTTTTGGGGGGCTCTCTTATTTTCAGTCTTTCCCTTTCATTTTGAAAACGTCTCCTGGATTTCTGGAAGGACAGACCTTCTGGCCTTTCTGTTTGCATCTCTGTCTGTGTTGTGTTTTGTAAATTATAGCAAAAAGAAAAACCATTTATCATTGGTTTTATCAGTGGTGTTTTATTTTTTCTCACTTCTTTCCAAAGAATGTGGTGTATTACTCATACTGGTATTTTTTTTCTTTCTTTATTTCAAAGAAAGAAATTTTAAAAAATCGATTGTTTCAATTCTGCCTTATCTCTTTTCTCTTGTTATCTGGATAATATTAAGGAATGAAGCTTTGAAGATATTGAGTTTCGATTACTCAGGGAAGACAATCCTGGATTTATTGGCATCGATCGGCTTTTATTTTATTCGACTAATTTTTCCTTATCATTTGAGTTTCACCATCGATCCCTATCGTGTTTTTGATCATGGGTTTTATATAGTAGTGGGAGGTTTGATATCAATAATCACTTTAATAGCACTTTTATTGCTGTTTATTAAGAAAACTCGATACCATAAATATTTTCTTTTTTTGATTTCATTTTATATGCTTTTATTTCCTTCCCTGGTCATTATTTTTTCGTCTCACACAGCTTCTTATATGGCATGGCGATTTTTATACCTTCCCTCGGCGATATTCCTGTTCTTTCTGGTTTATATAATATTTAATAAAATTAAAAATAAATATGTGTGTGCATTTTTAGTATTACTTCTCTTTTTTTCTTATACCCTCGAGATATATCCTAAAAATAAAGCATTTGGAAAAAATGAAGATGGTTTTTGGTTGAGTTTTAAAGATATTAATAGAGAAGATTTGTTGGCAAAATATAATGTGGGATTTACTTATTTGCCATTGAATGAAAAAAAAGCCCTTGAAATACTAAACCGTGTCATTTCTCAAAAAGAACATCATTTGAATGAAATATACACTTTGAAAATATATGAAGACCTTGCTCAATATTATACTTTTGAAAAGGAATTTGAAAAGGCAGAAAAGTATTTTTATATGTTGCAATTGAAGAGGGATACTCAATCCCAGCATTTCTATTTTACTTACGCTTATTACCTTGCCTTGAAAGGAAAACCGGAAGAGGGAGAAAGAATAGTTGAGAAAATGCTGAGTTTGTTTCCTGAAAACCATAAAGTTCTTTTCCATGCGGGCTGGTTTTATATGATTATCAATGAGTATCAAAAGGCAGAAAAACTTTTAACAAAAGACTATAGGCTTTTTCCCAACAGGGAAACACTTGAATATTTGAATAAAATTAAGAAGGAAATGCAAACAGAAAAGGATGTCTGACTATGGCGGAAGATAAAAAATTTTGGTGGATTATTATTGACCGGGAACCTCTAAATGGATCTTTGAATATGGCAATCGATGAATTCCTCTTTCAATCATTGAAATCGAGCCCTGGAACGTTTTTAAGGTTTTATAGATGGAAAAATCCGACCGTATCCCTCGGATATTCACAAAAGATGGAAAAGGTCGTGGATGAGTCTTTTTGTCGTCAAAATGGAATAGATATCGTAAGGAGAATGACAGGAGGAAAACTTGTACTTCATAATAAGGAAATAACTTACTCTGTATCTTCATCTGATAATGACCTTTTTACTTCTAGGCTTAAAGAATCATATAAATTGATATCAAAGGCTTTGATAAAGGGAATGGAAAAAATGGGACTTAGACCTTATCTTGCTCGGGTAACACCCGATCTCTATAAAAGAGGAACACTGCCTTGTTTTTCTTATCCTGCCCAGGATGAGGTGGAAATTGATGGGAAAAAGATTATTGGAAGCGCCCAGAAGAGAGAGGGAAACCGATTTATTCAACACGGTTCCATTCCCATGGAGGATGAAAGTGAACTTCTTAGGGGGGTATCTTTATCTAAGAACAGCAGGGATGATGTCAGAATGATTTCGCTTTATCAAGCTTTGGGAACAAATATCAGTTTTGATAAAGCTGTGGATTGTTTCAAAGAAGGCATGATTGATTATTTCAGAGTGGAAATGTTTTCTAAGCTATTCTCTGAGAAAGAAAGAAAAATAATCGAAAAAATTCAGGCAAAGAAATATTCCAGTCAGGAATGGACTCGAGAAAGGCGGTTAAACAAGGAGAGTTGATTTTTTAGAATTTAGATGGTAGGATTTCCTTAGAAGAATCAAAAGGTTATGACAGATATGAATGAAGTTGAAGAAATCACCAAACTTGAAGTTAAAAAACTTCCTGCTTTAAAACCAGTCCTGCTGGATGACCTTCATCAAAAAGCCTTGAAAAACTTGTTCCTTGAGATTGGGAAAGGACCTGTGCTTTACTTGCTGTCTCCTTCTTATTCTGTGATGAATCCTTCTCCGGATGATGAAATCATAGATTTTCTTAAAAAAAATGAAAAGCTTATTGACTACATGAAGGAATATATTATGCAGAATCTGGCTATCTATTCAGTGCTCTTAGATGTGAATAGTTATTTTGTTGAACAGAATCAGTATTTGCTTTTAGCCAGATTAAAAGAACTGGATTCAGGTGGCAGGAGATATGAAATCAAATATTACACTCATTCTAATATGGAACTATTATCCCATTATGGAGATAAAATATATATCGGAAGAGATTTTATAGATATATTTAATTTTAAAAGGAAATATTTTGGTGTTCGGGAACTGATAAAATCACTGAAAGATCAGTATAATATCCTCCTCGACCGAGCTGAAGAGAAGGTAAAAAAGCCTCTGGAATATAAATCGTTTTTCCAGGAAATAAAAGAATATATAAATGATATCCATAATGATGGATTATCCATACTCCAATCTATCCCCCCCTATTTGAAATTTGATCAATTGAGCGGGAACGATCTGATTGAAATCATTGCTCAATACAGGACGATCAATCATTTCTTAATAGAGCTTAACGGAGAAGTCAATGAATTTGAAAATGTTTTGCGTTCAAAGAATGAAACAAAATTTGTGCGTTATGTCACAAAATATAAAAAAGACATTGCTAACGTCATTTCATATTTCAATATAAAAATAAACGGATGTCTGTCCGAAAAGCTCTATACTCTGAAACAGAAAAAATAAATCTGAAGTCCCCAAGAAAACAGTGAGATCTCAGATCTGTCACCTCTCACCCTAATATATTATATCCAATACCGATTCTCATCTGACGTCTCACGTCTTGCGATATTTATATATGATATCGTCTATCTTCTGGCACTAACGGCTGATCCATATTGAATTATATGACGTGTAAAGATATATTTCGGGTTTCCCTTTTTCTTCCTGGAATGCTTTCAGGATTGAAATGCTATTTTCTTTCTGGAAAGACGATTCATAGGGAAGTTTCCATTTGATGTTGCCGGTTTTTACTCTTGCTTCGAAAGGATATTTGAAGTCATCGGGCCAGTGGAACACCAAATCAGAATAAGTTCCCTCAACCTCAATAGAATGAGTTAATGGATAGGGTTTCAGTGTTATATCTCCGTGGGAATTTGATATTTTTGTTTGTCCTGAAAAATCAACGATCTCAATGTCTTTATAAGAGGAAGAAACAAAAATTTCATCTGAGATAATATCTTTTGCCAATATTTTCAGACTTTTTCCTTTGATATTCAGGTTTCCTTTTAAATTATTGATCTTTATTTTTCCATATTTGTTTTCTATTTTGCAGGGTCCTTTTGTTTTATCTAATTCTATTTCAGAATAGTGTCCTTTTAAGGTCAACGGACCAATATCAATCAAGGAAATTTTTTTATAAGAATTCTCAACATTCAAAGGGCTTGGTAGATTTTGTCCCGTTATTCTGCAGTAAATACCCTCTGCTTTGACTTTCTTTGAAATATTGTCCAGATGGATTTCCCCGTATTTATTCTTCACATTGACTTCTCCCTCCACACCGGAAATATCTATTGAGGCATATTTGCTGGTGATTTCACAATCAGAACTGACATTTTCTATATTGACTTTTTTATAACTGTTTTGGATATCCAGTTTACCGCTGATATCTGAAACATCAATTTCACCGTGATTGTTCACAATTTCTGTTCTCCCTAGATTCGAAACAGTCACCGTTCCAAAGGAATTTCGTATTTCTGCTTCCATTCCATGAGGGACATCGATATTATAATGAGTTCTGATATACCTCCTTTCCAAATCATTGTCTATTGTTGCAATTTCTATATGATCAGGCTTTTTACTGGACATGAAATCTATTTTTTTAGAAGCTTCGTCAGCGAGTTCTTTGTTTTTTCTCCATATAGCTTTATTCAGAGAAATGGTGATGTTTTTCTGATCGGTTCCGTGAATGTTAATATTGCCATGTTGATTGTCCAATAAAATTTTAGAAGGAAAGGGAGGGCCGATGGTTCTGGTTTCGTCATATTTGAATTCCTCAAGAGAAGTAAGCCAGAAAGAATCAGAAGAAAAGTCAATGTGAAGTTTATCGGTTTGAATGAAATAGAAAGTCATTCCTACGATAATAATAAAGATTAAAAGGAATATTTCTTTTGCTTTCATTTTTATTCCTTTTTGACTTCTTGCCTTTTTTCTTTAATTCCAAAATAGAGCTTCCAACTTCCCCATGCAATGAGAATAACCGGCCATAAACGAGCCATTATATCCAGAACGTCGACATTGATATTTTGCAATAGAAAAAGCAAACCTATTATTATGAGAATTGTTCCCCATAAAAGAGAATCTTTTCTTTTTTGAGCCATTTTTTTCTCTCCTTTAACTTTTTTTATATTCCTTGTCTTTTGAGAAGTAATCGGCTACCAGTTTGATCCCTATAACAATAATCCCGGCAGGCCATAAGTCAAATACTGTATCGTAACTGATCAATTGAAAATTTGCCATCAATAGAATAATGCCTAGAGCTATGATAACGATTCCCCAGAATATAGAACCTTCTTTCATTTGTCTGGGAAATTCTTCAACTGTTTGCTTCTTTTTTTCGACTTGCAGATCCATTTCATTGATTCTTTTGGCATTTTGGACCGCATCAATGATCATATAAACAATGAATCCAAAGAGAAGAAGTCCAGGTAAGGGTTGAAGTCTCCCCACATCCTGCATGGAAACGAGTCCTGCAAAAACAAAGATAAAAACAAATCCTTTTAAAAATTGTTCATTATAGAATGCTCCGATTCCGGGAAATATTGCTAGAAATCCAGCTAGCCCGGGGGATTTACGGGGTTTTTGAATTGTTGTTTTTTCTGTCATTTTAGCCTCCATTATTTGTTTTTTGGTTGTTTGATTCCTTTATAAGATTTTTATTTTTTAAAGAAACAAGAATATTGTTTTTATACTGTTCCAGATCCTCGGATATTTCTTCAGCCCTCACATATAATCGTTCTATTTTGCTATACCCAAGATGGATGTTTCGGGATATTGATTTGTTTATTTCGCTCCTGTTTGGATTGAAGAAATAGAAGGATACCACAGTCAACAAGACCGTTGCGATGGACATGACCGGTTGAAGAGAAGGGCGAAGAAAAAAACCTCTTCCAAGTCTGAATTTTTTTGTTTGTTTAGAAATTTGATAAAGATTCTCTTTCAATTCTCTAGGGACATCCCATTCAGAAAAACTTGATAAAATTTCGGTTGTTTCTTTAAGAGAAGAAAAAAGAAAAGAACAATGTTTACAGCTCTTTAAGTGGTCTTCAACATCGGCTTTTTCTTGAGAAGACAGTTCATTTTCCCAATAAAGAGAGATCAGTTTTTCTATATGTTCACACTCCATTTTATTTTTTCCTTTCTTTTTTTAGTATTTGGGCTAGTTGAAGCCTACCCCTGTTCACTCTGGATTTCACTGTACCCAGAGGAAGTGATAATATTTCTGCAATTTCCTCATATGTTTTTCCTTGAATGTCTCTGAGGATAATAGAAATACGGATTTCAGACGAAAGTTTATTAAGACCTCTCCACACAATATTTTTATTTTCATTGAGTTCTATTCTATTTTCAGGCGACTTGGAATTATCAATCAGAATGCTGTTTTCATTCAATTCATCCCGGTTTCTTTTTTCCCATTTTGTTTTTCTGTACTGGTCAATCAGGTGATTTTTGGAAAGGGTTATAAGCCAAGCATCAAAATTTTTGTTTTTATTGTATTTGGATAGAGAATGAAAGAGCTTCATAAATATTTCTTGAGTCAAATCTTCAGCTTCCTGTAGAGAACCGGAAAAGTTGTAAGCTAAATTGAAAATTCTTTTTGAATAAGTATTAACTAACATTTTCCAAGCTCCTTGTTTTCCCTCCAGACAATCTTGAACTAACATTTCTATTTTCAGATTCAATCACTTCACCTTGATAAACGGAAATCGATTTAAAAAAGTTCCTTAAAAATAAGACGCATTACATCATTATTATAATGGATATTCTTGATTCTAAAAGTATGAAAATGGAGCGGGAATGAAGAGACGGTTAAGGGGGGGATATGGGAGATGATTATTCTCCAGGTGGGAACAGAAAATAAATAATAAAAAAAGGAGTGTCCCCTGGATCCCTCACAGACTCCAGTATATAAAGCCATCCTTTTCGGCTTCTGTCCTTTTATAGCTTCCTTTCAAGTCAATCAGAATAGGAGTATTGGTTTTGGACATCTTTTTAAAATTCTCTAATGTGAGTTCATCAATGTATTTTTTATGATTGACTGCTAATATGACAGCGTCATAAGGGGAATGGGATTCAGCATCAGGGATAAGATCAATCCCGTATATATTTTTTACCTCCTGTTTGGAAGCATGAATATCATGCACATAAACTTCAATTCCATATTCTTTCAATTCATTGTATATATCCACTACTTTTGTGTTTCTTATATCACTGATGTTTTCTTTAAAGGTTAAACCGAGAATTAACACTTTGCTTCCTTTGACAGGAGATCCAACTTTAATCAGTTTTTTTACTGTGTTTTCGGCTACAAATTTCCCCATTGTGTCATTAATCCTCCGGCCTGCCAGAATAATTTGAGGATTGTAGCCTAAGCTTTCTGCTTTGAATGTGAGGTAATACGGATCGACTCCGATGCAATGGCCTCCGACCAACCCTGGTTTAAATTTGATGAAATTCCATTTTGTTTCTGCTGCCTTCAGTACTTCAAGCGTATTAATATTCATTTTATCAAATATGATGGATAATTCATTCATTAGGGCTATGTTGAGGTCGCGCTGGGTGTTCTCAATAACTTTAGCCGATTCTGCTACTTTTATATTTGGAGATAGGTGGATACCGGCAGGAATGACGGAACCGTAAATTTTTGAAAGGAAAATCCCTGTTTCCTGTTTATCACCAGAAACAACTTTTTTTATTTTATCAACGGAGTGCAATTTGTCTCCGGGATTGATTCGTTCCGGAGAATACCCTACAAAGAAATCTTTTTTCCAAATCAGCCCAGATTTTTTCTCCAGAAGGGGAACGCATATTTCTTCTGTCACTCCAGGATACACGGTTGATTCGAAAACAATAATGGTGTTTTTTTTAAGATGCTGACCAACAGTTTTGGTTGCTTTTTGAATATGACTAAGATCAGGCTTATTGTATTGATCGATCGGGGTGGGGACGGTTATGATGATCAATCGGCAGCGGGAAATAATTTCAGGGTTATCAGAGAATTCAATACTGGCTTTTTCTAATATTTCGGATTTGATTTCTTTGGTTTTATCAATATTATTGTTTAGTTCTCTAATCCGGTTGGAATCGATGTCAAATCCAATGACATTATATTTTCTTGACAGGAGTAAAGCCAGAGGAAGCCCCACATATCCAAGACCAACCACACATATTTTATGCTTTTTATTTAAAAAATCTGATTCATCAAGCATCTTAAATCCTTTTTTATTTAAACTATTATATAATCACAACTTTTTCAATCCATGAATTAAGGGAACAGAAGCTTTATAGAGCTCGGAAGTAGGACTCACTGCCTCAATGATATATTGATTACTGGCTGCAGGGATTATGAATGTATTCCCCCTTGTCGCAACCAATGATAATTTTCCTTTTTGGTCATAAACTTTTATCTGTCCGTTTATAACAATAAAAGAGTTCGCACTGTGAGATTTTTTGCTTGAATATTTTTGGTGATTTTTCAGTTTAATGATGCTGAGTTTGAATTCTTCGGCTGGAGTTTTATAGATTTTTTCATAAGAGGAGCTTTGAGGAGGAGTGGTAATTTCAGGATAGGTGCTGTTGAAATTAAGGATTTTTAAGAATTCTGTGATGTCCACATGTTTTGATGTAAGCCCTCCCCGAAGAACATTATCGGAATTTGACATCAATTCAATTCCTGCTCCTTCATTTTTTGCTTCCGGATTTAACTTCCCCAGGTAGGAATGAGGACTTCCAGCCTCTAGATACAAGGCTTGTCCGGGTTTCAATCGGATGATATTGAAAAGTAAAGGAGCCAGAATACCAATATTAAAGGAAAATTGATGTTGGAGTCTTAAAACCCAGAGTTCTTTTTTGAATTCATCGACTTGGTTGTTCTTTTTAGCTACATGGATTATTTCCCTAAAGTCATCTGTGGATGAGGTGTTGAGATATGAAGCCAAATATTGTTTTACTTTTGATACGGTTTCTAAAACAATATTTTTTTGTGAGGAATCATTTTTGGTCATCAGATGAGAAAAGAATTTTTTTAGAGCCCGTGTTCTTAAAGACATGTTTCCTTTTGATTGCCTTACTTCCTTTTCAAAAGTAGTCATCTCCTTTTTTAATGCTTTTAATTCCAGCTGTCTCAAGGAAATTATAATATCTTCTATTTTTCTGAAATTAACTAGAACCCAAAAGTAGTTAAGTGCGCAAATCATCTCTGTTTTAGAATTGGTGTCTTTATAATTCCGGAAGGGTGATTGAAAGGGAATGCCTTTAGCATTTTCAGAAATAAATCCCTTTTTTGCTTGTTTTTTATCGGGATGAGCCTGGAGAGAAAGTGCTTTTTCTGCGGTTAGCACTTTAAAAAGATAGGGGAGTTTATTTTCAAATTTTCTTGAAATTTCTTTCCCCAGGATTTCTTCGGGAGCTCCGTTTATTAAATCTAAAAAATTGATTTCACTTTTTTCTATAAATACTTTTGCCGGAGCTTTGGGATGGGCTCCCATCCAAAGTTCAGCATGCGGTTTCTTTTCCGGATTGCTGATTTGAATCAGGTCTGGAATGAATTCTTTACTTCCCCAATGGTAAAACATACAAGAACATTGGGTTATCATTGGCACAGGAGTATTCCTGAATTTTTGTATAATTTTTAATTGCTTCCTGAGTTTTTCTTTAACCTCCTTTCGTTTGATTTGTAAATTTTTATAGGATACATTCATCATATCGTTATGAGCTTGGGCGAAGGTTACTTTATTTTCATATAGCGGTTTGGACCAGGTGCCGTCTTTCTGTTGTTTGCCGTAAATTTTGTTATCACGCAGATTATCTTTTTCATGTACCTGCATTAAATGAAGTCCTTGTTCCAGATGTTTCCCTTTTTCTGGAATGATGAGAGTCGTTCCCCGCATTCCCTTTTTCATATGAACAGGACTATTTGATAGGATTTTATATATACCGGAATAGGATTCCAGTATCATCGACGGTGCGATGCTGTGATAAGAAAATGCCATTTGAACATCGGCATCCATGGTTTCGGTTTCAACAAATACACTATTGCTGATTGTTCCTTTTCCCCGGATTTTCGAATTGATGAGAATGGAATTGTACGTTTTTATTTCAGGGCTGACTTCGGACTTGCCAATAAAAATATTTCCATGGATATCCTTTTTTAAATCTTTTAATTTTTTAATTCCGGTGAGAGCTCGGGCAATCTCTCCTTCAAATCCTTCTTTGTTTATTCCCATAAAAAAAGAGAACATATGGGAGTGTTGTCCGATATCCGACCAATAAAGGTCTTTCACATTCATGGCAACAATTTTTAATGTTCTGGAATGTTTTTGTTCGAAATGATCGATGACCTTTCGAAGTCTTTCTATGATCTGATCACCCATATCATCAGCCAGTTTCTTAATGGCTTTAACTGTTTGTTTTGCTTTTGTCCATTCAGCGTTTCGCTTATTTTCATCCTTGATCAAAGCAATACATATAGCAGTGAAAAATTGAGGATCCAGGTCAGGACGTTTTTCTCTGTCTGCTTTTTTGTCAAAGATTTCATTTTTGAATTCATTGAAAAGAGCTTCCAATAGTTCATAGGAAACAGCTATACTTCCCAAGTTAATTCCCCCGAATAGTGTTCCTTTTTTTTTGTAGATATGGCCCTCCTCTGCGAGTTGTTCCATCTGTTCAAGAGGACGACGGGGAATAAACATGGCCACACGACCATCCTGATCAACTCCCACCCAGTCCTTGTGTTTGGCGTTGATGGTATTGATTTCTCTGATATTAACAAACCTCACCATATCAGCATTTTTGAATAGATCATCGGTTCTGCTTAAATCTATGACAGGAATTTGAATTTCATCTCCCCATTTGATCACCATTCCTTTGAAACCGGATCTTTTGAGATACTGCTGGATGGATATATAGTGCATCATTGCAAGTTCAACGACTGTGATATATCTGTGATCTAGTTTGACTGTTCCTTGAATGGAGGGTTTTTGGCCGCAGTCTGTTTCTGTAAAAGGAGTTGACCTTGTTCCCGATCCGAATACAAAAGCAAATAATGCGTCAAAATTGTTGATTGATTTTCCGGATAAGGAGAGTTTTTGTTTGAGGTTATGATACATGTAAAGGAGACCAAAAGCCTGATTTGTGGGGAGGTCTTCTTTTAAAGAAAATCCTTTGAAGGAGCCAAAACTTTTTGCCGTTTTGTTCATGATTGTATTCCAAAAGGGTTGAGATGACTCATTTCCGACAGTGCCGATGATTGAAGGAACTTTTTTTTCTCTGATAAGATTCCAGGTGAGTTTGATATTCCGTTTGATCTGGACGGTTTTGATGATGTCATTGATGATTTTATCTTCTGTTGAATGGAGCTTGATCCCTGCCATTTTTTTGGACTTAGGAATGGACTGCTCCCATTCCGGGTGATGGTCAGTAAATTGTTCAAGAGCTATAACCGCTCTGTGAAATTGAGTCCCATAATCCTTCCTGCTTTTCAGAGGGGTTATATTTTTGTGGAATATGTCCTTGAGAAAGAGGGATGTTTTATTATTTGTCATGGTAACCGTTAGGATGGTTAGTATGCCATATCCAGGCGCTTTTTACGATTTTTTCCAATTCCGGAAAATCCGGTTTCCATCCGAGTTCTTGTTGAGCTTTTGTGGAGTCTGCTGTGAGAATAGGAGGATCTCCCTGCCTCCGGTGTGTTTCTTTAACTTTGAAACTCTTTTTAGAAACTTTTTTTACCGTTTCTATAACTTGACAAACAGAATAGCCTTTTCCGTTGCCCAGGTTATAAACAAGTTCCTCTTCGGTATCCAGTTGTTCAAGGACGAGCATATGGGCTTTACAGAGATCTTCTATATGAATGTAGTCCCTTATGCAGGTCCCATCTGGGGTGGGATAATCTGTTCCATATATTTTTATATATTCTCTTTTTCCCATAGCTGCTTGAATAACAAGAGGGATAAGGTGGGATTCAGGAACATGGTCTTCACCGATAGTTCCGTTGTTACCGGCTCCACTAGCATTGAAATACCGGAGTGCGGCGTATTTCAATTTTCCGGTCTGACCTAGGAAGTGGCACATCCGCTCGATAGCCCATTTGCTTTCTCCATAAGGATTTATGGGATGTTTGGGGGAGGTTTCCTTTACCGGAATCGTTTCTGGCATTCCGTAAACGGCAGCTGTGCTGCTGAAGACAAATTTTTTGACTCCTGTTTGTTCCATAGCTCTCAATAAAGTAAGGGTGTTGCAAAAGTTGTTTTTGTAATATTTTAATGGATATTTTACTGACTCTTCCACTTCAATAAAGGAAGCGAAATGCATGACAGCCTCGATTTTATATTCCTTAATGATGTTCACTAAAAGAATGTAATCCCCCAGGTCGCCTTTTATGAATTGTCCTTCCTTTACAGAAGATCTGTGTCCTTTGCTCAGATTATCCAGGACAATAGCATCATAACCATTACGGATCAACATATGGGTCATATTGCTTCCGATATATCCTGCTCCCCCGCATACCAAGACTTTCATTTCTCAACTCTCCTTGACAGTGGAAATATTTTTTTCATAGATGATATTCTATTTGTAATATGTCTTCATCCACTTGACTGATTTTTGCAACCCCTCTTTCAAATGGATAACCGGTTTGTATCCCAGAAGATTTTTTGCCAGGGACAAATCAGCCAGAGAATGAAGGATGTCTCCTTCTCTGGGAGAATCATATTGAGCTGGAATGTTTAAATTGGTGATTTCTTTTAATATTTGAATGAGCTGATTCAGGCTGGTTTGAACACCGGTGGCGATATTGACTGTTTCTCCAGAAGTTGTTTCCGTTTGGCAGGCAAGAATGTTGGCAGATACAGCATTGTCAACAAAAGTGAAATCTCTTGTCTGATTTCCATTTCCATAGACGACAGGGGATTTTCCTCTGAGTAAGGATTCGATGAATTTAGGGATGACAGCCGCATATTGGGATTCCGGATTTTGTCCAGGACCAAATATATTAAAATATCGTAAGGATATTGTTTGCAGCCCGTAAACAGAACTGAATATTTTACAGTAATGTTCTCCTGTTAGTTTGGTTAGAGCGTAGGGAGATAAAGGAGAGGGAGTCATATCTTCTTTTTTGGGAAGGGTTGGAGTATCTCCGTAAACTGAAGATGAACTGGCATAGACAACTCTTTTGATTCTGTTGTCCCTTGCGGATAATAAAATATTCAAAGTCCCGGTTATATTGTTTTCATTGGATTCAACCGGATTTTTTATAGAGCGGGGCACTGAGGGTAAAGCAGCCTGGTGCAAAACATAATCAATCCCTTTCATGGCTTTATTTACAATATGAATATCCCTTATATCTCCTTTTATAAAATCAAGATCGGAAAAAATATCTTTGATATTGTTGATATTTCCTGTTGAAAGATTGTCGATGATTTTTACATTGGAATTGATTTTCAATAATTGACGCACAATATTAGAGCCAATAAAGCCCGCTCCTCCTGTAACCAAATAATTGACTGTCATTTTTATAATGCCTTTAAGGAAAACATTCAGAAAACAAGAATATCATTTTAGTATTTCCAAGTAAATGTCTTTAGTTGGTTCTTTTTCATTAAAAATATCTATTAATTCATTAAAATTAATCTTTTAAGTATTATATAATGTGGTTTTTATTATCACAATGGATACAATAGGTCAATACAATCAAAATTATTGAGAGAGAATTGAAGAAAATTAAAGAACTTTAAATATTATACTTTCATTGTCTTAAAATTTTGATTAAAATGTGAGCGTGATAGAAAATTCTTTAATGTTTAGTGGAGGAAATTAATGGAAGGTATTATTGGATACGGTGCATACATTCCCCGTAACAGAATTAAAGTTGAGGAGATTGCCAAAGTTTGGGGAACAGATGCTCCCAGTTACAAGAAAGGATTGATGCTTGAGGAAAAATCTGTTCCCGCTCCCGATCAGGATACAATTACCATGTCTGTGGAAGCATCAAAAAACGCTTTGAAAAGAGCTAGGGTGGAGGCTTCGGAAATAGGGGCTGTTTATATTGGTTCAGAATCTCATCCCTATGCTGTTAAACCAAGCGGAACGATACTGGCGGAGGCTTTGGGAGCGACTCCAGAGGTTCATACAGCAGACTTTGAGTTTGCATGCAAAGCTGGGACGGAAGGAATGTTTGTTGCTATGAATCTTGTCAAAGCAGGTGTGATCAAATACGGTTTAGGGGTAGGAGCGGACACTTCTCAGGGAGCTCCTGGAGATGCTCTTGAATATTCTACGGCTGCCGGAGCAGCTGCGTTTATTTTTGGAAAAGATCATCTTGTCGCTAAAGTTCTCGATACCTACTCTTATACCACAGATACACCTGATTTTTGGAGGCGTGAATATCAATATTATCCTCAGCATGCAGGCCGTTTTACCGGAGATCCTGCTTATTTCAAACACATTTATGGAGCAGCTAAAGGTATTATGAACAAAACTGGAACAAAGCCGGCAGATTTCAAATATGTGGTGTTTCATCAGCCAAATGGAAAATTTCCTTTAAAAGCAGGAACAGTGTTAGGATTTGAGAGAAGTCAGATTGAACCGGGACGCCTGGTTCCAAAGCTGGGAAACACCTATTCCGGTTCTTCTCCTTTGGGTTTGACAGCAGTTCTGGATATTTCTGAGCCCGGAGATAAGATTTTGATTGTTTCTTATGGATCTGGAGCTGGCAGTGATGCTTTTATTTTTGAGGTTACGGAGAGGATTGGTCAAGTGAGAAATCTAGCCCCCAAAACAACCGAAATTCTGGAATCAAATATCAGATACCTGGAATATGGGGAATATGCAAAATACCGTCATAAAATAAGAAAGGCTGATTAGGAGGAAATAATGAGAGATGTTGCTATAATCGGTGTTGGAATAACACAATGGGGAGAATTATGGGAGAAATCCTTAAGGAATATTTATACAGAAGTCGCTCTTAAAGCTGTAGAAGATGCGGGAATTGATCGGATTGATTCTATGTATGTGGGATCTATGTCTTCAGGATTATTTGTGGGACAAGAACATATTGCCTCACTCCTCGCAGATTATATGGGCCAGGTTCCCATACCGGCAACCCGAATCGAATCCGCCTGTGCTTCAGGGGGACTTGCTGTAAGGCAGGGATATATAGAAGTTGCCTCTGGGATGAGCGATATTGTTCTTGCCGGTGGGGTTGAAAAAATGACAGATGTCAGCGGGGGTGAAGCAACCTACGCCTTGGGAACAGCTGCTGATCAGGAATATGAAGGATATCATGGAATTACTTTTCCTGGACTCTATGCCTTGATAGCCAATGCTCATATGGAAAAATATAGGACAAAAAGAGAACAATTAGCTCTTGTTGCTGTTAAAAATCATCTCAATGGCTCAAAAAATCCTCTGGCGCAATACCCGTTTGAGGTTGCGATGGATGCTGTGTTGAATTCAGTCATGATTGCCGATCCCTTAAGGATATTGGATTGTTCTCCTATTACTGATGGAGCTGCGGCTGTTGTGCTGACCACTCTTGACATTGCAAGAAAGATGAACAAGCCAGTTATCAAGATTGTAGGGACTGGTCATGCCACTGATTCTATTGCCTTGAGTTCCAGAAAAGACATCACATGGCTCGAAGCGGTCTATCAATCAGGAAGACAGGCTTATAACATGGCTGAGAAAAAACCCGAAGATATTGATGTGGCTGAGGTTCATGATTGTTTCACCATAGCGGAAATATGTGCGATTGAAGCGCTGGGCTTTGTTGAAAAAGGAAAAGGCGGTGAAGCTGTGGAAAGCAAAATGACCTATTTAGATGGAAAAATTCCGGTTAACACCAGTGGAGGTTTGAAGTCAAAGGGGCATCCTGTAGGAGCTACCGGAGTGGCTCAGATTGTGGAGATAGTGAAACAGCTTCGTGGAGAAGCCATGAATAGGCAAGTTCAGCAGGCAAGAGTTGGATTGGCCCAAAATATGGGGGGCAGTGGTGGAAGTTCGGTTGTCCATATTCTGGAAAAGGAGTAAAAAAGGAGGTTCTAATGACAACACCATCAAGATATTGGAGAGAGATTCCTCAAAGATATAGACTGGAAGCAAGTAAATGCAAAGGTTGTGGAACAACCTGTTTTCCTCCAAGGCAGATATGTCCTAACTGTAAAAACAAGAATATGGAGCCTGTCAAACTTGCGGACAAAGGGAATATCCTTTCTTATACTGTCATAAGAGTTCCCCCCCATCAATTTGTTGATCAGGCACCTTATGCGGTTGGAATCGTTGAGCTTGAAGACGGAGTTAAATTAACCGGTCAGATTGTTGATTGTGACTTCGAGGACATAAAGATTGGGAAAAAAGTAAAAATTGAATTCAGGAAAATCTTCCAGGAAGGAAAATCTGGTATCCTGTGTTATGGATATAAATTTGTTTTGGAATAGTTTTGATCGTCTGAATGAATGGTAATCCAGTCTTTTCATGGGGTTCATCTCCATAGAGCTATATATATTATAAAAAAATAAAGTGCCTGATTTTCAAACAGGCTAAAAGAAAGAGGCGTTTATGTACAGGTTTGAGAGCAAAATTGATACAAAGAGTCAAGAATATAAAGAGAAATTCAATAAAATGAAAACAGTTGTGGCGGAATATAAAGAAAAATTGGCTAAAATTAAGCAGGGAGGGCCTGAAAAATACAGGGAGTTGCACAAAAGCCGAGGAAAACTTCTTGTAAGGGAGAGATTGGATAAGCTTTTCGACCGCAACACTCCTTTTTTAGAATTAAGTCCTTTAGCGGCTTATGATATGTATAATAATGAAGCTCCGGCAGCCAGTATGGTGACAGGTATCGGAGTTATTCATGGGAGGGAAGTTCTGGTTGTTGCCAATGATGCAACCGTAAAGGGAGGAACATACTTTCCCATCACAATAAAAAAGCATATCAGAGCCCAGGAAATTGCCTTGGAAAACCGTCTTCCTTGTATTTATTTAGTGGATTCCGGAGGGATATTTTTACCTCATCAAGCCGGAACTTTCCCCGATAAAGAACATTTTGGTCGAATATTCTATAATCAAGCCCGGTTGTCCGCTTTAGGAATACCACAAATATCCATAGTTATGGGATCTTGTACAGCAGGAGGAGCCTATGTGCCGGCGATGAGCGATGAGACAGTTATAGTCAGGAAACAGGGTACGATTTTTATCGGAGGACCACCTCTGGTTAAGGCTGCAACAGGGGAACAAGTTTCAGATGAAGATTTGGGAGGAGCGGATGTCCATTGTCGTATATCCGGAGTTTCCGATTATTATGCTCAGGATGACATGCATGCTCTAGGAATTGCAAGGAATATTGTGGAAACATTGGATCCTCCTCAAAAATTCGATCTGGATATTTCCTCCCCGGAAGAGCCATATTATGATCCTGAGGAAATCTATGGGATAGTCCCTCAGGATTTAAGAAAATCCTTTGATGTCAGAGAAGTCATTGCCAGAATAGTCGATGGCAGCCGTTTTCAAGAGTTCAAGGAATTGTATGCTCCCACTATTGTCTGCGGCTTTGCCCGTATTATGGGGTATCCTGTTGGAATATTGGCTAACAACGGGGTTTTGTTTTCTGAGAGTTCCCTCAAAGGCTCTCATTTTATAACTCTTTGTGCTATGCGTAAGATCCCTTTGATTTTTCTTCAAAACATCACTGGTTTCATTGTAGGGAAGCAATATGAACATGGCGGAATCGCTAAAGACGGGGCAAAGCTGGTGCACGCTGTGGCCAATGCTGATGTTCCCAAATTTACAGTTATTATAGGCGGCTCTTATGGAGCGGGAAATTATGCCATGTGTGGAAGAGCCTATGATCCCCGTCTTCTCTGGATGTGGCCTAATGGACGGATTTGTGTGATGGGAGGAGAACAGGCTGCCAATGTGCTCTTAACAGTTAAAGTTAAAGCATTGAAAAAACAGGGTAAAAAGATAACCAAAGAAGAAGAAAAAAAATTGATGAAACCAATCCTAGAGAAATATCAAAATGAATCGAGTCCCTATTTCAGTACAGCCCGCTTATGGGATGATGGAATCATCGCACCTCTTGAAACCAGACAGGCCCTGGGATTGTCGATAGCCATGAGTCTGAATGCTCCCATACCTGATTATAAAGTTGGAATATTTAGGATGTGAGATGGAAAAAAATAATTATAAGACAATTCTTCTTGAAATGGAACATAGTGTGGCAAAAATCATTTTTAATCGAACTGAAGTTCATAACGCCTTTAATTCAGTACTCCTGACCGAACTTGACGATGCTCTTGAAGAAGTAAAGAACGATAAATCCATTCGGATTGTTATCTTGACTGGTAAGGGGAAGTCATTTTGTGCGGGTGCTGATTTAAACTGGATGAAAGAGATAATCAATTATACGTTTAAAGAGAATTTAAAAGAATCTTTTCATATTGCTGAAATCATGCATAAGATATATTCGATTCCAAAACCAACCATAGCAATGGTTAATGGTGCTGCTATTGGAGGAGGAACGGGTTTTGTTTCAGCTTGCGATATAGTGGTGGCATCCGAGAGAGCCAAATTCAGCTTGAGCGAAGTGAAAATTGGACTGGTTCCGGCAGCGATTTCACCTTATGTGATAAGAAAAATAGGAGAAAATAAAGCCAGAGAATACTTTTTGACAGGAGTTCGAATCACGGCTGAAAAAGCCTGTGACCTCGGGCTTGTGAATCAGGTTGTCCCTCATGAGGAACTGAGTCAGAAAGTTGATGAAATCGTCAGTCTTCTTATGGACTCCGGTCCCGAAGCCGTCGCCAATTGTAAAGAATTGATAATGAACGTTCCAAGACTTGATTGGGATGAAGTGAAAGATTTTACAGCCAATATGATCGCAAATTTAAGAGTCAGTGATGAAGGTCAGGAAGGGATGACTGCTTTTTTAGAAAAACGCAAGCCTGTATGGGCTAAAGGTGATAAACAAAATAGGAGCCAGTCCTCGAACAAAGCTAATAGTGAATGACATAAGGTTCCTAAATTGGCGCCACGTATTGACGTAAGACCTCAGATGTGAGTTGAAACACATAAAATTGAGGACGTGAGATGTGATGATAATCAAAACATCAATAAAACAATCTAACAATGAAGCAGGAATGCCAATACAGAGATCGTTAATAAATTGCTCAAAAAAATTATAATAATGGAATAATTATCAATGAACTAAGGAAAGAGGAATCGTCATGTTTAAAAAAATACTGATTGCAAACCGGGGTGAAATAGCGGTGAGAATTATTAAAGCGTGCCGGGAATTGAATATTAAAGCTGTGGTTGTTTATTCTGAGGCTGACAGGGATAGTCTCCATGTTCAGGAAGCAGATGAAGCTGTGTGTATTGGGGCTGCTCCGGCAGTGGAAAGTTATCTGAATATGAAGGCTGTCATTCAAGCAGCAAAAAATACTTCTTCACAGGCAATTCATCCCGGTTATGGATTTCTAGCTGAAAACGCCAATTTTGCCGCTCTTTGTGAAAAAGAGAATATTGTGTTCATAGGACCAAATTCCAAATCAATGAATTTAGTGGGGGATAAAATACGTTCCCGGAAGACAATGGAAGCAGCCGGAATTCCTATCATTCCTGGTATGGAAGGATCTTCAGAGGATATCAATGAATATAAAAAAGAAGCGTCAAAAATTGGCTATCCGGTGATGGTCAAGGCTTCAGCAGGTGGGGGCGGAAAAGGAATGAGAATTGTGAGATCACCGAATGAACTTGTGTCTTCTCTTGAAGCTGGCAAAAGAGAAGCTAAGGCTGCTTTTGGGGATGACTCTGTATATCTTGAGAAATATATTGAGGAGCCCCGGCATGTGGAGTTTCAAGTTGTTGCAGATAACTTTGGAAACAGGATTCATCTTTTTGAGAGAGAATGCTCTATTCAAAGAAGGCATCAAAAGATAATCGAAGAATCCCCCTCTACGGCTTTAAATTCTGAATTAAGGAAAAAAATGGGAGCTGCGGCAAAAAAAGTGATTGAAGTGTCAGAATATAATAATGCAGGGACGGTCGAATTTCTCCTGGATAAAAATGGAAATTATTACTTTTTGGAAGTCAATGCCAGGCTTCAAGTGGAACATCCAGTCACAGAATTTGTCACAGGGATTGACCTGGTTCAGATGCAACTATCTATTGCTTCAGGGGAAAAGCTTTCTTTGAATCAGGAACAAATTCGACAAAAGGGGCATTCCATTGAATGCCGGATATACGCTGAGGATCCGGCAAAAAACTTCCTTCCCTCTTCAGGTAAGATTCTTTTTCTTAAAGAACCCACCGGCCCGGGAATCCGTCACGATTGTGGGATTTATACCGGTGGTGATGTTCCTATTTATTATGATCCGATTCTGGCAAAGCTTATAGTTTGGGCTGAAAGTAGAAAAAAAGCATGTTTCAGGATGAGCCATGCTTTGAATGATTATGTGGTTATTGGAGTCGAAACAACCATAGATTTTTTGAAAGAAATAATCGGTCATTCTGAATTTATTTCCGGTAAAACGACAACCAATTTTATCCCCCAACATTTTGATGGATGGACGATAAAGAAGAATAAAAATGAAAACAAAAAGATAGCCCTTCTTGCCTCTGCCCTTGATAGTATGCGGATTGGATATACTCTGAAAGAGAATAAAATACAGGAAAAGGATTCTTATTCTCCGTGGAGAACTCTTGGCAAATGGCGGCTGGGAGGAGAAAAATAAGATGGATTATGAATATTTAATTGATGATTCATTAGAAAAAATATCAGTTGTTAAGAAAGAAAAAGTCTATCAAGTGTCTTGCGGAAACAAGACGTTTGATGTTGATGTTTCCCATATCTCACCTCATGTGATGTCTATAATGATTGATGGAAAATTGACCCAAGTTTATTTAGCAAGGGATAGGGAGAAAAGATATATTTTTATCAAAGGAGACCGTTTCACTGTTCAGGAACCGGACCAAATGGAACAGGTTATTGAACAAAGTGAAGGAAAATCGAATGAAGATTCTTTAAGAATTAAGGCTCCCATGCCAGGAAAGATAATAAAAATTGATGTTAAAGTGGGAGAAGAGATAAGAAAAAATCAAACCCTGGCTGTAGTTGAAGCTATGAAAATGGAAAACGAAATAAAATCATCCATTGATGGATATGTCAAGAAAATATCTGCGTCGGCAGAAGATTTAGTGGATTCAGAGACCATTTTTATTGAACTGGAATTAAAAGAATAACCAATTCAGGATTCGATTGGATAATGGGGCTGTTTATTCCTCATTCACATTTCTTCATACGTATTCTTTTCAGATTATCCCAGAGTAAGGGGATATCAATATTTTTATACCATTGAGGAAGGGGTAATGTGTCATCAAAAAATGCAACGATTTATATAAAGAAAGAGTTTAAAACAAATGAAAATGGATGAACAGGAACTAATGAGACGGGTGCAGAAGGGCGATGAGATGGCATTTGAACAAATTGTTAGGATTTACAAGGATAAAATTGTTAATTTTCTTTATCAAATGACGAATGATTATCAAAAAGCAGTGGAGTTATCCCAGGAGACTTTTATGAGGGTATATTTTAAGGCTAACAAGTATAAGCCAATGGCTCCTTTATCCTCTTGGATTTACACCATTGCTTCAAACCTTGCCAAAACCGAATTAAAAAAATCAAGGAAATTTTTGACAGTTTCTTATGATGAGGTTAAAAACCACAGCAAACTGGGAGATGTCTCTATGGAGCCTTCAACTTCAGTTTCGATTAAAATTATAAAAAGAGCATTGAGTGCTCTTCATCCCCGGTACAGAATTCCAGTCATACTTAAAGATATCGAAGGATTTTCCCAGGATGAAATTGCTCAAATACTAAGGGTCCCGGTTGGAACTGTCAAAGCGAGGATAAGCAGGGGAAGAGATTATTTAAAGAAGGAAATAGAGAAATTCAATGTCAATAATGAAATGTTATTGAATAATAGGGAGTTTAAAAATGGAAGAGCTTAATATGTTAGAGAAACTGGAAAAAGTTAAAGCTCCTCCTGGATTTGAAAAAATTATAAAAAATCAACTGGAACTGAGAAAGAGGAAAAAACAGAGAAGAAAATATTATCGTTTTTCCCTGGCTGGAGCTTCGGGATTACTTGTTGTCTTAATGATTGTATTGAATATATTTGATTTTCCTAAAAAATCATCCATGGAACAGGCTAATTTGAACATAGAAAGAGCGATAAGCTATGAACAAAGGGAAGATTATTCGGAAAGGGATTTTCTGCCTGTTACGGAACAAGTAGACTATAAGGAAGAAGTCCGGACTTTTATCAATCAGCCAAGGACGATTTATATCCTTGAGCAGGTTTCAAATGAGACAAATAGTGAGATTATATACTAGGAGGTTATGTCAATGAATAACAAATTTAAACAGATATTTATTTTCTTTATAGCTGTGTGTATGCTTTTTCTCAATCTAAAAGCTTTTTCTGTTCCTATATCAAGCGATGTTGATATTGAGGATTTAACAAATAAAGTATATACGTCGGTAGTCAAAGTAGAAGTCGAAAATGGCTTGAGAAAAGTTGCCACCGGTGTGGTTATTGAAGAAGGAGGTTATATTGTAACCACAGCCCTGATTTCTCCCAATAGTGAAGAGATTTGGATTGTTGATTCAAGAGGGAAAAAATCAAAAGCTGAGTTAATAGGAATTGATCCGGTAACTCATCTGGCTCTTATTAGAACTGAAGATAAACAGCTTGTTCCTTTGAAAATCGGAAATATAAAGGATATATCCCCTGGTTCATGGATAGGGATTGTCAGTATGTCCCCTGAAAATAAACCGGCTGTTACTCAAGGAATTGTTAGTTCTATTTCTCAAGATAGCATCAGATTAAATGCCTGGGTTGTCCCTGGAGCCAGTGGCAGTCCGGTTGTTAATAAAAAGGGTCATATGATTGGATTATTAAGAGGGGTTTATTCAGAAACTCAACCCCTTTTATTCAGATTCGGAGAGAAGGAAGTCAAAGGTTCAGGTTATATATACAGCAAGGCTGTAGCACCTTCATCGGGAATGGCACAAGCGATACCTGTTTCTGTGGTTAAAAAGATTGCATCTGAAATCAGGGAAAAAGGAAAGGTACAGAGAGGTCAGCTCGGCATCTATATAGGAAAAAATGAAGACGATCAGGTTGAGATTAGAGATGTTGAAGAAAACAGTCCTGCAGATGAGGCAGGTTTGAAAAAAGGAGATATTGTTCTGGAATTTGAAGGAAAAACCATAACCAGCACTGAAATGCTCGCCCATGAGATCAGGATGAGAAAACCAGGTGATAAAGTGAATATAAGAATAAAACGGAATGGTGAGAAAATGAATGTGAAGGTGAAACTGGGGGAATACTCAAGGAAGGATTCATTTAAAGAGCTTGAGTTAAAATTTCCAGAGTTTTTTTCTCCGGAAAAATTTGATTGGAAGTTTGATAAGCCTGATTCATTAAAACGCTATTTTTCGAAAAACAGAAATTATATAGGAGTGTATCTAAGAGAACTAAACAGGGAATTGGCAGAGTATTTTGGAGTAAACAAAGGAACAGGACTTCTGATCACAAAAATAGTTAAAGACAGCCCTGCGCAAAAGGCAGGTTTGCATGTGGGAGATGTTATCATCACTGCAGATGGAGAGCGTATAGAAAAAATGACCAGATTCATTGAATTGATACAGAATAAAAAAGAAAAAGAAAGTATTAAGCTCGGAATATTGCGGAGCAGGAAGGAAAAAACCATTGAAGTGGAGATAGAGGAAGATGAAAACATTTCAAGAGGATTTGAATTTTCTTTTAGTAAGGGTAAAGATGGAATTGATTTGTACTATGGAAATAGTGAAAACTGGAGTCAAAGAATGAAATATTGGTTTGATGACAATTATGAACAGAGAATTAACGAATTCATGGACAGATTTAAGGAATATATGAAAAAATTGAAAGTAAGCTGGAAGAATATTATCAATAGAAAAAACGATGAAAAAATACAATTTATGAATTCAAACGCTTTTGTACAGTTTACAAAAGTCTAATCTGTTTCATTCAGATTCATATAAACAGGGAGGGAAAATCGTTACCTCCCTGTTTTTTTAGGGGAAAAGAGAATTTCTTTATTAAAACTCTATTATTCTTGGGAATAATACGAATCAACAATCTGATTTGACCTGGTTCCAACTCTTTTCTTGGCTCGAAAATTTGTTTTGGGTAATGTTTCAAACCTTGATTTGCACTCAACAAATTGCTAAAATATCTACAGAATGTATTGAGATAGTTCAAAAACCCTCTCATTATAAAATTTCTGTTTAAATTTCCCTTAGATAAATGAATATTCTTTTATCGGGATCATTTTTTGACAGAAGAGATAAGAAATTGTCTAAAAATTCCTTGGAAGAAGAGAGGGAAAGGAGGTGTTGATACTTGGCTTTTGTGATGATTAAAGAAAATGAGTCTTTGGAAAATGCTCTCAAAAGATTCAGAAGAAAAGTTCAGGGAGAGTCTATACTGAGAGATTATAAGAAAAATTCTGTATATATAAAACCTGGCGATAAAAAAAGAATGAAGGAAGCTCGGGCACGCAAGCGTCTCAGAAGATACCTCAGAAGAAAAAAGCAAAAAGATTTGCTCTGATGGTCCCTTGAAGAGAAAAAGTATCAATCTTTCAATCTTCCATATAGGAAAATATCCTTTGAAATGAAGTCATTTTTGTTTCCTAAGATAAGGATAAGGAATTCCGGTTAAAATTTTAATTTATAATTTTTCTTCTCAGAATATGGATAAAAAGAGAATTTATTTTCTTTTACTGGAATGGTTGGCATGTTTCTTGTTTATAGTATTTATGAAAACAGATGAGGTTGAGCGATAATGTTTCTGAATCTGAGTGAAGTATGATAGAATTAAAGCGAACAGATTGTGTGGGAGAAGAACTTTTTATATTGCTATTATCGTTTGATCCTGGAGAAGTGAGTGGAATTTTTTTGGAAAACAATAGAGACGTATCCAAACAATTTGGGTTCTATTTAAAGGAGAATATTTATGTTCGGTAAGGGAATAACTTTAATAAAGCTTTTTGGATTCAAAGTTAAAATTGATTTTAGCTGGCTCATCCTGGGAATTCTTATAACCTGGACACTGGCTGAAGGTCTGTTTCCTCATTTGTATAAAGATTTGTCATCCTTAACTTACTGGCTTATGGGAGTAGCCGGAGCTTTAGGGCTTCTATTTTCCATTGTGTTCCATGAACTATGGCATTCTCTCATTGCTCGAAAATTTGGATTGCCCATGAAGGGGATTACCCTTTTTGTATTTGGTGGGGTGGCAGAAATGTCCGAAGAACCTCCCAGTCCTAAAGCTGAATTTTTTATGGCAGTGGCTGGCCCCATATCCAGTGCAGTCCTTGGATTGGGACTTTTTGGGATTTTCCTTCTGGGAGCAAGTGGAAATTGGCCTAAATCAATAACTGGTGTGATCAATTATCTGGGATTTTTAAATATTATATTAGCCGGTTTTAATCTTTTGCCTGCGTTTCCCCTGGATGGAGGACGGGTTCTCCGGTCAGTCCTGTGGGGATGGAAAGATAACATCCGTTGGGCTACTCGAATTTCTTCAAAAATCGGGGGGGCATTTGGTATAGCTTTGATCGTATTCGGTATTTTAGAGTTGTTTCTTGGTAATCTCATTGGCGGAGTATGGATGGCTGTGATCGGTCTGTTCATACGAGGAGCTTCCCAGTCGGCTTACCAGCAAATGCTGATTCGCAGATCTCTGGAGGGAGAAAAAGTCCGTCAATTTATGAAATCTGATCCAATTACGGTCTCTCAGGACATTTCTGTTGAAGAATTGATCGAAGAGATTATTTACAAACATCATTACAAGATGTATCCGGTGGTGGAGAATAAAAAACTCATTGGATGTGTGACTCTCAATAAGATTAAAAATATACCAAAAGAAAAAAGAGGAGAACGGAAAGTAAGGGAGTTGACTGAACCCTGTTCGGAGAAGAATGCGATTAGTCCGGATGAAGATGCAATGAAGGCTCTCACACTTATGAGAAAGAACAATTCGAGCCGTCTTATGGTGGTGGAAAAAGAGAAGCTGGTAGGGGTGATCACTCTGAAAGACATGATGGGATTGCTTTCTCTTAAAATTGATCTGGAAGAATAATCCTTATGTGGAATTTTATAAAATATCAAGAGAGGGAAACATTATTTATTAAGGAGGATATCAATGGAAAAAAATGAGGCCCATGAAAAAAAGCTGGAAGCTCAAGTTGATCAGCTTCAAGCAAAAATCGATGAATTAGCTGCCAAAGCAGATCAGGCAAAAGCCGAGGGAAAAAAAGAGTATGCCGAAGGAATAGAAAGTCTGAAAGCAAAGCAAGAAGATATCAAAAGAAAATTGAACGAATTGAAGGAGACAAGCGGAGAGGCTTCCAAAGAGCTAAAAAAAGGAGTCGAAAGTGCGTTATTTGATTTAAAAAAAGCAGTGGATTACGCTGTTTCAAAATTCAAATAATCCTTATTTTCCTTTAGTGGTTTTTCTTTTTTTCGATTTTTTCTTACTTTTGGATTGAATTTTATTTTTTAATAAACGGTTTATATCTTTAGGTTCAAGTGTTTCTTTCTCCAAGAGAGCTTTCGCCAATTTATTAAGCTTATTTTTATTCTGGCTCAATGTTTTGGTGGCTTTCTCTTCCTGTTCGCTCACTATTTTTTAGATCTCTTCATCAATGATTCGAGCTGTATCTTCACTGAAATCTTTAGGTTTAGCCATTTCTCTCCCTAAGAACAGATGTTCTTCTCCTAGGCTGAATGTGATCGGGCCCAATTTGTCACTCATTCCCCATTGGGTGACCATACGTCGGGCTAGTTGGGTTACTTTCTTAAGGTCATCGGCTGCTCCATTGCTGATGTCCTTGAATTCTAATTTTCCTGCCGCTCTTCCCCCCAATGTAATACAGATTCGTTTGAGAAGATACTCCTTTTTGAAATTGTGTCGGTCTTCTTCAGGAGTTTGTTCTGTGGCTCCCAAAGAGCTGCCGTGGGGAATGATGGTTACTTTTTGAAGAGGGTCTCCGCACCAGGTGTGAGTATAGCCATAAGAGCGTGTCCTGCTTCATGGTAAGCGATGATATTTTTCTCCTCTTCGCTCATTATTTCTTCCCGTTCATGTCCGAGGAGAATTTTATCTCTAGCATTGTCAAAATCCTCAGGAGATACTTTTTTCTTCTGTTTTCGGGCGGCAAGGAGTGCTGCTTCATTGACCAGATTTTTAAGATCCGCTCCAGAAAATCCAACTGTTCTTGCCGCTAGGTTATCCATATCCACATCATCATTTAGAGGAACATTGCGGCTATGAATCATTAAAATTTTCTTTCTTACTTCTTTGTAAGGGAGACTTAGGGTGATCTGTCTGTCAAAACGTCCGGGCCGAGTTAAGGCAGGATCAAGGACATCTGGACGGTTCGTTGCAGAAAGAACAATGACAGACTGATGAGGAACAAAACCGTCCATTTCTGAAAGAATTTGATTGAGTGTTTGTTCGCGTTCATCGTGTCCACCACCTAAG
The DNA here is from genome assembly GCA_964584935.1 of uncultured Eubacteriales bacterium. GTDB lineage: Bacteria > Acidobacteriota > Aminicenantia > Aminicenantales > Aminicenantaceae > CAZPBN01. The sequence continues at coordinate 135,893 of CAZPBN010000001.1, read as the reverse complement.
CCAGTTCCTCTAGCCCGTTATTTTGTTGAGAGGTGTATGTCTGAATTAGAAAGTAGCCGATGAGAACAAATACCACTATCCAAATGGAAATTCCCCACCTCCACTTCGGATTATTGAATCTTTTAATTTTAGAGTTGTGATTTTTCATTTTCTATTGAATACTAAAGCAAAAATTATACCAGAATAAAATCATTAATGAATTGATACAGCAATGGGTGGAATATAATTCTATCTTCAGCTATTTTTAAGAGTAGAAAGAAAATAGTCCTTAATTTTTGAATTTCCCCTGGGTTTTTAGTCATTTTTTGATTGATTTGCTGGTTAAGGAAAGGAGACAACATAGGGAAAAAAATTTTCGTCCTGTTTTACAGAACAAATTCCTATCCAGTAAAATTCAATAGTTCGTTTTAGGATTAAGTATAAATATCATTGATGATTGGTTTTTAGGAAAAAAATAGAGTTAGGGAAGGGAAAGAATCTCCGAGTAACGTTTTGTTAATGGACAAATTGGCATATATTTTGTATTTTCTGAAAAAAGAAAGGATTTTTATTATGATTCAACCAGATGTTTGTTTTGCATCCAGAAGAAGGAGTTTATCATGTTAGTGGTTATCTCAGGTTTGCCAGGAACTGGAAAAACGACTGTCTCCAAGGAGATAGCGAATCAACTCAAAGCTGAAGTATTGAGTACGGACAGGATCCGGAAAAAAATGTCAAACAAGCCGGAATATACTCAAAAGAGAAAGAGATCAGTTTATAGAGAAATGTTCCAACAGGCGCAAGATTTATTGAGTAAGGATGAAAACGTCATTTTAGATGCAACCTTTTTTAAAAAGGAATGGAGAGATCAAGCTTTCAAAATCGGTAAAAAGGCGAAAGGTTGTGTATTTTTGATCAAAATCGTTTGTCCTGAAGATACAGTGAAAAAACGGATCCATGAAAGATATAAAAATAGGGCAGATTACAGTGATGCTGATTATCGGGTGTATAAGATGATTAAAAACAAATTCGAATCAATAAAAAAAGAACATTTTGTAATTCATACCGGAGATGATAAGAAATGGAAAGAAGAATCATTGGAAGTTGTGAATAAAATGAGAATAGTTGAGAAGCAGGATAGAGTCATTGATGTGTTGAAGAAAAAACATAAAATGAAACTTCTCCATACTCATATCAGCTGGGTCTTGTTGGATGGACATCATGCCTTCAAGGTAAAAAAACCGGTTCTTTTTAGCTTTGTCGATTACAGCACTCTTCAAAAAAGGAAATATTACTGTGAGAAAGAAAATGAATTGAATGCGATGCTTTCTTCAAATCTTTATTTAGGAGTTGTTCCTATTAAAAAAAAGGATGGAACTGTTAATTTAAACCAGAATGGAGCCATTATTGAATATGCGGTTAAGATGGTGGAATTGCCTCAAAGTGCAAGAATGGATCATTTGCTCAAAGAAAAAAAGATAAACCAAACTCACATAAAGAAAATTGCTCAAATATTGGAACAATTTCATCAGAGAACCAATAATGCTCCTAAAAAGTATGGTCTAGCCAAGACCATAAGTGAGAATTTTTCACCAATTTTTGAAATCATCCCTTTAATTGAAGAATACCTCCAGTATGGAGAGAGATTAGAAATGATAAAATCCAAAGTAGAGAGCTTTATTCAAAAGAATAAGGATTTGTTTGAACAAAGAATTTTGGATAAACGAATCAAAAGATGCCATGGGGATGTGAGAACAAAAAATATTTTTATTCACAAAAAAGAAATATATATTTTTGATTCCATTGAATTCAATGAAAAAATTGCCAGTTGTGATGTTGCGGCAGAAGTTGCCTTTTTGGCTATGGACTTGAATATTTATGGAAAAGAAGAATGGGCGGATGTCTTAGTGAAGGAATACATAAAACTATCTGGAGACAATGATATAATGAGGTTGATTGATTTTTACATATGTTATCGGGCTTTGGTTGAAGCATTAGTGGAAACTTATAAAATAGATGATCCTGAAATCGGAGAGGAGAAAAAGAGAAAAGATAAGAAAGACTGTAAGAAAAAAATTGATCTGGCTTTTTCTTTTTCAGAAAAGATAAACCAATGAACGCAGTTAAATTTTATAAAAGGATATGCCGAAGGGGGGACTCGAACCCCCACAAGCTAAACGCTCACATGGCCCTCAACCATGCGTGTCTACCAATTCCACCACTTCGGCAATAAGAATCCTTGCCTTTAGTTCTTTATGAACAATATCTTTGTCAATGGTATTGATGAATAGAAAAAATTATTGTTGTTTTTCTTTTGAGCGGCTTTAGCCTTCTTGTTGAACTGTTCCACTGGTTTGTGTTTTTTGCTCTGGATTCTGTTTGCTTGTATCTTTGACTGTTTCTGCCTTTTCCTGAGGAGCTTTTTCTTTTTCAACCACAGATTTGCCTTTTCCTGCCGATAAAATCCATAATCCCATTGAAGTGACCATAAATAAAATTGCCGAAATGGTTGTTAATTTGGAAAGAAAAGTTCCTGCTCCCCGGGCTCCAAAGACTGTTTGGCTGCCAGCTCCTCCGAAAGCTCCAGCCAGGTCAGCAGATTTTCCGGATTGAAGCAGAACGGCAATGATGAGTATGAAACAGATGATAACATGAATGATTGTTATTAAGGTACTCATTTTTTATCCTTATAAGCTTTTATTCCTTCTTTGGCAATCTGTATGAATGAGTCAGCTTTCAATGAAGCGCCTCCAATCAATGCTCCGTTAATATTGTTCTCCATTAGTAAGGAGTAGGCGTTGGCTGGTTTTACCGAACCACCGTAAAGGATTATAACATAGGACGCGGTCTCTTTTCCATATTTTTGTGTAATTTTTTCTCTTATGAAACTGTGGACTTCTTCAGCTTGATCCGGGGAAGCTGTTAATCCTGTACCAATCGCCCATATAGGCTCATAAGCAATGATGACTTTTTTGATATCTCCTTTATCAAGTTCATCTAATCCTTTAGACAGCTGTGCTTCCACTACTTCCATTGTTTTTTTATTTTCTCTTTCTTTAAGAGTTTCTCCCAGGCACATGATGGGAATAATATCATGGGAAAGAGCGGATTTCATTTTTTTATTAACCGTTTCATCTGTTTCCCCGAAGTATTGACGTCTTTCTGAATGTCCGATGGTGACATATTGACACCCTGCGTCCTTTATCATAGGAGCTGATATTTCTCCTGTGTATGCTCCTTCATTTTTCCAGAATAAATTCTGGGCCCCCAAATAAAGATTATTTGTTTTGATAATTTTATTGACTTCACTTAAAGCGGTGAAAGGGGGTATCACAACAAATAAAGCATCCTCAAGTTTCTCACTGGATTCTTGTATCGATTGAACCAGCTCGATGGATTCTGGAATTGTATTATGCAATTTCCAGTTTCCAGCTATAAATGGTCTGTTATTGATTTGAGTCATTTTTGTCCTCCGAAAGAGCCTGAATTCCAGGAAGGGTTTCATTGGCAATATATTCCAGGGAAGCACCCCCTCCTGTTGATATATGTGATATTTTATCACTGAGTCCTACTTTGCGTATGGCAGCAACAGAATCTCCTCCTCCAATTATGGAAATAGCTCTGGAGGAAGCAACAGCATTAGCTATGTCAAAAGTGCCTTTGGCGAATTCATCGATTTCAAAGACTCCCATGGGGCCGTTCCAGAATATTGTCTTGGATTGTTCAATAATACTTGAATATTGTTCAATGGTCTTAGGACCAATATCAACACCTATTAAGGGCGAATGAGAAGGGAAGGAATCAATCTGTTTGATATCAGATGGGGAATCGATTTCAGAGGCAGCAATGTGATCTAGAGGAAGATGAATATTCTTTGTTTCTTCTTTCGATTTTTTGAGAATTGTTTGGGCGAGATCAATGGATTCTTCCTCAAAACGGGACTTTCCAATATTTTGGTTCATAGAATAGAGGAATGTGTAAGCCATAGCCCCTCCGATAAGGATATCGTCTGCTTTGTTTAAAAGGTTCTTTATAACGGGGATTTTATCACTGACTTTTGCTCCTCCTAGTATAGCCACATAAGGTTTTTCTGGAGAGTGAATGGCTTTGTTCAAATAGTCGATTTCTTTTTTTAACAGAAAACCTGCCGCTGCTTTTTTGACATACTTGGGGATGGAGACAACCGAGGCATGAGCTCTATGACAGGTCCCAAAAGCATCATTGATGTAATAGTTGACTTTGTCTGCTAATTGCCGGGCAAACAAATCATCGTTGGCTTTTTCTCCAGGATCGAATCTCAGATTTTCAAGCACAAGGACTTGGCTTTCCTCAAGGTTCTTTTTCAGGCTTAGGGCTTTATCCCCGGTGATATCTGGAGAGAAACTCACATTCTGGGGTATGAGTTCCGAAAGTCTTTTGGCTACAGGTTCAAGGCTTAGTTCGGGAACCGGCTTTCCCTTAGGTCTTCCTAGATGAGAGGCGAGAATAAGTTTTGCTTTTTGGCTCAATAAATAGTTTATGGAAGGAAGTGCCGCTTTTATGCGTGTGTCGTCTCGGATTGTCCCATTTTTTTCTATGGGGACATTGAAGTCAACCCGCATAAAAACCAGCTTACTTTTATATGTGAGGTCGTCGATATAAATCATTTTTTTATTTATTGTGTATATATTTAACTAAGTCTTTGAGCCTTAAAGAGTATCCCCATTCGTTGTCGTACCAAGAGAGAACTTTCACTAAGTTGTTGTCCGTCACTCGGGTGAAAAGACCGTCCACAATGGAAGAATGAGGATTTGCCATATAATCAACAGAAACAAGAGGTTCTTCAGTATACTGAAGGATTCCTTTGAGCGTATCTTGAGAAGCTTTTTTGAAAGCATTGTTCACATCATCAATGTTGGCATTCTTATTTAAAAGAGCAACCAAATCAACAAGGGATACATTAGGAGTTGGAACCCTTATGGCAATGCCATCTATTTTTCCATGTAGCTCAGGAATGACGATTCCCACAGATTTAGCAGCTCCGGTTGTGGTAGGAATTTGAGACACAGCTGCTGATCTTGCTCTCCTGAGGTCTTTGTGGGGGGCATCAAGAATTTTTTGGTCTCCTGTATAAGAATGTACTGTGGTCATAAAAGCTTTTTCTATTTTGAATTCCTGATGAAGAACTTTAACAACAGGAGCCAGACAGTTCGTTGTGCAAGAAGCATTTGAGATGATATGATGGTTGTCCGGGTCGTATTGTTCTTCATTAATCCCCAGGACAATAGTGATATCCGGTTCTGTAGCGGGTGCCGATATGATCACTTTTTCTGCTCCTCCGCTGTCTATATGTTTGATAGCGTCCTCTTTTTTCCGGAATAAACCGGTAGATTCGATCACATGGGTGATTCCCAGGTCTTTCCAGGGAAGATTCTCAGGATTCTTTTCTGATAATACTTTTATTTTTTTGTTATCGACTTCTATAGCATCTTTTGAAGCTTTTATATCCGCTTCTAGAGAGCCTAAGACTGAGTCATATTTGAGAAGATGAGCAAGAGTTTTTGGATCTGTGATATCATTGACCGCCACAATTTCCAGGTCAGAATCTTTATAGGAAGCACGGAAAAAATTTCTTCCTATTCGGCCAAAGCCATTTATTCCAATTTTTATACTCATAAAAAACCTCCTTTAATCATACATTTTTTATTAACATAAATATTGGTTTAAATCAATTCTGAAAAAAAAGAAAGGGTCAGGTTTTGAATTGAGACTTTTCCTTTAAATTTCTTCCAACGATCTTAACAATAGTTGAATAATAAAATTTTAGAGCTTTTTTTAAAAATATTAAGAAAATTTTTTCTGTCTCTGTCATTGAGAAAAATGGGATGTTATGGTTATGTGCCGTTCTTCGTTTTCTCCAATAGAAATATCGACCTCTATGGCATTTGTAAAGTTATATTCTAACTTTTGAGCCCATTCGAAAATAATGATTCCTCTGTCAAGAAAATCTTCCCAACCAAGGTCTTGGATTTCAGATTCATTATCGAGTCGGTATAAGTCTATGTGATAAATATTATATTTTGCTTTGTATATATTGATAAGCACATAGGAGGGACTGCATACTTGATCGATATCGTTCAATCCACATCCAGAAGCAATTCCTTTTGTGAAGATTGTCTTTCCTGATCCGAGTTTTCCTTTTAACAAAATGACTTCATTTCCCATTAAACTCTGAGCAACGGTTTTTGCAAGGTTAAACGTTTCTTCCTCAGAATGGGTGATATATTTTTTTTTATTAGAAGGAGACATTTCTATCATTTCCTGTCTATATCATTGAAAGGCTGTTTGAACAAAGAATCGATTCTTGCCTGTAATCTTTTCGTCTGGAATCGATTCGGCCTCGCTTTATGAATATAAATTTTATCTCAGGAAAGCGTTTTGAGTAAAGCTGTAAATTTGAAAAAATGATGGCAATCATGTATAAATTATTTTGAATCCAAATAAATAAGGGAAGAGGAGAAAAAAATGGATCTAATAAAGCAAGTTATTGAAGCTATCTCCGCTAATATATATCTACAATTTGTTTGTATACTCATTGCAACTGTACTGATTGCCTTTGTTTTCAAATTCATTCTAAAGAAAGTGTTGAAACCGTTTATAAAGAAAACCAAGACTCAAATTGATGACTTGATTGTGAAAAGCATTTCTTCCATGAGCTATTACATTGTTCTGATTGTCGGAGTGAAGTATGCCTTGAAAGTCTTTGAGTTTAAAACACCCTTCTATGACAGTCTGATCAACAGTGTTCTTATCCTTGTGGTTTCGGTCATTCTCGTTAAAATAATCAATAATTTCTCAAAGCAATGGATAAAGGAATGGAAATTTAGAACCAAAACCAGTGCGGATGAACGTCTCATTCCTTTTCTTAAGAAGATATTGAAATCTCTTGTTATCGTTTTGGCTGCATTTTTCATATTTGATTCCTGGAATATAGATATCAGTCCTCTTTTGGCAACAGCTGGTGTGGCTGGATTAGCGATTGGCCTGGCAGTGAAGGATTCCCTATCCAATATCTTGGGAGGGCTCCAACTGGTTCTGGACCAGACATTTAAAGTTGAGGATAAAGTAATGCTGGAATCAGGGGAATTGGGCGTTATCATGGATATTGGCTTACGGAGCACAAAATTAAGAACTTATGATAATGAAACCATTTATATACCCAATGGATATCTAGCCAATTCAAAAATAAAAAATTATACGAAACCTGACCTTACCATTAGGGTGAACGTCGAATTTGGAGTGACTTATGGAACAAAAATAGAAGAGGTTAAAAAAGTTGTGGTTGATGCAGTGAGGGAAATTGATAAAGTGCTTGAAAAGCCGGAACCGGTGGTTCAGTTTTTAAAAATGTCTGATTTTTCTCTCGATTTTGTTGCCAGGGGATGGGTGGAAGACTATATAGATGCATGGGGAACTTGGCTGGAAATGAATGAAAAAATATATGATGCCTTGAATAAAGCTCATATAAGTATTCCGTTTCCGACAAGAACGGTTTATTCAAAAAAAATAGATTAAACTCATTTATACACAGAAAGAGAGGAATTTAAATGATCAAACGGGTGAAAGAAAAAATATGTGAAGTGAAAGATTTTCCAAAACCAGGCATCGGATTTAAGGATATCACTCCAATGATCGAGGATGCAGAGTGCTTTCATTATGTTGTGGAAAAGCTCGCCGAATGGGTTAAGGAAAGAAATGCCGAAATTGTTGCAGGGATTGAATCCCGGGGTTTGATCTTTGCCGCCCCTATTGCCCACAAATTAGGCTTGGGATTAACCATTATTAGGAAAAAAGGGAAACTTCCGAGAGAGACGGTGACAGTAAAAGCTCCCAATGAATATTCTCTGGAATATTTTGAGATGCATCGGGACAGCATCCAACCAAAGCAAAAAGTTGTTATTATTGATGATTTGATTGCCACTGGTTCTTCAACGGTCAGTGCCATTGACCTGGTTAAAACGTTAGGAGGCGAGGTTGCGGGCTTTGCTGTCGTTGTGGAACTATTATTTCTAAAGGGACTGGATTTTATTAAAAATAAGCATCCTGAAGTTGATGTTTTTAGCTTGATTCAGTTCAAGGAGTAAGGAATATGTTAAAAAATCTTATGGAGAGATTTTTTAAACTGGAGGAGTACAATACTTCGGTGAAGATCGAAGCTCTCGGAGGCCTCACAACCTTTATGACCATGTCCTATATTATTTTTATACAGCCTGCCATTCTTTCCACAACAGGAATGGATAAAGGGGCGGTTATGGTAGCGACTTGCGTTTCGGCAGCCATTGCCACTTTATTGATGGGGCTTTTAGCGAAATACCCTATAGCTCTGGCTCCAGCTATGGGACACAATATTTTTTTTGCAGTGATTGTTTGTGGAACAATGGGTTATTCTTGGCAAGTGGCTCTTGGAGCTGTGTTTATATCCGGAACGATTTTTATAATCCTTTCTATTATTGGCGTATGGAAAAAGCTTATTGCTTCTGTACCGGATTCGCTTAAGAATTCTATTGCTGTGGGAATAGGGCTTTTAATAGCACTAGTGGGGCTTGAATATGGAGGCATTGTGGTTGACAAAAGCGGAGTGCTGGTTGGATTGGGAGATTTAACCAGCAAGCCTGTTATTTTGGTCCTTTTTGGGCTCTTGCTCACATCCATTTTGATGGTTCTGAAAATCCGGGGTGCGATTCTCATTGGAATTCTGGCGACAGCTTTATTGGGAATACCTTTGGGAATTGTAAAATATCAAGGAATTGTTTCTTCTCCTCCCAGTTTGGCTCCCACTTTTTTTAAACTGGATATACTGGGAGCTCTGAAATCCGGTCTTATCGCCGTTGTTTTTGTATTTTTCCTTTTAGACCTTTTTGATACCATGGGAACTTTGATTGGAGTGAGCACTCCAGCGGGATTTCTTAAAGAGGGAAAGCTTCCTCGTGCTGACAAGGCTATGTTTTCTGATGCCGTGGGAACAGTGTGTGGTGCATTTATGGGGACTTCAACGGTTACCAGCTATATAGAAAGCTCCACCGGCATTTCCCAGGGAGCCAGAACCGGTCTGGCTAATGTTTTCATCTCTTTTCTTTTTCTCATTGCCCTTTTTTTCAGCCCTTTGGCTGAAATGATCGGAGGGGAGTATATCTATGAAGGAATGACTCTAAGACCGGTGGTTGCTCCTCCGTTGATTATCGTGGGATGTCTTATGATGGTGGGTGTTAGAGCCATTGATTGGGAAGATAAAACCGAAGCTATACCTGCCTTTTTGACTATCATTATCATGCCTTTGACATTGAGTATCACAGAAGGGATTGCGTTTGGATTTATTTCTTATTCTTTACTAAAACTTGTTACAGGAAAAGGAAAAGAAGTGCACTGGATCATCTATCTTTTTTCGGTACTGTTTATTATCAGGTATATCATAAAATAGCAAATCGTGAGACGTCAGACGTGAGATGTGAATATTAGAAATGTATGGACTTGTTCCAGAACAGTTGACCAAAGAGACCAAAAGCATAGGTTTGGATTGCCCGGTCAAGCCGGGCAATGACATATGAAATCATGAGACGTCAGACGTGAGATGTGAATATTAGAAATGTATGGACTTGTTCCAGAACAGTTGACCAAAGAGACCAAAAGCATAGGTTTGGATTGCCCGGTCAAGCCGGGCAATGACACTTGAAATCGTGAGACGCAAGACGTCATATGTGAAAAGAAATTTTGGATTTTTAATTTTGTATATTCAATCAGTGATTTATAATGAGTAAGATGAGTTAAAAAATGGAAATTGGAAGATTTAAAGAAATGAAAAAAAAAGGAGTTATAATTGAGAAAGTTTAGCCTTACACTTTTTTCTTTTGTGATGGTCGCTATTTTGTTGTCCTATATTCAATGCAGTTTAAAAACAGAAATTAAACCCACTTTGAGTTACGGACATTCCCAGGAAAGATGGGTGGAGAAGGTTTCAGACAAGATGACGTTAGAAGAAAAAATTGGCCAAATGATTATCTGCCGTTATTCAGGACGATTTTTAAATAGAAACAGTGATGAACTGGAGAGAATATTATCTTTGATTCTGAAACAAAAAATCGGAGGTTTTATTCTTTTTGGAGGGAATGTGTATGAGACAGCTTATTTGACCAATGCCATGCAGTCTGTTTCAGACATTCCTCTTTTGATTGCTTCTGACCTGGAAAGAGGGCTTGGCAATCAAATAGAAGGTGCAGTTCTCTTCCCTCCTTTAATGTCAGTAGGGGCAACAGGTTCACAAGAGCTTGCTTATAAAATGGGTGAGATAACAGCTCTGGAAGCCCGGGCCTTAGGGATCCATATGACATTTTCTCCTGTTGTGGATGTCAATATAAATCCAGAGAATCCTATTATCAATACACGTTCGTTTGGAGAGAAACCAGAACAAGTGGGGCTTTTAGCTCAGGCTTTTATTAAAGGATGTCAGGAAAACGGCCTTATAGCAACCGCAAAACATTTTCCTGGACACGGGGATACTGATTTGGATTCCCACAATGTTCTTGCCGTGGTAGAGGGAAATAGAAAACGTTTGAATGAAGTGGAACTGTATCCATTTAAAAAAGCCATCAATGCGGGAGTTCAGGCTGTAATGACGGCTCATATCAGCCTTCCAGCTGTTGATCCGGTTTCAAACCGGCCAGCCACTCTTTCTCCGGTTATAATAAATGACCTTTTAAGAAAGGAAATGGGATTTGAGGGAATTATTGTTACAGATGCCATGGATATGGGAGGAATAACCAAAATCTATTCTGCTAAAGAAGCTGCAAAAAAGGCTGTCATTGCAGGGGCTGATTGCATACTTCTCCCTCCTGAACCAGAAGAAGTGATTGAGACTCTTGTTCAATCTGTCAGAAAGGGTGAGATCTCTGAGAATAGAATTGATTTGTCCGTCCAAAGGATTCTTAAGGCAAAAGCCCGAGTTGGTCTCAATAGAAACAGGAAAGTCAACTTTGAACTATTGGATAAAATCATTTCCTCTGAAAGACACATTCAGTGTGCCAATGATATTTTTAAGAAATCCATAACCATGGTGAAAAACAATGATGGTATTCTTCCCTTATCAGAGAAAAAAGTGAAAGCAGCTATCTTTTCTTTAAGCAGTGATCCGGGAGATTATTATGCGGGAAGCATTTTTGTCAATGAAATAAAAAAATTATCCCCTGATTCTTCTGAATTTTATGCTGAGTAGTCAACCGGAAAGGAATATATCCAGGAGGCATTCGAAAAAAATTCTGAAGCTGATGTTTTGATCTTTGCTCTTTTTTCTCGAGTACGGGCATGGAAGGGAAGTGTGGGACTTGAGTTGAATCATATTAATATTATTAAAGAAGCGTTGAATAAATCTGTTCCTGTGGTTGTTGTTTCTTTTGGAAGTCCTTATTTTCTAAAGTATTTCCCAGATGTGGATGCTTATGTGTGTGCCTACCGGAATTCTCCGATGGCCCAGGTAATGGCTGCGAAGGCAATGTATGGACACATTGAAGTAAGTGGAACGTTGCCTGTTTCTATACCTGAATGCTTTCCTGCAGGTCACGGATTGGTTCTCCCTAAAAAAAGTCTCAATAAACAACTTATAGATTTGAAATAGGAAGTCATAAAAGATACAATAATAATAAGTGAAATTGTTTTTATGAATAAAAAGGGAGTAAAAAGCAAACAAAGGATTATCGTTGTCTCTAACAGGTTGCCTGTATCTATCAAAAAACAGAAAGAAGGCAGCTATTCCATAGAACAGAGCCCTGGTGGTTTAGCCACAGGATTGCGTTCTCTTCAAAAAGAGGGCAAAGCAGTCCTTATAGGATGGCCGAACTATTATCCTAAAAATGAAGAAGAGAAAGAGTACTTGGAGAATATTTTAGAAAAAGAACACCAGTGCTATCCAGTTTTTCTTAGTAAAAGAGAGTTGGATAAGTATTATTATGGATTTTCAAACAGCACCCTTTGGCCTCTTTTTCATTACTTTTCATCTTATTGCACTTTTGAATTTTCAGATTGGAACGTTTATAAAAATGTGAACCAAAAATTTTTTTATAAGGTTAGTGAGATAGCCAATCCGAATGATATTATATGGATTCATGATTACCACCTTATGATATTGCCCCATATTATCAGGCAAGCTCAACCTGATAGCACCATAGGTTTCTTCCTTCATATTCCTTTTCCTTCTTCAGAAATATTCCGAATTTTGCCCTGGAGAAGAGAAATTCTGGAAGGTCTTTTAGGGGCTGATCTGATTGGATTTCATACTTATGAATACACACGTCATTTTATAAGCAGTGTATTGAGAATATTAGGATATGAACATGAATTTGGATCATTCCGTATTAAAAATAGAATTGTCAGAGTGGGTAATTTTCCTATGGGAATTGATGCGAAAAAGTTTGAAGAATTGAGTCAGGCTTCTTCCATTATCAAGAAAATAGACAAGCAAAAAAAGGATATGCAGGCCACAAATAAAAAAATAATTCTTTCCGTTGACAGATTGGATTACTCAAAAGGAATCCCTAAAAGATTGGAAGCCTTTGAATTGTTTTTAGAAAAAAATAAAAAATGGCATGGACGGTTCATCTACATAATGCTCTGTGTTCCCTCAAGAACAATAGTCAAAGATTATTCTCTTCTTAAACAAAAAATTGATGAGTTGATTGGAAGAATTAATGGCAGATTTGGAAAAAGCGGATGGGTTCCCATACACTATCTATACCGTTCTCTTCCGTTTGAAGAACTTTTTCCCCTTTATTCTATCGCTGATGTCGGCTTTGTGACTCCTGTACGCGATGGAATGAATTTGGTTGCAAAAGAATACATTGCCGCTAAAAATAACAATAAAGGAGTATTGATACTGAGTGAGACAGCCGGAGCTTCGGCTGAATTGAGTGAAGCCATGCTTGTCAATGTCAACAGCAGGGAAGCCTTGGCGGCTGCTTTGAAACAGGCGCTTGAAATGAAGGAAAAAGAACAGAATGAACGAATGAATATCATGAAGAAGAGAATCTTTAAATATGATATATATTTATGGATAAAAAATTTTATCGAGACAATATTATATGTCAAAAATCAACAAAGCGAAAAGGAGCAGAGGAAACTCAATAGAGAGTTAAAAAATAGGATTGTATCAGATTATAAGAACAAAACGAAAAGACTTATCTTTCTGGATTATGATGGAACTTTGGTTTCCTTTGCTTCCCGGCCGGAATTAGCAGTGCCTGATGTAGAGCTCAAAAGAATTCTAAAAATGCTGTCTGCAGATAAGAAAAACAGGCTTGTGATTATTAGCGGTCGGGATCACAACACCATAGAAAAATGGTTGGGAAATATCAAATGTTTTCTTGTTGCTGAACATGGAGCCTGGATCAAAGAAAATTATAACCGGGACTGGAATACATTAGTTAAATTATCAACCGATTGGAAAGAGGAGTTAATGGAGATATTTAGAAATTATGAGATAAATGTTCCTGGATCTGTCGTGGAAGAGAAAGATTATAGTCTTGTCTGGCATTACCGTAAGGCGAGTCCTGAATTGGGTGAAATCAGATCAAAAGAATTGTTTGAATATTTGAGTGATTTTCTTGCTAACACAGATCTTCAAGTTTTGCGTGGAAACAAGGTGATCGAGGTCACTTTTAGAGAAATAAACAAAGGGGTTATCGCTGAGAAATTTATTAAAGAGCAAAACTGGGATTTTATTTTGGCAATCGGAGATGATTGGACAGATGAGGATCTGTTTAAAAATTTACCGGAATTTGCCTATTCTATAAAAATAGGATTAAAAGAAACCCATGCAAAATATTATCTCGAGTCTTCCCAGGATTGCCGGGAATTGCTTCTTGAATTATTATCGTAATTTCAAAATTCAGGGGAAAGCTATTCGATAATCTGGACTGAAGCATCATGGGATAAAGTCAAGTGTCCACTGACTGCAACCAGCTCTCCTTCTTGGACACCGTTCAGGATTTCCACGTCGCGTTCATTTACTTTTCCAACCTCCGTATACCTCCATTTTGAAAGTCCATCTTTGATGACAAAAACAAGTTTCCTTCCATTCCGGACCAGTAATGCTTCTTGAGAAACAAGAAGTCTATGTTCATAGATTTCAGAGATGATATTCACTTCAGCATGCATTCCGGGCTTGATTTTTTCCTCTGGATTAGGCACCTCTATAAATATATCACATGTGTTGTTTTCAGGATCAACAAGAGGACTTATCGATTGTATTGTTCCACTAAACAATATTTCAGGATAAGCACTGAATATGATTTCAGCTTGACGGCCTGTTTTTATTTTTCCTATTTCACTTTCAAGACCCCTTGCTTTAACTTGAATTTTCTCGATATTGACTAAAGTAAAAAGTTCGCTTCCACTGGTTATGGTTTCATTGGGGGATATCTTTATGTCGCATACTCTACCTGAGAAAGGAGCCTTAATTTTTGTTTTTTCAAGATTTATTTTTGCTTTTTTGACTCTGATTTTAGCTTGAGTTAAACCTTTCACCGAAGCTCTCACCTGTTCGCTCTTTTCTCCAAATCCAATCAATAAAGACTCGTAATCTTGTTTGTGTCGTTCGAATTCTTGTTTTGATATCTGCTTTTCATTATAAAGTGCTATTATATGTTTAAAATCTTCTTTGGCTTTTTTTAGTTTATTTATGTCTTCATCGGTTTTGGTTTTATCCTTATGTTCAAATTCCTGATCAAGCATATATTCTGATAAAGAGGATAGATATTCGGCTTCTTCTTGTTGGAGATCCAATTCATACTCCGTATCGTCCAGTTGGACAAGAATATCTCCTTTGTTCACATGTTGACTTTCCCGGACGAATATTTTTTCGATAGTCCCTGATATATCTGCTTTCATATCTATTTTGTGATTGGAAACAGCTATTCCCGGAGTCTTTAAATAAATAATGAGATCATCGTACCTGGCTGGCTCCACTTTAACAGGGAGCGGTGTTTTTTTTGCCTCCTTATTGGAAACAGGAAAATTCTCAGAGAAATCATTTGAAATTTTGTTATTTTTTATTTTAAAAAATAGGAAAAAAATAAACATAATGATGATGATAGAGATTAAAACAAAGGTGAGTGTTTTTTTTGAAAATGTCATTCTTCTTGGTTCACTTCCTGCTTTTGAAAAGGACCAGGTAAAGCTTTATTATATTAATATTGACGAAATAAACTATCAAATTGTATCAGATATTGAAGTTCTCTAAACTATTAAGGTTCTCTAAGAAGGAGCTGAGGAGAGAGCACCTATCACCATAATTTTGTTAGTAAACTTCTATTTGAGGAAGGTCAGATGGGAGCAGGAAATTGGTCGATGTATTTAAGAATTGTTCATGATAGACAGTTCTTTTTCTCTGAGGGCAAGAATAAGGGCTGATTTGACAAGCTTTTTTGATGTGGATGGATTAATATAAGGCATTCAAATTTTTTTCCAAAGCGGAATGATACCTCATTATACTTGATTAATACGTTTTAGATAAGAAATTTGTTTAATGGAGTTAGAATTCATAAGTTCAATTTGATTACTCAAGAAGACCTAATTCCTTCCAGAACAGCTTTATTTGTTTGATGCGGATCTTTTTTATTTGACACATGTGCCAAGGGATTTTGCCTATAGGACTTCCGGCAAGAGCGGCATTGGCGGGGCATATACCGCAATATTTTAAATCAGGACAAAGAAAGCAGTGCCTTTTGGGAGTTGAGTAATTCTCCATAGAAAATTGAGAATAATTAGAGGAAATCTCTTTGTATATTTTAGGGAAATTTTTCATAAAATAATCAAGATTTCCAAAAGAATATTTTTTATATTCCGGTGTTTTTTCTTTTCCCCTTAGATATTCATGAAAAATATGGCATCCCACTATTTCTTCTGTGGGAGTAATTGTCAACCTATCCTGACCAGCATAGCAGCGAAAAATTCCTTCATTTTTATCTTTTCTAAAATTGATAACCGGAATTTGATTGTGGATGTTATAAAAATGAAGGAGAGTTTTTCTGAGTTTGATAAGTTCTTGGTTCAGGTTTTCTATAGAGTCCTCGTTCCATGGCTTTATGGTGGAAAGAGAGAGTCTTATATTTGGAACCCCCAGGTCAATAATAGATTGAATGGAGTCAGACAGAAGATGAACACCTTCGGGATTGAATACACTGTTGATTTCAAAATAGATATTTCGCCGTTTTAAGAGTTCATTGATATGGGAAATAATTTTTTTTGATGACCCTATTTTCCTTTGTATGTCCTGTGCTATGCCGTCAAAACTCAATACAATTGAGAAATTGTTTTGGTCAAAAAAATCAATGATATTTTTGGAAAGAAGGCTTCCATTGGTTGTGATGGAATAGTGAACGTTCTTGTTTGCTTTATTTTTCGTTTTAACAAAAGAGATTGTTTTTTTAATAAGATTCCAGGCAAGAAGGGGTTCTCCCCCGTAAAAATTTAGATAAAACTCCTTGGCTAATTTAGGTAAAAAAAAACAATACTTTTTTGGGCTGCAGGTAAACTTAAATAATGTTTGCTTTTAGTGATGTAACAGTATTGACATCTGAAATTGCAATCAGATGTAACCACAAGCGTTAGGGCATTTAATTTCAATTAAATGAGAAAAAATAGGAAATATAGGATAGAAAAGATAATTTATGCCCCCGTATCAATGTATAGTGTTCCTTGCAGGCATCCTCTTCCCCCCATAGGTTGAGCTTTTCCTTGAAATGTGTCATCAAGGTATTGGATTGCTCCTTTGGCTGCTTCTTTTTTTTCCTGGGGGAGTGATTCGATTACATCCTTAAGTACTTCCATACATTTTTCAATGTTAGGAGTTACTTCAATAGTTTTGCCGCTAGCCATGATTTGTCCTCCATATCTTTTAGAAATTTTTTAAATCTTTCTTCTCTTCTTACAGAGTCGAAATTCTTGTCAATATCTATATATCTGAAGTAAATATATTTCTGTCTTTTGGCTAAGGGATGTTCAAAAAAAGATTGAAGGTGTTTGTATCCTTCTTCTTTTCTCCCTATACCCATATAAATGGATGCAAGTTTCAAATCTTGTTCATAGAATTTTTTAGGATCCGGAGAGAGCCTTTCCATTTCCTGAATGATTTTTAAAGCTTCTTGTTCTCGACCCGATTGGGATTCAACCATACCCAAGTAAAATAAGGAACTCAGTTTGTTTAAAAAAGGAGTGTTGATCTGCTGGAATGTTTTTCTGCTTTCCTTCAGATTTCCCATATAGTAATAGATTTCTCCTATTCTGTATTGGAGTCTTGGAAATGAAGAATGATTATCTATCTGATTGCAGACAACCAGTGCATTTTCAAAGTCTTTTGAAAGCATTAATAATTCAGAAAAGTGTATATTACTGAAATTTCTCTCATCGAGGAAAAAGCTGTCCTGCTTGCATTTTAAAGCTTTATGAAAATCATTTTGGTTGCCTTCTTCAGCATATTTTAAATAAAAACAATATCCAAGGATAGAATGGATTCGGGCATTCATGGGATATTTTTCAATTCCCTCTTTGCCGAGATTTATGGCTTTGAATAGAGTATCTTCATTGAAGCCAAGTTTTCTTATCAATAAAAGCTTGGTGTATGTCCTGTAATATTCAGGAATATCCGGTGTTATATTATGGGCTTTTTTAATCAGTTTTTCTGCTTGATTGATCCATCTTTTGTCAAAATCCCAGCCTAAATTGACGTTGTTCAAATAACAATGAGCCAAAGCGATATAAGCCCGGGCAAAATTTTCATCAATATTGATGGCCTCATTAAAATAACTGATAGCCATGTCATTTGTTTCCTGGGTCAGAGTTCGAGAATAATACTTTCCATTGAGATATAGTTTCAAAGGATCTTCCGATATATTTTGAGAGGATTGAGTGGATATATATTTTCCTTTTAAATAGTTATCATAGGCTTTGGAATTATAAGGGTGAGCCTTTGGAAAATAAGAATTTTCATATTGGTCTATGGTTTTATTAAAAATGGCTTCATTGACTTGATTGCATATGTTTTTTAACACAGAAAAAGAATCATCAAGATTTGTGCTGTATTTATTCGTCCAAATTCGATCTTTTGTTTTTGTTTTAATAAGATTGACATTAAGAATGAAATTGTCTTCTTCTCTTTCTGCGTTCCCATATAAAACGTAATTGACGCCAAGATTTTTTCCTATTTCTTCAGGACTTTTATCGGATACTTTATAAGAAGATATAGAAGATATGGGAATCACTTTAATAGTGTTCAACTGGGAAAGATTGTATATGAGTTCTTTAGTCATTCCGTCTGAAAAGTAATTGTCTTGATAGGAATTATTCGAATCTTTGAAGGGAAGAACTAAAATGGAATTGTATTCCTCAGACAAAGTGAGGTTTCTTTTTTTATTGATTAGATTGTATCCGAGAAAGAGAAATATCAAGGAAAAAATAATGATTATTCCGATTATAAAAACAGGTTTTTTATATAAATTGGTGATTATTTTGTTCCGGTTTTTTGATCTTTCCTTTAACCATTTATCGATTTCGGATTTGTAAGCAAAGACTTTCGAACGAGGAGAATTATCATCGATTCTGTGTACAGGAAGATTGAATTTTTTTTCCCATCTGTAACAGGTTCTGATGTCCCTGGATAGATAATTTGAAATCTCTTTCCATGAATACAAAAGGTCTTTGTTTTCCATGTCAACCCCAAAACATAATTATTAACATTATCTTCAATAATTTTGGCAGATTTCAATAAAAAAATCAAATTTTTAACATAAAAATTTCTATAAAATATAATAGGAAAAATATTGTAAAGAATATCATTTATGGGGGATATGAGTAAGAAGTCCTTGTCAATAGAATTATATTTTTTTAGGAAAAAAGGATTTTTATTTTGTTTAAATATGATTTTTATTTAAAAAATACAGGATGCGATGAATTTTTCAAAGGGTGATATGATTGGGATTCTTTTTCTGTCTATTAGTTGAATAGACTGCTCAAAAAGTTATTCAAAAAAAAATGAAAATATCCCTTACTGCTTTGAAAAGGCCCATAACAACGTTCATGTTTTATCTTGCCTTGGTTTTGTTTGGTTTTGTTTCCCTTAAAGAACTCAGCGTGGATTTGTTACCTGACATCAGCTATCCCAGGCTCTCTGTGGTGACTCAATACAGGGGAGTTGCGCCGGAAGAGATAGAAATTCTCATCACTCGTCCTTTAGAAGCAGCTGTTAGCCGCATTCCAGGATTGCGTAAGGTTGAATCCGTGTCCAGAGACGGATTTTCCTATATGGTTCTTGAATTTGCCTGGGGAACTGACATGGACTTTACTTTGCTTCATACAAGGGAAAAACTGGACAGTGCCAGATACAGACTCCCTGACGATTGCGATGATCCGACGATCATTCCTAGGGATCCCCAGAGTCAACCGGTTATGATACTCACAGTATCAGGAGAAGGCTCACTGCTTGAACTTAAAGAATATTCTGAAGAAGTGATTAAACCGAGACTGGAACAGATTGATGGAATTGGATCAGCGGAGATAGCTGGAGGAATAGAGAGGGAAATCCATATTGAGATTGATCCTGAACTTTTGTCATTATATGGGCTGTCCTTAGAAGAGATTTCTCATAAATTGGATGGCTTTAACAAAAATCTTCAGGGCGGAACCATTAGGAAAGGTCGTTTCAAATATGCAATGAGAGTTATAGGGGAGTTTGAAAACCTGGATGAAATAGGAAAAATAAGTCTTAGCCATATAATGGGAAAGGGAATGGTCCGGTTGAAAGATATTGCCCGGATCGAAGATTCAATCAAAGAAAGAGAAGGGATCGCTAAATTAAACGGGGAAGAAAGCATTGGCATTTTAATCAGAAAAGAATCAGATGCCAATACTGTTGGAGTTACTGAATCAGCAAAAAGATTGCTTAAAGATTTAAGAGAAGAAAATGAACGAATGACCATTCTTGTGGTATCAGAACAAGCAGAATATATAAAAAATGCCATTTCATCGGTTGTGAAATCGATAATTTTTGGAGGCATACTGGCTTTTCTTGTTCTTTTTGTTTTTCTCCAGGATAGAAAAACTCCTGTCATCATTGCAGTGGTCATTCCTATTGCTGTCGTCACAACATTCAACCTTTTATACTTTGAGGATATCTCTGTGAATATTATGTCTCTCGGAGGATTGGCGCTTGGAATTGGAATGCTAGTTGATAATTCCATTATTGTATCAGAAAGTATTTTCAGGCATAAAAGTCTAGGGAAAAATGGTTTTGAAGCAAGTTATCAGGGAACAAAGGAAGTAGGAATGGCTGTGACCGCTTCAACTTTAACCACAATTTCTGTATTTGTTCCCGTCATTTATGTTCACGGAGTTGCCAGCCAATTGTTTAAAGATCAGGCTTTAACTGTGACTTTTGCGCTTATCTCATCGCTGGCTGTTTCCTTGACTCTTCTTCCTGTTTTGTCATCAAGAAAGATGAAAGTAAGCAGGGAAGAGAAAAAACCAAAAAAGAAAAGTATTCTTCCGCGTAGAGAACCGGAGAATCGGAAAAATCTCATTACAAGAATTTTCTTATATCCCTTTAAGCTGTGGAAGCGGCTTTTTCATATTATTTTGAACTGTTTTTCCTGGTTCATCGATTTTATATTAAGCTTTTTTATGCCGTTATTTATATTGGTTTTTTATTATGTCAGTCTTCCTTTCAAGCCTGTTGTCAGAAAAATATTTGAATTCCATAATAATATTTATCGCAGATTTTCTGAATTGTATCATAGTTTTCTTTTATGGAGTCTTAATAACAAATTTGAAGTGATCACAGGTTCTTTTTTATTTTTGGTTTCTACTTTCTTGATAGCAATCCAGATTCCCCGTGAATTGATGCCAAAGCCGGAGGAAAAGTCCTTCGAATTGCACGTGAAGACACCCATTGATTATTCGTTTGAACAAACGGCAGATATAGCTTCGTGGATAGAGAAGAAGCTGAAAGGAAAAGAGGCGGTTGAAACGATATTTTCTCAAATTGGAGTGATCAGTGGTATGGAAGGTCAGAATCCAGATATCTCTTCGAACTCAGTGAATATCTATGTCAAGCTTAAAAAATATTCCTATTTGGAGACGGTGATCAATGATTTGAGAGAAAAACTGGATCAATTTGCAGGTTTGAAATATTCCATAGCTGAAGAGCAATCCACACTTTCGGAACTACTTGCCTTTTCTTCTGCACAAATAGGTTTAAAAGTGAAAGGGAATGATCTAAAGAAATTGAGAGAAATAGCAGATAATGCTGTTAAAGGACTCAAAAGTATTGAAGGAATGGCTGATGTGAATCATAGTATTGAGGAAGGGAAGCCGGAATTTTTAGTAAAAATTAAGAAGAAATCTCTGGAAAAATATGCCATTTCTTCTGAAGTGGTCAGTCGTTTCCTTATCGATGCAGTGAGAGGGAGGATTGCTACTCAATTCAGAGAGATGGAACAAAGATATAATATTATTGTCCGCCTGGAAGAAGAAGCGCGAGAAAATGTTAAAACTCTTATGGATCAGCAGATAAAATACAAAGACACATTCATACCACTCCGGGAATTGGTGGATTTTGAAATCATCAGAGGCCCCAAAGAAATACGGAGGGAAAATCAGCAAAGAGAGGTTTTGATCACCGCCAATATTCGAGGAAAGAAGATCAGCCAGGTGATTCCCCAAATACGAGAAATCATTGAAAATCTTGAACTTCCTCCGGATTATCGAGTGGTATTAAGCGGAGAACAAGAAGAGATGAACAGGTCGTTTAAGAGTTTGATCTTTGCTTTTTGTCTGGCTGCATTTTTGGTCTATATGATCATGGCTGCTCAGTTTGAATCCTTAAAGCATCCGTTTTTAATATTGTTCACCCTTCCTATGGGGCTGAGTGGAGCTGTGTGGGCGCTGTTTTTAACTGGTCAGAGTTTTAATGTCATTTCTGTTATTGGGATAGTTGTTCTGGCAGGTATTGTGGTCAACGATGCGATAGTTAAAATTGATTATACAAATCAGTTGCGAAAAAAGGGGGTTGATCTAAGGCAGGCTGTGATGGTAGCAAGTCGAGTGAGGCTGAGACCTGTATTAATGACAAGTATGACTACTATTTTCGGACTTTTCCCAATGTCTCTTGGTATGGGAAAAGGTTCTGAACTTCAGCAGCCTCTTGCCATCTCAATTATCGGGGGACTCATATTCTCTACTTTTCTAACATTGATTCTGATTCCTGTTTCCTATGAATTGACGGGAAGGAATAAATGAAGCAATTCGTCCAGCGTCCTATAGCCACGTCTATGTTTTTTATGGGAATCCTTGTGCTAGGGATTTATTCATATTTTAATATTCCTTTTGAACTGGCTCCCAAAGAAGACTTTCCCCGGATGAGTTTGAATACGAACTGGCCCCAAGCTCCACCTGAAGCTGTGCAGATTCAGATTACTTCGCCATTGGAAGAAATGGCTTCAACGGTCAGGGGAGTCAGAAAAATAACCTCCAATTCCAGTATAGGAAGTTCAGAAATTACTTTAGACTTTGAAAAGAAAACCAATATGAAATTTGCCACGCTTGATTTAAGGGAAAAAATAGATAGAGTGAGGAAGAAATTGCCTTCGGGAGCCTTACCCACCCAGCTGATTCCATATGTTCCAGAAGATTTCAAGGTTGAGTCCTTTATTCATT
Organism: uncultured Eubacteriales bacterium; assembly: GCA_964584935.1. Lineage (GTDB taxonomy): Bacteria > Acidobacteriota > Aminicenantia > Aminicenantales > Aminicenantaceae > CAZPBN01. The sequence goes on along the minus strand of CAZPBN010000001.1, from coordinate 113,186 downwards.
ATACAATCTCCGGAGATTACCCCCTTCAGACATTGAGAGAGATGATTAAAGAAAAAATGGAGTTTGGAATCAGTTCTGTTAAGGGAGTGGCTGCAGTTGAAGTTTCGGGTGGCTCTGAACCAGAAATGAGAATCAATATTGATAAGGAAAAAGTAAAGGCATTCGGAATCCATCCTTACAAGATAAGGCAAGAGGTTCTGAAAAGGTTACAGACTTATCAAACAGGAACAGTAAAAAAAAGCAACAGAGAATATGTGTTTAAAGTTTCAAACTCAATAAAAAGCCTCAAAGAACTTGAAAACACCATTGTCGCCTATTCAGGGAAAAATCCTGTGTTTTTGAAAGATTTGGCAACGGTGGTTCCTACTTATGGAGACATATATCATAAGAACAGAATAAACGGTAAACCCTCCATAAGATTGAGAATTCATAAAGAAAAGGGGTTGAGCACAATTAAAGTAGCAAAAAGAGTCAAGGGGAAGATAAAAAGTGTAAAAAAAGACCTTCCCGAAGATTTGATTTTCAAGACAGTCAATGATGAAAGTGAAATAATAAATAAAAACTTACAAAGTTTTTACCTATTGGTTGGAATCATACTTTTTATCATATTTATTTTTGTTTTTGTCATTATTAGAAGTTTGAAGCCTTCTTTTCTTATTCTTTCCTCCATCGTATGTTCTGTTCTGATTACTTTTAATTTGATTTATCTATTTAAGATATCACTGAATATGCTGACTTTGGGAGGGCTTGCTTTGGGATTTGGCTTGTTTGTGGATAATTCCATTGTTGTTTTTGAAAATGTTCTTCGGTTTAGAGAAAGAGGCAGGTCTGCTTTCCAAGCGGCAGTTGAAGGATCCAAAGAGGTTTTTCTGCCTGTTTTGGCTTCAACTCTGACCACCATGAGTGTTTTCTTTTCTTTTGCTTATTTTCAGGGGAGATTAAAGATTTATTATCTTCCTCTGGCAATTGTCATCAGTTCTGCCCTGGCTTCGTCACTTCTTGTATCCTTTTCCTTAATTCCCGCTTTGAGTCCAAAACTTTTATCCGCCAGGAAAAAAAAAGGAAATCAAGTTGTGCGAAATGGTTATGAACGATTGTTAAGGAAGTTCATTCATCATCCGGTTGAGATTATTCTGATGTTACTGATTATATTTTATGGAAGTTATAAATTGTTTAAGTCAAAAGTAACCATTGGTGATTTTTTTAGCTGGAGTTACAGGCAAAAATTATATGTATCTGTAAGAATGCCTCCCGGGACTGAGCTGAAAATGACCGATGATTTAATAAAAAAGTTCGAAAACATTGTTTTGGCTAAAAAATATAAGAAGGAAATCAATACGACCGTTCAACCGGAAATGGCTTATATGATCATATCCTTTCCTCCGGATATTGAAAATTCATATTACCCTTATTTACTCAAAGAGGAATTAATACAGTTAGCCACTGAATACGCAGGAATAGGAGCCAGTATTTCTGGATTCGATCCAAAGGGGTATCATGTGAGTATGGACACACGAATTTCTCTTGGATCGAGCATCAAATTCTTTGGATGCAATTTGAAAAAATTGAAAGAGATAACCGCAGAGTTGGAAGAAAACTTAAAGAGAAATCCGAGAATCAGGGAAGTGAAAATCTCATCCGGCAGGGGAGGATGGGATCTGGATTCCTTTGAATATCTATTAAAGATAAATAAAGATGTTTTAAATCGCTATGATATTGCTCCTCAATATCTGTATTTTCAAATTGAATCCTTGATTAGAGGAAGTTATTCCGGGGGAAGGGAAAAAATAAAGATGGGAGGAAAAGAAATTGAAATAGCTTTTAAATTTCCTGAAGCGGATCATATGGATCTGAAAAGGCTTGCAAATACAATAATTAAGTCCAAACGTCATGAATATTTAAGGATCGGGGATATAACCAAAATTGAGAAAAAGCCTATTGCCGGATCTATTTACAGGGAAAATCAGAAATTTCAGCAGATAGTTTCATGGAAATTCAGGGGACCGTATAAAACGGCTGAAAATTATAAGGAAGCTGTTTTTTCAAGACTGCAATTGCCACCGGGATTCTCAGCCACTGTGGATTATGGCTACCAGATCACAGAAGAAGAAAAAGGACAGATTAAATTTGCCATTATTATTTCTTTGGTGATCATATTTATGATTCTTGCCTCTTTATATGAGTCACTGATTCAACCTTTTTTCATACTACTTGCCGTTCCTTTGGCTTTGATAGGAGTGTTTATTGCTTATGTGTTAGCTGACTTCATATTTGATTCTGCTGCTTATATCGGAGTCATCCTTTTAGGAGGAATTGTTGTCAATAATTCTATACTTGTGGTAGATCATATCAATGGAAAGAGAAAAGAGGGTGTCTCTCTTCTGGAATCGGTTGTCAAAGGATCCAGAGAACGAATCAGGCCTATTTTCCTTACAACCAGCACAACAGTTCTGGGAATGCTTCCAATGATTCTCATTCAGCTGGAAGTAGGAAATAAACAAATTTGGTCTTCTCTGGCTTTATCTGCAGTCGGAGGACTTATAAGTTCGACTCTGTTTATCCTTATTGCTATCCCTCTGTTTTACTTTTACGGTGACAGTTTAAATAACTGGTGGCAGAGAAAATTAAAAGAATTCAAGGGATTTAAAAATAAACTTTTATAAAAAATTTCCAGATTTCTGATCTTTATAACTTTTTTGTGTAAGGCAAATCCTTCTTTCTTCTTTTTCAGTTCGTAGCTTTTAACGAACCGTTTTTATCTTCTTGTTCTTTTTAAATATTTGAGGAATTCAGAGTCAGTGGAAAGCAGCAACCAGGTGTCTTTATTCAGGCTTGAAACATAGGTTTCAAGTGTTTTCATAAACTGGTAGAATTCCGGATCCAAATTGTAGGCTTTTGCGTATATATTGGTCGCTTTGGCGTCAGCTTCTCCCTTTATATTCTGGGCTTCCCGGTAGGCTTCCGATTGAATTTTTTTCAATTCCCGTTCTTTTTGTCCCCGGATTTCAGCGCTTTTTCCATCTCCTTCTGATCTGTACTTGGAAGCAATTCTTTGTCTTTCGGCAATCATCCGGTCAAAGACTTTCTGTTGAACTTCATTAACATAATTGATCCTTTTTAATTTGACGTCTTTCAATTCCACTCCAAACTCAGGCGTTATTTCAGAACATTTTTCCAGAATGATGTTGGCTATATTCTCTCTTCCTGTTTCGATTTCAGTGACTTCAACATCCAGAATATTGACGATTTCTTCACTTAATTCAAAGTCTCTGTTGGAAGATCGGACAATCTCTATGAGATCGAAATTGGCAATGGTATTCCTTGTTTCTCCGTCTATGATATCATCAAGTCTTGATTGAGCTCCCATTTCGTGCCGGACTCTCTGAAAGAAAAGCAAAGGATCTTTAATTCTCCAACGGGCATAGCTATCGACCCATATGTATTTTTTATCCTTAGTCGGGATCTGATTGGCATTTCCATTCCATTCCAACCAGCGTTTTTCGAAAAAATTGGCTTTGTGGATAAAAGGTACTTTCATTTGTAAACCAGGACTTGTGATCGCATCTCCAATGGGTTCTCCGAATTGAGTGATGATGACCTGGTTGGTCTCTTTGACTGTATAGAACGTGTCAAATAGGACTATAGCGGCAATGACAAGAACAACAATAATCAAAATAGTTTTTGTCGGTTTACTCATTTGTCAACCTCCTTTCCAAGATTCAAGAGAGGAAGGATATTTTTCTGGGCTTCATCGAATATTATCTTTTTGTTTATTTTGGGAAGAAATTCGTTGATGGTTTCGAGATAAAGTCGTTTGCGAGTCACGAGGGGAGCTCGGGCGTATTCTTTATAGATTGATCGGAACCGGTTTGCGTCTCCTTCGGCTCTGTTGGTTCGTTCCATGGCATAACCTTCGGCAGCTCGGATCATTTGTTCCGCCTCTCCTCTGGCTTTGGGAATTTCCTGATTGTATTCTGACCAGGCTTCGTTTATTTTCGTTTCTTTTTCCTGGAGCGACTCGTTGACCTCATTGAATGCCGGTTTCACCGGATCAGGAGGATTGACATCCTGAAAGATGAGCTGATTGACGCTAATTCCAATTTTATACAGGTCGCATAGTTCTTGAAGTTCCTGTTTTGCCTGGCTGGCGATTTTGGCTCTTCCAATGGTGATCACTTCATCGACAGAGTGGTCGCCAATAATTCTTCTCACCACAGCTTCATTCATATAGCGAAAAGTGCTGTCAACATCTCTGAGTTTGAACAGGTAATTAAAGGGATTTTTAATCTTGTACTGAACGATCCATTCCACTATTGCCACATTGAGGTCACCGGTGAGCATGAGTGCTTCCTTCTGCGAATCAGTGGTGACCCTGTATTCTGTTTGGATTCCCGGTCTGGTTGTTTGGAACCCAAATTCCATTTTTAACTGTCTCTGGACAGGGACTTTGGTCAATCCTTCGATTCCAAAGGGAAGTTTCAGATGCAATCCGGGACCAGCGGATCTGACATACTTGCCAAAACGGAGTATGATTCCTCTTTCTTCCGGTCCGATCTGATAAATAGAACCAATAAGAATAATTATCACCATAACTCCGATCACAACAAGTTTGATCAATCCTTTGTTGATTTTTGGGAGTTTCAATTCCATGGATGGAAAATCATTCCTCATGTAAACCTCCTCTTAATAATAAGTTTAAACTAATATTAACACATAAAAGACTATATATAAAGCAATATGAAAAAAATAGTTATTTTTATAATAAAAGAAACTCCCCTAATAATTGATTTAATATTCATGTCATTTATTTTAATAAGATAAGTTGCATAAATCTCAAGTTGAAAAACCAATTTTTGGGGGTGCCTTTAGTACCTCTCCTTCCCCCAAAATGGGGGAACTTCACTTGTAAGAACCATTGTAAAAATGCCTGAACCCATGTACAATCATTCTTTAATGGAAAAAATTAAAAGAGATGAGTTTTATATGTCCAATGCTCTGGCAGAAGCAGAAAAGGCTAGAAAAGAAGGAGAGATTCCTGTAGGTGCAGTTGTTGTTTTAAAAGAAAATGTCTTGAGCCGGGCTCATAATGAAACCATTATAAAATGTGATCCCACAGCCCACGCTGAAATCATTGCCTTAAGAGAAGCGTGCTTGAAACAAGGCAATTACAGGTTAGAAGAATGTTACTTATATGTGACCTTGGAGCCGTGTGCGATGTGTTTGGGGGCTATGGTTCAAGCCAGGATAAAAAGATTAATTTTTGGTGCCCTTGATCCCAAGAGCGGCGCTGTGGATTCCATCATGGTGTTTCCCTTTGAACAAATGAATCACCGGATTGAAATAACAGGCGGAATAATGAAGGAAAAATGCGGCAAAATTTTAAAAGATTTTTTCCGGGAATTACGACTTTAAGACGTTCTATTGAATGGAAATATTTTTAAGGAGAGGTGGCCGAGTGGTTGAAGGCGGCGGTCTCGAAAACCGCTATTCAGAATAATCTGGATCGTGGGTTCGAATCCCACCCTCTCCGCCAATCATAACCCCTTTTTCTCCAAATAAAGCATGCTCAGAATTCTAAGATAAGTAAGATGACAACAACATTTTCGTAAGACGTGAGACGTTAGACGTGAGAAGAAAGTAAAATTTCATTAAATATATTTCTTTCTTTGCTATTAATTTATCATCTCATGTCTCATGTCTTATGTCTTACGATATTTTTTTATATTTAATAACATCTTACGTCTCACGATATTATATTCAATGTCATCTTATTTCGCATGTCTTATGTCTGACGATATTATCTTGACAGGACCCCCTCAATATTTTATGCTTACAATGCTTATTTATTGGAATTTATAAATTTGGGGAACTTCATAAAATCAGATTTATCTTGACAGAATTCAAGGAATTATGTATTTAATATTTATTTTTATGGTTGTTATTATTGAATTGGGAAAATAATTTAAGATTTTAATGGATAAGGATAAAAAAAAGCGAAATAAGAAAAAAAAACCAAACCGATTGAACAAATGGCTAATAAAAAATTCCATTATCTACCGCTCAGGAAGAAAAATACTGAAGTCAAAGACAGGAAAAGCATGTGTATCATTGATAGCTTTTTTACTTATTATTTTTCTCTCTTTTCATTTCATAAATGTGTATAATGTGAAAAATAAAGTGAAAATTCTGGAAGAAACATTAAGAGAAGGAAACATCGGAAATATCTCAGAGTGGGTGGACTTCTCTTCTGAGAATCCTTATAAAGAGACACTCCCTGATTTTGATTCATTGATTGAGCAAAAGATATTCTTTGATATTTCCATTAAAAATATGAATTTTTCTCGTCATTACAAGTGGGCTGAAATAGATGTTAAAGTCGATTCGTTTGAGCAAGAAGAAAAATTAAATAGTTTCAAGGGAAGAATCCTTTTGCAAAAAAATAAATCTCATTTGTTTTCCTGGAAAATAGTGGGATTGGAAAGTTATTAAATGAAGTTTCCTAAGATTCTAAATTGTTTTCTATTGAGTTTGATAGTTGTCTTTGTTTCCTTTGCTTTAACGGATGAAGCCGATGAGTTTTCTAAAGTCATAGAGAATGTTGTTTCCAATTTCGAAAAAATCAATACAATCGAGAGCGAAATATCTTATGAAATTCAGAGAGAAGACCAATATGTGTTTTTAGAAGGAGACTATTGTTCAGCCCCTGGAAATAAATACAGGATGGAATTCAGGCCTGCTGGATCCTGGATAAAGATTGTGTGCAATGGAACAAAAGTCTGGTTTTATATGGAGAAATTGAAAAAGGTCTATATTTCTGAAAGAAAAAATAATCCGGCAAACACAGAGGATGTGTTCAGTTCTCCGGCTGTTGCAGGAAGAGATGTTTTGTCCAAAGATTTGGATATTAAATTTTTGAACAAACAAAGAAAAGGGTGGAGGGAAGTCCATCTTTATGAAGCAACTCCGAAAACGGCTCAGGATTTTATTTCCAGAATCGTTTTTTGGATAGACCCTCAAATGAATGTCATAAAAAAAATTGAAAGTTATGACCTCCACGAAAATATTTCAAGCATGATAATGTTTGACAAATATAGAAATTTTGAGAATAATATCTGGTTTCCCCTGAAAATGGTGTCTCATATAAGAGAAGGCGATATCGTATCAAAAAATGAAGTTGTGTTTGAAAATGTGATGATCAACAAAAAAATCAATGAAGATAAGTTTATATTTGCCATACCGGAAAACACAAAAATAGAACATATCAAAGAAGGCGAATATAAAGGAGAAGATATAATAAAAAAATAAAAATAAGGAGGAAAGTTTTATGAAACTTGAATTAACTATTATCACTGTTTTGCTCATTGCTGTGTTTTTAATCCAGCCGACTATTCTTTCAGCTCAATATGCTCAAGGTCATCCTGAGTACAAAGATCCCTGGCTTGCGTTTATTTTTTCTTTTCTGGTTCCAGGACTGGGACAGATTTGGGTCGGAGATGTCACCAGGGGCTTGATCTTTTTAGGTGCCGCTGTTGTTATTTCAGTCGTATTCACCCTGGTACTTTGGACGGTATGGTATATATGGCCTCTACTTTATTTAGGTATTTCCATATTTGCCGGTCTGGATGCAAAGAATTTAGCTGAAAAGCACAATCAGGGGAGACGATTGGCTCTTCTAGAGAAAGCAGGGCCCAATCTACAGCCTGCTATTGTCCTGACAAAATAAGGAATACCATCGGGGGAGGGAAACTATCCCTCCCCCCATTTTTTCTTGGGTTTTAAAGTTAAAAAAGGATTATTTCTTCTCCTTTTCCTTTTACTCATTCCTTCCTTTCTTGCTGCCAAAGATTATCAGATTAAAGTATTTGGCATTAAGAATATTACCAAAGATATTGTCCATTCCATTCAGGAAAAGATTCATCATTTAGAATCTGGAAACATCAAAGAAAAAATAGAAGAAATTTTTCTTGATTCTGGATGGTTTTCCCAGGTGAATGTCGAAGAAAAAGAAAAGGGAATCTATTATATCACTGTTGAAGAGTATCCTGAAATAAAGAAGATAACACTTCACGGAAACACACTGTTTAAAGACAAGCATATAATCTCTTTACTTGGACTTGAAGTAAACCAGATGTTCAATAGAAGCCGATTTTATGCCCATTTGAATGAACTCTATCACTTTTATAGATCAAGGGGTTACTCTCAGGTTGAAGTCGAAAAGGTTGACATTCAGAAAAACGGATTGCTGAAAATATTTATTAGAGAGTGGAAAGTGAATGAGATTATCCTTCCGGAAAAAACAAGAACAAAAAAAGAAGTTCTATCCCAGTATTTAATTCCTCAAAAAGAGAAGATCTACAATAGCATTCAATTGAAAAAGTGGATTGAAGAGCTTGATGACACCGGTGCCTACAACGCGATCAATATTTCTGTGGAGAAAAGCCAGGATAAAGGATATTTGAATTTAAAAGCCCATTTGGATGAAAAAAGACCGGCTCTGAATCTAAGGCTTCAATATAATGGGTATAAAGGATTGAATGGATTGGTCCGAATTAAGGACAGCAATTTTTTAGGCAATTTGGATGAGTTTTCGATTCAGGATACATTCTATTATCTAGGTTCATCGTCCTCCCATCAGATACAGACTGTATGGAACAGACGTATTCAAAATAAAGGAGCGCTCTCTTTGTGCTTTTCTTTAGGGGGGAAATATTGGAAGAATAAATTTTTCAGACAGCCTGTTATCCATTCAATGGATGCCTGTAGCTGGAATGGTTCCTTAGGAATTGAAAAAATAATGGGAACTGATTATAGAGTTGAAACAGGATTAAGAATGGATCATTGGAGTTTAAATGTTGAAGATCAAATCAACCTGGAAGAATCCTTTAATTTAAAAGAAGGGTTGTTTTTTGTCCCCTATTTTCTTTTTGAATATGATAAAGAGGATCCGCTGGAAAGAAAGGGATGGAATTCTCAAGTCAAAATTGATTTGCCAATAAAAAAAGAAAATTCAGGATTGAAAATTATTATTTCAGGAAGCCATTATTTCACTCTATTTGAAGATTCAAAATTATTTTTATTCGCCCAATCGGGAATATCGACCTCGAAGAAACTGCCTTTTGTATATAGGTTTTGGTTAGGCCATAATGACTTATTACCGTATTTGCAGTATGAAGAGATTGCTTTTGAGGATTATGGTCTTATGAGTGCTAAAGTGGAATTTCCCTACTTGTTCCATTTCCTCCGAATTTCTCCTTATTTATCGATTCTCACTCCCTTCAAACAAATTCAGAATTGGGGCAGAGCCAGAGTATTTTATGGTGTTGAAATGAAACTCAGTATATATGGGCTCTCGGTTTATATGAGTTTTTCCTTTGCCGGTCATGAGAATATCAAATCAGGAATTTTTTCTATTTATTTTAAATGAAATTAAAAACAAATTGATCAATAATGAATAAAGGTGAAGTTCCCCCAATTTTTAAATTTATATTATAAATATCAGAAGCAACAAACATTGAGGAGTCCTGTCACAATAACATCGTCATACGTAAGACGTGAGATGTAAAATGAAATTGAATGTAATATAATATCTTAAGACGGCAAACGTTAAATGAGATTAGATCTTCTCTTGGGAAACCTCATAGGTGAGAGGTTAGATGAAATTGAATATTTCCTTGTCAGACTCAAGATGATAAAGATATAGAAAATAAGAAATTTATTTAATTAAAATTTTATTTTCCTCTCATGTCTAATGTCTCACCTCTGATGTTTTGTTATTACTGGAACGCGTCATTTGGGAAAAGAGGGGGCTTGAAAAGGTGTCCCCAAAAATTGGTTTTCCACTTTAAGATTTGATTAACTTAATGATTATAAATACGTTACGTTAAGACTTGATCAATTTTTGGGGGAACTCCTGTGAATAAAGTAATTCCTTAGCTCAATAATATTCCTGTTTTTTTAGGATAGAAACTTTTAATGATTTTTAAATCCTGAACGTTTAATCTCATTTCTATGAATTGACGAATTGTTGTTTTTTTGATAATTATAGTTATTCCATTAAAAGACAAGAATGCTAAGTGGAGAGGTGTCCGAGTGGCTTAAGGAGCACGCTTGGAAAGCGTGTGTGCGGAAATTTCGTACCGTGGGTTCGAATCCCACCCTCTCCGCCATTTTATGAAAAGGAGATATCATGGACAGCAAAGACATTATTATACTGGAAGATTTGTACGGAGCCAATAATTATCATCCATTGGATGTTGTTATATCCAGAGCCAAGGGAATTTGGGTTTGGGATCTGGAAGGAAACAAGTACCTAGATTTTCTAAGTGCTTATTCTGCTGTTAATCATGGGCACTGTCATCCCAGAGTAGTCAAAGCTCTCACTGAACAAGCCAAAGAAGTGACGTTGACTTCACGGGCATTCAGAAATGACCAGTGGCCGCTTTTGGCTAAGGAACTGTGTGATTTCACAGGTTATGAACTTGTTCTTCCTATGAATTCAGGGGCAGAAGCAGTGGAGACAGCGATTAAAGTAGCCAGAAAGTGGGCTTATCAAAAGAAAAATATTCCTCAAGACAGAGCTGAAATCATTACCTGTGCCAATAACTTTCACGGCCGGACTGTGACCATCATAGGATTTTCAACCGAACAGGCGTACAAAAATGATTTTGGACCGTTTACTCCAGGATTTATAACCGTTCCTTACGGGGATAGTAATGCATTGGAAAGTGCCATCAACTCGAACACAGCCGCATTTCTTGTCGAACCAGTTCAAGCAGAAGCCGGGATCATCATCCCGCCTGACGGATATTTAAAGAAAGCCAAGGAGCTGTGTGAAAAGAATAATGTTTTGTTCATGGCGGATGAAATTCAGACTGGTCTGGGAAGGTGCGGTAAACATTTTGCCTGTGAATATGAAGACGTGAAACCGGATGTGCTTATTTTAGGGAAGTCATTAGGAGGAGGCTGCTATGCCATTTCTGCAGTCCTCACTCCCAGAGATATATTGGAAGTGATCAAACCAGGAGAACATGGATCAACCTTTGGCGCGAATCCTCTAGCCTGTGCCGTAGCGCGGGAGTCCCTTAAAGTGATCCAGGATGAAAAGATGGTGGCAAATTCCATGGAACAGGGTGAGTATTTCTTGGAAAAGCTTCAAAGCATTGAAAGCTCCCATATAAAGGAAATTAGAGGAAAAGGATTGCTCATAGGAATTGAACTGAATGAGGAAGCCGGAGGAGCGAGGCGCTTTTGTGAAGCTTTGAAAGATGAAGGACTTCTGTGTAAAGAAACTCATGAAAATGTCATCCGTTTTGCCCCTCCGCTGGGTATAAAACAAAAAGAACTCAACTGGGCATTTAAAAAAGTAAAAGAGGTGTTTAAAAGAATGGAATAACTTCTGAAAATGGTATTCCAAGTTCTTATAGATCTGTTTTTTTTAGGAAAGCTTATCCGAATTCCCAGTCAGATTTTTAGATTCTACATTTTTTGAGCTTCAACGACAGCGATAGCAGAAAGGTCTACGATCTCATCCACTGTGGCACCTCGGTGAAGAATGTGCACCGGTTTTTTCATCCCGATAAGAATAGGTCCAATTGCTCTGGCGCCACTTAGTCTGCCCAGAAGTTTATAAGCAATATTTCCTGATTGCAGATCAGGAAAGATGATAACGTTCGCACTTTCTTTCAATTTACTGAATGGAAAAGTTGATTTGATTAATTCCGGATTAAGGGCTGTATTTGCCTGCATTTCACCATCGATGATGAGATCAGGATTTTTCTCTTTTACGATTTTGACTGCTTTGTTAACCTTTTCGGATAAAGGGTGCCGGGTGCTTCCGAAATTGGAAAAGGACAGCATGGCTACTTTAGGCTCCACACCAAATTTTTGAGCTGCTTCTGAAGCACTGATGGCAATGTCTGCCAGTTCTTCTGCAGAGGGCTCAATGTTTACTGTTGCATCGGCGAAAAACATGACCTTGTCTTTAAAAATCATTTTGTAAAGTCCGGCAGCTATTTTGTACTCTGGTTTTATCTTAATGATTTGAAGAGCGGGGCGGATTGTTTCCGGATAATGTTTGTTTAGACCTGATACAAGACAGTCTGCGTCCCCCATATGAACCATCATGGTTCCGAAATAAGTCAAATTGTTCATAAGTTCTGCTGCTCCTGCCCGCGTGATTCCTTTTCGCTGCCTCATTTTAAACAGTTTTTCGGTGTATTCTTCAATGCGGGGAAAATTTAAAGGTTCAATGATTTCAATTTCATTGATGATATCAAGCCCCATATTTTTTATTTTTTGTGTGATGATTTGTTTGTTGCCCAGAATGATGGGTTTGGCAATTCCTTCATCAACGATAACCTGGGCGGCTCGCAAGATTCTCTCTTCATTTCCTTCTGGAAACACAATTCTCTTTGGCTCGATTTTTGCTTTATTCATGAAAACTCGCATAACTTCTCTGTGTTTTCCAAGTTTTGATTCCAACTGATTTCGATATTCCTCCAGGTCCAGATGGATTTTAGCAGCTCCTGTTTCTATAGCTGTTTTGGCAACAGCAATGGCTTCCCATAAAAGAACTCTTGAATCAAATGGTTTGGGAATGATATATTCAGGACCGAACTTTATATTTTGATCAGAATAAGCGGATAAGACAGAGTCAGGGACGTCTTCTTTAGCTAGGTTTGCCAGGGAATGGGAAGCAGCAACTTTCATTTCCATGTTGATCGTGGTGGCTCTGACATCAAGGGCACCCCTGAATATAAACGGAAATCCAAGAACATTGTTGACCTGATTGGGATAATCAGAGCGCCCGGTTGCCATTATAATGTCATTTCTAACACTGAGGGCATCTTCATACTTAATTTCGGGATCAGGGTTAGCCATGGCAAACGCAATTGGTCTGGAATTCATAGAAGCAATCATTTCTTTAGAAACAACATCCGCGACAGATACACCCACAAAAACATCTGCTCCCTCCATGGCTTCTTTCAGTGTTCTTAAGTTTGTTTTTCGGGCGTATTTTTCTTTATAGGGATTCATTCCTTCTTTTCTCCCCTTATAGATAACTCCTTTGGAGTCACAAAATGTTATATTTTCTTTTTTGACTCCCAGCTCAACATATAAATTAGCTATCGCAATTCCGGAAGCGCCTGCTCCATTGATGACAATATTGACCTTGTCTATATCTTTTTTCTGAAGTTCAAGCGCATTTAATAATCCGGCACCCGAGATAATGGCTGTTCCATGCTGGTCATCATGAAAAACAGGAATGTCCAGTTCTTTTTTCAATGTTTCTTCGATGATAAAACACTCGGGTGCTTTGATATCCTCTAAATTGATTCCTCCGAAAGTGGGTTCTAATAATTTCACCACTTTTATAACTTCCTGGGGATCTTCAGAATTCACTTCGATATCAAACACATCGATATCAGCGAATCTTTTAAACAAAACTCCTTTTCCTTCCATGACCGGTTTTCCAGCTAAGGCTCCTATATTTCCCAACCCCAGCACTGCGGTTCCATTTGTCACCACAGCTACCAAATTTCCTTTAGCTGTGTAGGAAAAAACCTGGTCTGGAGATTTTAAGATTTCTCTACACGGTTCTGCAACTCCCGGAGTGTAGGCAAGAGATAGGTCTCTCTGGGTGAAAAACGGTTTTGTTGAATTGACTTCAATCTTTCCTTTTTTTCCTTTGGAATGATACTCCAATGCTTCTTTTTTTGTTATTGCCATTTAAACACCTCTTTTTACATGGGATATTCATGAAAAATTAATCACTCAGTATCAAGCTCTTGAGAGAAGTTGAGCTATTCAATCATATCCTTTTGAAGATAAGTTTTACTCTTTAATTTTTATTCGCTTTATTAAAATAATTTATGTTTTAGATGAACTCAAATAGTGAATATTCAAGTTTAACCATCATTATAATCAATTTAATCAAAATTATAAATAAAAATTTGTAATTTATATTTAGAAACCGAACAGGGGAAATATAAAATAATATTTTTGATTTATAAAATTTTTATGATAATATAACCTTTATAACATGTCATTCAAATTTGTATCCAAGAATCAATATTACTAAAATGACATACTTAATATATGCAAGAAAATACAGGCCTAAGGTTTTCGATGAGATTATTGGCCAGAAATCTGTTGTTCAAACTCTGAAAAATGCGGTGAAGAATAATAGAGTTGCTCAAGCGTACATTTTTTCAGGGATGCGGGGGATAGGAAAAACGACAACAGCCAGAATTTTAGCGAAAGCTTTGAATTGTCAACATGGACAGACTCCGACGCCATGCAATAATTGTGAATTTTGTAATTCCATAAATGAAGATCGATCTGTCGACGTTATGGAAATAGATGGAGCTTCTAACCGGGGAATCGATGAAGTCAGATCCCTTAGAGAAGGAGTTAAATACAAGCCTATATACAGCCGTTATAAGGTTATTATTATCGATGAAGTCCATATGCTCACTCGGGAAGCATTTAATGCTTTATTAAAGACTCTTGAGGAACCCCCTGAACACACAATATTCATATTTGCAACAACTGAATTTCACAAAGTTCCAGCTACTATAACATCCAGATGTCAGCATTTTGAATTCAAAAAGATATCTAATAAAGAAATAGCGAACCATTTACTTGATATTTCAAAAAAAGAAGGTATTGAAATTTCAATATTTGGAGTCAATTTGATTGCAGAATCTGCCGATGGCAGTTTAAGAGATGCTCAATCATTACTGGATCAAGCAGTGGCTTTTTCAGGAGAAGTCATCAATGATGAGGATTTGAAAGAGATTTTAGGAACCGTAGATAAAAAGCTATTGTTTTCGTTTTCCAATGCGATTATTGAAGGAAAAGCTGAACGTATATTTTCTTTAGTGGAACAGGTTATTAATAATGGTTATGACCTCCGGTTTTTTTACAAAGAAGTCATCCGGCATTTTAGAAACTTGCTCATTTTTAAATCTGTAAAGGATCCGAAAGAATTAATCCCTCTGAATGAGGAGGAATATGAAGAAATTAAAAAAAGTATAGCCCCTACATCTCAGGAAAATTTACTCCGTTATCTTATAACTCTTCAAAATGGGGAACAGGGATTGAGGTATTCCTCTCATCCCAGGATTTATTTTGAGGTGTTATTGGTGAAGATGTGTCATTTCAAAAACATCACTCCCCTGAGTCATATTTTACAAGAAATAAAAAATATAAAAGAGGGAATAAAGGTTAATGATACTTCCCGGACAATCAATTCCTATATGCCAGAAGGAAAAAGTGTGGTTAAATCAGAACAAATTTCAAATAATAAGGTTATTCAGAACTCAGAAAGGGACCAGAAAGAAAACAATATCAAATCAAGTGGAATAACCAAAAAAGAAATCGAATCGGCTGTGAAAGATACTTCTGTCGAATATTTTATGAATCGATTCAAAGGAAGAATCCTTTCAGTGAAGCCTATTGATAAAATTAAAAATAATTAGATTTCTTCTAATTAGAGGAGAAATAAAGTGAAAAACATACAAAATTTACAAAAAATGTTAAAGAATGCCAAAGAAATGCAGGAAAAAATGCAAAAAGAAATGCAGGCCATGAGAGTCGAAGGTTCCAGCGGTGGAGGTATGATCCTATTAACTATGGATGGAACAAAAAACATCATTTCTTTAAAAATAGATCCAGAAGTGGTGAACAAAGACGACGTTGAAATGCTTCAAGATTTAATCATTGCTGCTTTCAATGATGCGAATACAAAGGTTGAGGAAGAGATATCTCAAAAATTAGGTGGATTGGGAGATGCCTTAAAAATCCCCGGACTTTTCTAATGAATGATAAATTACATCCTTTAAACAATCTTATTGCTGAATTGAAAAAGATTCCAGGTATAGGTGCGAAAACAGCTCAGAGGATCGCCTTTTACTTGATAGGGCTTTCCAAAGAAGAAGTTACCATATTAGCTGATGCTATAAAAAAGGCAAAGGAAAATACGTTCTATTGTTCTGTATGCAACAATCTCACTCATGTGGATCCTTGCCTCTATTGTGCTGAGGAAAACAGGAATGATGAAATTCTGTGTATTGTCGAAGAACCATTTAATATCGATTCAATCGAAAAAACCGAGTTATTTAATGGTCGATATCATGTTCTTTTAGGTGCTCTTGCTCCCTTAAAAGGAGTCGGACCGGATGAATTGAAAATAGAAAAGCTTTTAAAGAGAATTAGAGAAGGGAAATTCAAAGAAGTCATTATTGCAACGAATCCAACTGTTGAGGGTGAGTCAACAGCGATTTTCATTGCCAAACTGCTCAGAGGATATGATTTAAAAATTACTCGATTGGCTGTCGGGCTCCCTGTTGGTTCTGATTTGGACTATGCGGACCAAGTGACTATAAAGAAATCTCTGGAGGGTAGAACAGAATTTAAAAATTGAGATTATAAAGGATTTAAAATTCTTATTATTCATTAATAATTTATATAAAAAAAATATCTAATGCCATTAGGCGAATACAGGAGATGAATCATGAAGAAAATATATGAACCCATTGATGGTAATACAGCTGCAACCCATGTGGCTTATGCCTTTAGTGAAGTTGCTGCAATTTATCCCATTACTCCTTCCTCCTTGATGGGGGAATTGGCAGATAGTTGGGCTGCAGAAGGACGCAAAAACATATTCGATCAAGTTTTGGATGTTGTTGAAATGCAATCCGAAGGAGGAGCCTCAGGAGCTGTGCATGGATGTCTTTCTGCAGGATCATTGACAACGACCTTTACTGCTTCCCAGGGATTAATGCTCATGTTGCCCAACATGCATAAAATCGCCGGTGAGGTTTTGCCAACAGTTTTTCATGTATCTGCTCGGTCCTTAGCTTGCCAATCATTGTCTATTTTCGGAGACCATTCTGATGTTATGGCAGCAAGGAATACAGGATTTGCCCTTATAGCATCCGGTTCTGTTCAAGAAGCAATGGATCTTGCTATTGTGGCTCACCTGGCTACATTGAAATCAAAAGTTCCTTTTCTCCATTTTTTTGATGGTTTTAGAACCTCCAATGAGATTCAAAAAGTGGAAATGATTCCTTATGAAACCATGGCCGAGCTTATAGAAATAAAGTATGTTGAAGAATTCAGGAGCCGAGCAATGAATCCTGAGGATCCTATGATGAAAGTGGGAGCTCAGAATCCGGATGTCTATTTTCAGGGAAGGGAAACAGTTAATAAATTCTATAATTCAACTCCTGAAATAGTCCAGGAATATATGGACATATTATCAAAGAAAATTGGCCGTCAGTACAAACTGTTTGATTATATTGGAGCACCGGATGCGGATAAAATCATAATAGCTATGGGGTCAGCGACAGAAACCATAGAAGAAGCAGTCAATTACCTCACAAAAAATGGTGAAAAAGTTGGAGCTATCAAAGTAAGATTGTACAGACCTTTTTCGAAAAAAGCCTTAATTGACGCCATCCCGAAGACAGTAAAAAAAATAGCTGTCCTTGACCGGACCAAAGAACCAGGTTCATTGGGAGAGCCTTTGTATCTTGATGTGGCGGTTTCCCTCTCCAATAAGGATATTAAAGTCATTGGTGGGCGGTATGGACTCTCTTCTAAAGAATTAACTTCAACGATGGTTAACGCCATCTATGACCATCTGGACGGGGAATGCAGTCATGGCTTTACCGTAGGAATTGATGACGATGTGACCGGAACTTCTATAAAGATTAATGAAAAGATAGATGCTGAACCGGAAGGAGTGGTGAGGTGTAAGTTCTGGGGATATGGATCAGACGGAACAGTTAGTGCCAATAAGAATTCGATAAAGATTATTGGAGATAATACAGACATGTACTGCCAGGGATATTTTCAGTATGATTCTAAAAAGTCCGGGGGAGTGACTATTTCACATCTGAGGTTTGGAAAAGAGAAAATCCAATCTCAATATTTACTGGATACAGTGGACTTTGTGGCGCTCCATAAGGCTTCTTATATAGGACGTTATGACATACTGGGAGGAATTAGAGAAGGAGGAGTGTTTCTTCTGAATTCTAACTGGAAATCAGAAGAAGTTTTTGAAAACCTGACCGAAGACATGCAGAAGACCATTGTTGATAAAAATATCAAAGTTTATAATATTGATGCGTTGAAAATAGCTGAGGATGTGGGATTAGGAAATCGAATAAGTGCAGTCATGCAGGCGGCATTTTTCAAGATATCTGGAGTTCTTCCTGAGGAAAAAGCATTAAAACTGATTAAAGACGCTGTCAAAAAGACATTTATTAAAAAAGGCCAGGAAATCGTAGATATGAATTGGGCTGCTGTTGACAAAGCTTCAGAAGCACTTCAAGAAGTCCCTGTTCCGGATAAAATAGAAAAGTCTGTTCCTCCATCCAAGCTGGTTCCTGATGAGGCTGATGAGTTTGCTAAGGATGTCATTTCTCCTGTTATGCATTTCAAGGGAGATAGCATTCCTGTTTCCAAAATGCCTTATGATGGAAGAGTCCCAACTGGAACCACAAGATTGGAAAAGCGGGGAGTGGGGACCACAGTGCCCAAATGGATACCAGAACATTGCATCCAGTGTAATCAATGTGCTCTTGTTTGCCCTCACGCATGCCTTCGAATGAAACAGATTGATCCAGCTCATTTGAACAATGCTCCTGAACAATTCGTTACAGTGGAATCAAAGACTAAGAATGAACGAAATCTTCAATACAGAATTCAGACCTATATTGAAGATTGTGTCAGTTGTGATAATTGTTACGAAGTCTGTCCCACAAAGGTGAAAGCTATTGAAATGATTCCAATCGAGGAAGCCCGAGAAGCAGGAGAAAATGAAAATGAAGCTTTTTTTGAAAAGCTTCCTGATAATGAATTAGAGGGGGTCAAAAGAGAAACAATCAAGGGGTCACAGTTTCTCGTGCCTTACCTTGAATTCAGTGGAGCCTGTGCGGGATGCGGAGAAACACCTTACGTCAAATTAGCCACTCAATTATTTGGAGACCGGATGATCATTGCAAATGCCACCGGTTGTTCCTCTATATGGGGAGGAACATTTCCCACCATGCCCTATTGCAAAAACAAACAGGGCCAGGGCCCCACATGGGCTAATTCTCTGTTTGAAGATAATGCAGAGTATGGATTTGGAATGAGATTGGCTGTGGATTCCAACAGAAAACAACTTTATAACAACATGAAAAAGATTATTGAATTGGGAACTACTCCAGAATTAACCAATGCCTTAAACAAAAGCATGGAACTTTGGGATTCCGTAGGTGAGGAAGCAAAAAAAGCTGCTCGAATGGTTAAAAAGGAGTTAAAAGAAGCATTGTCAAAAGCAGATGGTGATAAAAAAATTGTTTTATCGAAAATAATGGAACTGCAGGATTATATTGTGGATAAAAGTGTCTGGAGCATTGGAGGAGATGGATGGGCTTATGATATTGGATATGGAGGATTAGATCATGTTCTTGCCATGAGACGAAATGTCAATGTCCTTGTTCTGGATACAGAAGTCTATTCTAATACAGGAGGACAAGCTTCAAAAGCAACCCCCACTGGTTCTGTGGCAAAATTTGCTGCCTCGGGTAAAAAAACAAAGAAGAAAGACCTGGGAAGAATGGCTATGACCTATGGTTATGTTTATGTTGCGTCTGTCTCCATGGGAGCAAATCAGAAACAAACATTGAATGCTTTTCTTGAAGCCGAATCCTATAACGGTCCGTCTCTGATCATTGCCTATTCGCCTTGTATCAATCATGGTTTTGATATGAAATACACTCAAGCTGAAGAAAAACTAGCTGTTGATTCCGGTTATTGGATTCTGTATAGATATAATCCATTATTGGCAAAAGAAGGAAAAAATCCTTTGAAAATGGATTCAAAGGAACCCAAAGTCGATTATCAGCAATTTCTCGATAATGAAATAAGATACAGAACTTTGAATCAGCAGTTTCCTGATATAGCCAAAAAGTTGTTTAAACAGGCTGCGGAAGAAGCTAAAGAAAGATACGAAGAATACAAGAAAATGGCGGAGTCATGAGCGGAAATTAGAAATCAATAAGCGGGGAAACAAACGCAGGCATGGACTCGTTAAGTGTTCCCTTTTTTTTCGACTGTGCAGGCTTGAGCTTACTATTCATGTAATTCAAACTCAAGAGAATAGATAACTCCATTATTATGAGAAATGTTTAAAGTCCCTTCCAGTTGTTGAGTGAGGTCAACAATCAGGGAAGTTCCCAGAGTATCTGTTTTATAAACATCAAATCCTGGAGGAAGACCTATGCCTGTATCGCTGACTTGAAGAATATATTTATTTTTTTTACCCTTGAACAATTCAATTGAAATATTCCCTTTTTTATTTTCAGGAAAGGCGTGTTTTAAAGAATTAGACACTATTTCATTAATGATTAATCCTACAGGTATCGCTGTATCAATATTGGTATATAATTCTTCTAAATCGAGTTTAACTTTTATTCTTTTTTTATCAATCTTATACATATTGAATAAACTGTTGACAAGACTTTTTATGTAGTTCGATATATTGATTTTTGATAGATCTTCATCTTGGTATAGCTTTTCGTGAATGAGAGCCATTGATTTTATCCTGCTTTGGCTGGCTTTAAGTATATCGGCGATTTTGGTATTTTGGATGTTTCGTGCCTGAAGTCTCAATAAGCTTGAAATGGTCTGGATGTTGTTTTTCACTCGATGGTGGATTTCCTTAAGGAGGGTTTCTTTTTCCCGGAGAGAATTTTGGAGTTTTTTTTCATAGAGTTTTTGGGCTGAAATATCTCTGACAAAGGTACAATTGAATTCTTTCCCGAAAAATTCGAGGTAATTGGCTGATATTTCAACTGGAAATGTTGTTCCGTCTTTTTTTATGAGAGATGATTCTTTGATAAGGGAACGCTTTTTTTTCAAATTTTTCCAGCGGTTTTCCCATTCCTCTTTGGGATAATTGGGATCAATATCATGAACGGTCATGGAAGATAATTCTTTTTCCGAATATCCCAACAAATTGCAGGTTGATTTGTTCGCATAATGGATGTGTCCATCTCGTCCTATCCATAAAATGGCATTGATAGCACTGTCCAGAGTGAATTGAGACAATAATAGTTTTTCTTCAGTTTTCTTTTGCTTTATGGCTTTTTCTACTGTTACTGGAAGGACTTTAAGATAGTATCCGTGGGGATCTTTCCTTAAGTAGTCATAGGCACCGGATTTAATCGCTTTGACAGTAATTTCTTCATTGCCTGTTCCGGTCACAATGATAAACGGGATATTTTTTAGATGATCGAAAAGTTCAAAAGAAGTGCCATCTTTGAGATGATAATCCACAACAGCTGCATCAAAACTGTTCTTTTGAAGGAGCTTTTTGGTTTCATCGATGGATTCAGCCATTGTGTAATCATAGTCAATTTTCTCGGATTTTAGAAAGCGTTCGAATGCCATCTTATCGAATTGGTTGTCTTCAACAAAGAGTATTTTTAATTTTTTCATAGTAGAGGATAGTTTTGGCTATGGCAATATACATAAGGTCCAGTATAAATCTATTGTTTTGACGACATCCAGGAATTTTCTGTAATCCACTGGTTTGAGTATATAGCCTGCCACTCCCAGATTGTAACTGTCGACTCTGTCTTGTTCTTCTTCGGAAGTTGTAAGAACAACGACAGGTATTAATTTTAAATTGTCATCTTTTTTGATGTGTTTAAGGAATTCAATACCATTCATTTTTGGCATGTTTAAGTCCAAAAGAATAATACAAGGATTTGAATTATTAGGATTGTGTAAGAAATCTAATGCTTCAAGTCCATTTCCTGCCACTTCAAGATTGTTCGTTATATGGACATCTTTGAATGCCCGTCTTACAGTCATAGCATCCACTTGGTCATCTTCGACCAGTAAGATTGGTTTATTGGTTTCCATTATATTCTCCTTTTGTTTTTATAGAAGGAAGAATCAGCTTTTTTGTTCTGTTTATGATGATATCCAAAGATCTCATCCTTCTTATTCTATTATTTTTCTAATAAATATCAATCTATTTTTTTTGAATACATCAATCATTTTTGTTCTTCTCCTTGCTCGATTTTATATGATTTGTGAATACAGAATCAATCTTTTTTAGCAAAAGATTGGAATTCAAGGGTTTAGATATATAATCATCCATTCCAGCTTGAAGACAACGTTCTCTGTCTCCTTTCATAGCATGAGCAGTCATAGCAATGATTGGAGTGTGAGTTTTGCTCTTTTTTTCCTTTTTTCTGATTGACGCGGTGGCTTCGAATCCATCCATTTCAGGCATCTGAACATCCATAAGAATTATGTCAAAAGAGTTTTTTTCAAGGGCAGATAAGACCTCATATCCATTTCCGGCAACAGTCACTTTATGATTGTACTTTTCAAGAATAAGGACAGCCATTTTTTGGTTGACTGCATTATCTTCAGCCAACAGAATATTGTAACTGTGTTTAGATTCCCGGAGAGTGTGTCTTGTGATAAGAGGGGATCTTTTTTCTTTTTCCGGAGTTGTTCCTAGGGAAACCAGGATGGCATCCAGAAGGTCAGACTGTTTGATTGGTTTTGTGAGGTAGGCAGAGATGCCGATTTTACGGCATCGTGCCGCATCTCCACGGATACCAGCAGAACTGATCATCATGATTATAGTACTTGAAATTGCAGGATTGTTCTTTATATGTTCTGCTAAGGTGAACCCATCCATACCTGGCATGTTGGCATCAACCAGTGCCAAGGAAAAAGACTTCCCTTCAGAGTTGGCTTGCTTTACAAGAGAAAGTGCCTTTTTTCCACTTTCGGTTAGAGTTGGTTTCATATGCCAGTTAATCAGCATTTCTTTAATGATGCGAAGGTTTGTCTTATTATCGTCGACTACCAGAACATTGAGGTTTTTTATATCGTCAAACATAACCGGTATGAATTTCTTCTCTTTTTCTTTCTGTCGTTTCATTTGTATGGTGAAGTGAAATGTACTGCCTTTTCCAACTTGACTTTCGACCCAGATGTTCCCGCCCATTGCTTCGACTAGTTGAGAAGTAATTGAAAGACCAAGTCCTGTTCCTCCAAATTTACGTGATGTTGAACCGTCCATCTGGGCAAAAGGATCGAATATCAATTTTTGCTTTGATTTGGGAATTCCTATACCTGTATCCTTTATACTGAAATGATAACTAATCAGGTTTTTTTCCTGTGGTTCTGTTTCAACAGAAACCACAACTTCACCTTTTTCAGTAAATTTGATTGCATTTCCTATCAAATTTACGATGATCTGACGGATACGGCCCGGATCTCCGATCACCCTTTCCGGCACATCGGAAGGAATATGGATTATAAGCTCTAATCCTTTCTTTTGAGCCTGGAAAGCCAATGAAGATACGATATTGTCAATAGTTTCTCTTATATTGAAGCTTACGGATTCCAATTCGATTCGTTCAGCCTCAATTTTTGAAAAATCAAGAATGTCGTTTATGATGTTCATGAGCATATCGGATGAGGCCTTTGCTGTGTTAAGATATTCTCTCTGTTCGGAGGTTAATTCTGTATCAAGGGCGAGTTCTGTCATACCTAGAATAGCATTCATCGGAGTGCGAATTTCATGACTCATGTTGGCAAGAAACTGACCTCTTGCTCTGTTTGCTGCCTGAGCTTCTTTTTTAGCCATGACCAGTTCAGTTACATCTATGAGATTTAAAAGAACTCCATCATATCCATTATTTCTATAAATCGGTTGAAGGCGAATAATTGTTTCTAGATTGGAAATACGCCTTTGAATAATTTTTTGAGGAGAATTTTGATCTTGTTTAAAGTCCTCTAAGGAACTTTTTATTATTTGAGATGCTTCTTTTGAATGAAAGTTGTATAGAGATTTTCCTAATACCTCGGACTTCTTTTTGTTAATAATGTTTAAAAAATATTTGTTTACTTCAATGATTTCATCATTGCTATTGGCAAAAATAATCCCTTCTTCCATACTGGATATCATAGCTGATAGTTTTGAAGCTTCTTTCTGGATAGTCTCTTCCGCGCTTTTTCTTATGGATATTTCTTTCTTTAGTTTTTTATTGGATTCAGTGAGTTCTTTGGTTCTTTCTTCAACCCTTTTTTCAAGCTCATTTTTGACTTTTTTTAATGATTCACTGGTTTTTTTATGTCTTGAGATTTCTTTTTTGAGTTTATTGGTTCGATCCGCGACAAGCTCTTCAAGATGAGTCCTATATCGCTCCAATTCGTCTTCTGATTTTTTGTGTTTTATTGCGTTTTGTAAAGTGAGAGACAATGTTTTGAGATAATGACCATCTGAATCTTTAACTATATAATCACATGCACCGGATTTCATCGCATGAACCGCGATTTCTTGGTCTTCTGTACCTGTGACAATCACAAAAGGAATTCCTTTAATGCTTTCAAATAAATCAAATGCGGTGCCATCGCCTAAGATGTAATCGAGTAAAATAGCATCGAATGTATCATTCTTCAGAATTTCATTTGCTTCTTTGACAGATCCTGCAATACGATAGTCAAAAGGAAAGTCGCTGGTTTTAGCATAACGGATAAATGCCATCTGGTCTATTTTATCATCATCAACAACAAGAATTTTTCTTTTTGTATTTTTCATTGTTATTTATTTTACAATAACAATCGGAATCATTTAGTCATTCTGTTTTGAATTCTTTCTAAAAGTGAAATAAAAAGTGGATCCTTCTCCTAATTGAGACTCCAGCCAGATTTGTTCATCGAGAAATTCAATAATCTTTTTAACTACAGAAAGGCCCACTCCTGTGCTTTCAATAGAATCGCGAGGTTCCAAAGTTTGGAATATTTGGAATATTTTCTTATGATATCTTTTATCGATTCCCGGTCCATTATCTTTAACAAAAAATACCCAATAATTCCCTTTATCGAGGTATCCAATGTCTATTCTTCCTTCTGATTTATCCATATATTTTATTGAGTTATTCAAAAGATTCTGGAAGATTTGTTCTATCTTTGTTGTTTCTGCATAAATAACAGGTAAATTTTCGTGTATTGATATCTGGAAATTATCAAGAACACCAAGAGAGTTGATTATTTTTGTTAGTAATTTGTTCAAATTGATATTCCTTTTTTTTTGTCTTGAACGACTGGCTCTCGAATATTGGAGGATTCCATTGATGAGATTATCCATGCGAATCACTCTGTTTATAAGTAAATTCAATAATTTCTTACCCTCATCATCAAAATTATGAGAATAATCCTCCAGAAGCCAGGTAGCAAGCTGATTGATAGCCCGAAGCGGTGCTTTTAGATCATGGGATACAATATAAGCAAAATCTTTCAATTGCTTTTCCAGGAGATCGCGTTTTGTGATATCTCTAATCACACTGATCCAGGCAGGTTGTCCATTGTAATTGATTTCATTAGAATGGATTTCCACAACCATTTGTCGCCCTACTTTGGTGACGTGGGTGTATTGAAAACCTTCTTCAATATTTCTTATGTCTATCCGTTTCTTCACTTTTTCTATTTCTTCCTTCGGATGAAGGTCGTACGGGGTCATAGATCTGATCTCTTCTTTTGTATACCCGTAGATTCTTTCCACAGCTTTATTGCAATCAAGAAATTTGTGTGTTTTTTTATCGAAAATTAATACGGGGTCAGCAATATGGTTGAAAAAAGTTTGATACTTGTTAATCTGGTTTTTCACTGATTTTCCAATATATGTTTATTGTCTTCAATATTTCAACGAACTCTTTATATTCAATAGGCTTGAGGATGTAGCCGGATACTCCCATCTCAAAACATTTTGATTTATCTTGTTCTTCTCTTGAGGAAGTGAGTATGACAACCGGGATTCGTTTGAATGAATTGTTTTGTTTAATGATTTCTAAAAATTCAAAACCGTCCATTTTTGGCATATTTAAATCAAGAAGAATAATAAGGGGATTTTCAATTTGAGGATTTTTTAAGTATTCCAGAGCATCCTCTCCGTTAAAAACGATATGGAGAGGAGTATTGATGTTGTTGTCATTCATAGCCCGTTTTACAGTCATTGCGTCGACGTGATCATCTTCGACAAGAAGAATTGGTCTTGGATTTTTCATTATAAAATCCTTTATTCAAGTTTTATTTATTTTATTCGATTGTAAGATTAAAAACAAGAATGAATGTTTATATCTCCTTACTGTTCCTAATGAGTTTATTAAAAATTGAATAAAAAAGAAAATCAATAGCCTTTTAGGGTGAATAAAGGGGTGATATTATGATTGATATCTCAAAATTGACTTGAGATATGTCTTTTGGTATGTAGAAAGACTGTTTTCATTAAATTAGAGTATTTGGAGTCTGTTTTGGTTAAAGGAATGATTTTTGATATAAAGAGATATGCAATCCATGATGGGCCTGGAATTAGAACAACTTTTTTTCTAAAAGGATGTTCTCTCAAATGTCAATGGTGCCACAATCCTGAAGGAAGGGAAAAAAAACCTGAAATGATGTTATATCCTTTAAGATGTGCTGAATACTGTGATGAATGCATAGGCATTTGTCCTAAAAATTCTTTATCAAAAAAGACCGGATCTATTGAGATAGAACGGGAAAAATGTGATTGTTGTGGTGAATGTCAGAAAATATGTGTGTATGAAGCGATAAAAGTTGTGGGAAAAGAAGTGAGTGTTGAAGATATTATCAATGAAGTAGAAAAAGACATGATATTTTTCGATGATTCTAAAGGGGGAATAACGTTTTCCGGAGGAGAACCTTTGTTACAGCTTGATTTTTTAGAAGCAGTGCTGGACAGATTGAAAGAACTGGCAATTCATACAGCCGTCGATACTTCAGGATTTGTCTCCTTCGAATCCCTTGCCAAGGTGGCTGAAAAAGTTGACATTTTTCTATTCGACCTGAAAATGATGGATGATGCCAGGCATATAAAGTATACCGGTGTTTCTAACCGGAAAATACTCCGCAATATCAAAAAATTATCTGCAGAAAAAACTGAGATTTCAATACGTATTCCTCTTATTAAAGGCGTCAATGATGATTTAAAGAATATA
Source organism: uncultured Eubacteriales bacterium (assembly GCA_964584935.1). Lineage (GTDB taxonomy): Bacteria > Acidobacteriota > Aminicenantia > Aminicenantales > Aminicenantaceae > CAZPBN01. The sequence continues at coordinate 86,139 of CAZPBN010000001.1, read as the reverse complement.
TCCGAGATGGCGGAGTTTGTTCGTTATCTAAAAAATATTAGGGAGATCAACCTTTTGCCATATCATAAAGGCGGATTTGAAAAATTAAGAAGACTGGGGAAAGAAAAGAATGGTTTTATATTTGAGACTCCTTCTCGCAAGAGAATTGAAGAGATAAAAAAAATATTTAAAGATTACGGATTTGCAGTTATAATGGGAGATTGAATCATGAACAAAAGAATAAATAAATTAAGAGAGCAAAGTGAAGACATAACCCCTTTCATAACTTCTGAAAGAGCAAAGCTTATTACTGATTTTTACAGGAAAGACGATTCAAACAAACTATCAGAACCCTTGAAAAGAGCCAAGGCGTTTGAGTATTACCTGAGTCATAAAAAAATATGCATTAATGAAGGAGAACTGATTGTCGGAGAAAGAGGGCCTTCTCCCAGAGCGACTCCAACTTATCCTGAAATATGTGCTCACTCTCTGGATGATCTTGATGTGTTGAGTCAACGCGAAAAAATTCCATTTTTTGTGGATGAAGATACCAGGGAATTGTACAGAAAAGAAATCATTCCTTTTTGGAAAGGAAGATCCATAAGAGATAGAATTTTAAATCAGATGTCCTCTGAATGGAAAAATGCTTATGAGGCAGGCATTTATACGGAATTCATGGAACAGAGAGCACCGGGTCATACAGTTCTTGACAATAAAATTTACAGCAGGGGATTCAGCGATTTTAAAAAACAGATCAAGAAAAGCATTTCCGATCTGGATTTTTTAGAGGATCCAGATGCCTACAAAAAAAGAGAAGAGCTTAAAGCTATGGATATTTGTGCTGATGCGCTGATTCATTTTGCCAGGAGATATTCAAAAAAAGTTCAAGAAATGAGCAAAGAAGAGAAGAGTATGGAACGTAAAAAAGAATTAAGAAGGATTGCTGAAATCTGTTCTTTCGTTCCGGCTAATCCTCCCAGGGATTTTTGGGAAGCACTGCAGTATTATTGGTTTGTCCATCTCGGAGTTATTATGGAATTCAATACGTGGGATTCATTTAATCCGGGAAGACTTGATCAGCATTTATATCCTTTCTATAAGAAAGGCATTGAAGAGGGAACCCTTTCCAAGGAAAAAGCCAAAGAACTTCTGCAAGCTTTCTGGATTAAGTTTAACAACCAGCCAGCACCTCCTAAAGTGGGAGTGACTGCTGAAGAAAGCAGCACCTACACAGATTTTGCCTTGATTAACCTTGGAGGTGTGAAAACAGACGGCTCTGATGCTGTGAATGAGCTTTCTTACTTGATTCTGGATGTCATCGAAGAGATGAGATTGCTCCAGCCAAGTTCTGCGATTCAATTGAGTAAGAAAAATCCAGATAGTTTTTTAAAAAGAGCACTTAACATTATTAAAACAGGATACGGGCAACCTTCGCTATTTAATACTGATGTGATTGTTCAGGAATTGGTCAGGCAAGGGAAATCAATTGAAGATGCTAGGGACGGAGGATCGAGCGGATGTGTTGAAGTGGGAGCTTTTGGCAAAGAAAATTATAATCTGACCGGTTATTTTAATATTCCGAAAGTATTGGAAATAACATTAAATGATGGGATAGATCCAAGAACCGGAGAAAAAACAGGACTTCAAACAGGTAATGCAGAAAATTTTGAGAGTTATGATCAGCTGTTCCAAGCGTTTGAAAAACAGTTAAACTATTTTATAGATACTAAAATTAAAGGGAATAATATCATTGAAAGACTCTACGCTGAATATCTGCCTTCTCCATTTCTTTCCCTACTGATTGATGACTGTATAAAAACAGGTAAAGATTATCATGATGGGGGAGCCAGGTATAATACTTCTTATATAATGGGAGTGGGTTTGGGCTCCATCACAGATATATTAACGTCTATTAAGTATAATATTTTTGATAAGAAATATATAAGCATGAAAGAAATGCTGGAAACCCTTCGGCAAAATTTTAGGGGAAAAGAAAATTTACAAAAAAGACTGATCAATAAAACACCGAAATACGGAAATGATAATGAATATGCTGATAGTGTAATGAAGTCAGTATTTGAAACCTATTACAATGCGGTCAATGGAAGAACAAATACCAAAAATGGCTTCTACAGGATAAATCTTTTGCCCACAACAGTCCATATATATTTTGGCAGAGTTGTGGGGGCAACAGCTGATGGACGGAATGCTTCCGCTCCCCTGTCTGAGGGCATTTCCCCTGTCCAGGGTGCCGATAGAAAAGGGCCGACAGCTGTGATTAAATCTGTTTCAAAAATGGATCACATACGCACTGGGGGTACTCTCCTTAATATGAAATTCACTCCTCAACTTCTTTCTGACGAAAATGGATTGAATAAATTTCTGCATTTGATAAAGTCCTATTTCAAATTGGATGGTCATCATATGCAGTTTAATGTGGTGACTGCTGATTTATTGCGAGATGCTCAGGAAAATCCTGAACAACACAGAAATCTGATTGTTCGAGTTGCTGGATACAGTGATTATTTTGTGGACCTTTGTGTGGACATTCAAAACGAAATCATAAAAAGGACAGAGCATCAAGCATTCTAGGACTTAATTCTGTAATCATAGCTATTACATATATATATATATCAAATGATTTAAGTTTCAATAAAGGAGGTTATTATGTTTGAAGCAGAAATATATTTGAAAAGAAGAGGGCGTCTTAAAGAACAACTGAAATCAGGATTGATCCTTTTTCTGGGTCATGAAGAAAGTCCGATGAATTATTCAGGAAACACCTATTATTTCAGGCAGGACAGTTCTTTTCTTTACTTCTTTGGATTGGATTCACCATCACTTGCCGGAATAGTGGATGTGGATGAAAACCAGGATATTCTTTTTGGAGATGATGTGAATCTTGATGATATAATCTGGATGGGAGTCCAACCTCTGATGAAAGTGAGGGCGAGCAGAGTTGGAATCGAAAAGACAGAACCTTTTTCAAAGCTGGACGAGAAGATAAAACAAGCTATAAAAGATGGAAGAACAATCCATTATCTCCCTCCTTATAGAGCTGAAACAGAACTAAAAATAATGAAGTTATTTGATTATTCCTGTTCCCAAATAAAAGAAAATGTATCCGAAGAACTCATTAAAGCTGTTGTTGAGCAACGATCGGTAAAAATCAAGGAAGAAATCGATGAAATTGAGAAAGCTCATGATTTGACCTATGCAATGCATACCACGGCTATGAAGAACGCCAAGTCAAACTTAAGGGAAAGTGATTTGGTTGGAAAAATGGAGGGAAAAGTCATTTCTCATGGATGCCATACTTCATTTCCCACCATTTTAACCATCAATGGACAGATTTTACATAATCATTATCATGGAAATGTTCTAAAAGAAGGAAGGCTTATTGTCAATGATTCAGGGGCGGAATCCCAGATGCATTACGCTGCCGATATTACCAGGACTTTTCCGGTTGGAGGAAAATTTTCAGATAGGCAAAAAGAGATTTATGAGATTGTTCTTCGAGCCCAAGAAACAGCCATACAAAACATTAAACCCGGCTTGAAGTTCAAGGAAATCCATCTGAACGCTGCCCAGACCATAGCGGAAGGATTGAGCGATTTAGGATTGATAAAGGGAGATGTGAATGAAGCTGTCAAAGAAGGGGCTCATTCTTTGTTTTTTCCCCATGGTCTTGGACATATGATGGGGCTGGATGTTCATGATATGGAGAATCTAGGAGAAAACTATGTGGGTTATGATGAAGAGACCAAAAGAAGTGAACAGTTTGGGCTGGCAAGTTTAAGGTTTGCCAAGGAGTTGAAACCGGGCTATGTGATGACAGTTGAACCGGGTATTTATTTTATCCCTGCTCTAATTGATAAGTGGAAGGGAGCGAATAAACTCCCGGATTTTATCGATTATGAAAAAATCGAAGAGTATAGAGATTTCGGAGGAATCCGGATAGAAGATGATGTGGAAATCACCAGTAACGGATGCAGAGTCATAGGGAAACCAATTCCCAAGCAAATTGAAGAGGTGGAAGAAATAACGGCTACAGAATAAGGGTCGAACAGGTTCAAAAGCGATAGGTTGATTTCGTTTGAATAGAAGCTGAATACAAACAAATTTATTTGTTTCAATTCCCCTTGACAAATTTCCGCTGTAAACAAATGCATTGTTTAAAGAGAATAATATCACACCAAAAATTGAAATGGATTTTAATATTGTACTTCTCATATTATTTTATTAATTTTTAGGGACTATAGATACGATCACATATTTTCCTTTGCTCAAATAACTGTCTGCAATTTTTCTTAAATCAATGGATTTGATATGTTCGATTTGTTCCAAATAATTCACTTGTTCTTCTGTTTCTTCGTTGAGGAACATATATCGGGCTAAAGATTGGGCTATTTGCAGTCCTTTTTCTTGTGGTTTATAGAAATCAAAAAATATTTGGTTTTTTGCATTTTCAAGATAGTCCAAAGCATTGATTTTAGACTCTCCTGTATAGTCTTCTTTGGAATATTTATATTCTCTGGGTTATTTTTAAATTGAAAATCATTTCTTTTTGATTGTTAAGGCCAAAGTCGATATGCTCGGAAGGAAGTGTGAGGTCAAATACGGACAAATCCCTTCCTGTATGGGCATTGAAATAAGCTCCGTGATTTCTCAGATCAGATATTATTTCTTTTCCGCTTTTTTGTTCCGTTTGCCCGAATAACATTGTGTGTTCAAGAATATGGATTAATCCATTTGTGTTTTCTGTTTCATCTTTGGTTCCCACATTGACTGCTATCACAATATTTATCAAAGGGACTGTGTGTTTTTCATAAAGCAAAACTTTTAGGCCGTTATCCAGTTCGAAATAACCCGTATCATAGTTTGAGTTAGAGAAGGAAGAAATCGGGAATATCACTGAAATGACAATGATAACAATGGTTAGTTTTCGAGGATGGATAACGCTAAGACTCATAAAATTAGTGTATTTCATATAATCAAAATAATCAATATAGAATGAATATTGAAATTCCGAAAATATTTGCTCTAGGGTTCAATCCCTGCATCGGGCTGCAGGCCTCTTTTAAAGTTCAAAACCATCAAACAATGAGGGATTCTGTTGATAAGCAGTTTTTATTTGATACACAAAATTGAATAATTCAATTGGTTGTGGTATAAGCAGTGATAATCATCAAACCAAAAGGTCAAACTAAAAAAATGTTCTTCCAGGATAGAGAATTTGAAAATAAAAAACATAAGGAATATTTTGAAGCCGAACATTATCTTAACCAAGGACTTATTCGCACCACAGTTCCCCAGGAACAAAAAAAATTAACCAGGCGTGAATGGATGCTCAAGTTTCTGGATGATCTGAATCATCCGGAAAATAAATTCCCTTCTATTCACATTGCCGGAACTTCAGGAAAAAGTTCCACAGCTGTCCTCATTGCAGAAATCTTAAGGGCTGCTGGTTACAGAGTAGGCTTGCATACAACGCCCTATTTGCAGTTGGCAGTGGAAAAATACTGGGTGGATGGGAAATATATCGAACCTGACGAGTTTGTGGATTTGATAGAATGGATAAAGCCAATATGTGAAAAATGGAGAGGGCCGAAAGTTCCTTTGCATGGAATGGCTTCTTTTGGAATTTGCCTGGAATATTTCCGCAGAAAAAAGATTGATATTGCTGTTATTGAGACTGGAGTGGGAGGGAGAGATGATATCACAAATGTGATTCATCCCTGTCTTTCTGTCATCACCCCTATCGGATTTGATCATGAAAAGACTCTTGGAGAGACCATTGAATCTATCTCTGGACACAAGGCAGGCATTATAAAGCCCAAAGTTCCGGTTGTAGCTTATAAAGGTTATGGAAAAGATGTCATTTTATCAGAGGCGGATAAAAAGAATTCCTCTGTGCACTGGGTCGAAGAGAACAACAGTTCATTCATTGTTCCTAAAGTAATGAAAGGGAAATTTCAATATATCAATACTTCTCTTGCTAAGTCCGCCGCTGAAGTATTAAAAAAACAGGGATATTCTCTAAACGATTCTAATATAAAAAAGGGAATAAATAGAGCAAAAATTCCCGGTCGTTTTGAGATGCTCCAAAATAATCCTGTTGTTGTTATTGATGGAGCCCATAACTATCAAAAATTATCTCGTTTATTTGAGGAAATGAAGGAAAAAAATTGGATTTTGATATTTGGAATGCTGAAGTCGAAGATAAATGAGGATGTGTTGAATCTTTTAAAAAATAAATCTTCAGAAATTGTTTTTACAAAGCCCGTTGTTTACGGAAAGGAAGCTTTGAATCCGAAAATAATAAGGAGTTATTTTTCGAAAAAAAAGATTTCCTGCATTCCCTTACCTAGTAAAGCTTTACAAACAGTCCTTAAATCTGCAAAATCCGAAGATACGGTTGTTGTCACCGGTTCCCTTTATTTGGCAGGAAATATAAGGGATTTGTATTTTCCTTCTGAAAAAATTCTTGAATCGGGGACCAGTTGGCCTTTGTAAAGAGAAGGGTGTATCATCTGTTTGATAAAATTATATGGTTAGATTCTTATGGATTTATAGGAAAAATAAGGACTTACTGAAAAAAAATGATTGTGTTAGAATTATGAGAGAATATTTATGATTAAAGATATCTGATTACAGAGTGAGGTAATGTTAGTATAATGAAAAAAGAGCGCAGGGAAAATATACTGGTTGTGGATGATGAAGAGAATATCCGCAAATCACTGAAGATGATACTTGAGTATGAAGGTTACCGTTTTTTTGAAGCAGTGAATGGAGAGGATGCTCTGAATAAAATAGAAGAAATAGCCCCTTTGGATTTGATTCTTTTAGATGTTAAACTTCCGGGAAAAGACGGAATGGAAATTTTATCAGAAATAAAAAAAAAGCCTTATTCTCCTGAAATTATCATGATATCAGGACATGGTGCTATAAAAATGGCAGTTGAAGCCACCAAACTGGGAGCATTTGATTTTATAGAAAAACCACTGCAAAGAGACAGGATTCTTTTGAGTATAAGGAACGCTCTCAGTCAGAAAAAGCTTGTTCAAGAATGCCAGGATTTGAGAAAAAGAGCAGACAAAAAATATAAGCTTGTAGGAAATCATCCGGTTATGAAGAAGCTTTGGAAAGACATAAAAAAAACGGCTCCTACAAATGCCACCATTCTTATTACTGGTGAAAGCGGAACAGGAAAAGAATTGATAGCCCGTTCGATTCATGAATTGAGTTTAAGGAAAGATGAGAATTTTGTGCAGGTTAATTGTGCGGCTATTCCTGAAGAGTTGATTGAAAGTGAATTATTTGGTCATGAGAAAGGTGCTTTTACAGGAGCAACACAGAGGAAACAGGGAAAATTTGAGCAGGCGGACGGGGGAACCATATTTTTGGATGAGGTTGGAGATATGAGTTTGAAAACCCAGTCAAAAGTTCTGAGAGTTTTGGAAGAAGGAGAAGTGCAAAAAGTGGGATCCAGTAATGTGAATAAAGTCGATGTTCGGGTTATTGCGGCTTCTAATAAAAATTTACCTAAAGAAATAAAAAATGGTCAATTTCGGGAAGACCTTTACTTTCGGTTGAATGTTGTTCCCATATATTCTCCTCCTTTAAGGGACAGAAAAGAAGATATCCCCATATTGATTGACTACTTTTGCAGGAATTACGCTGAAGAAAACAATTTTAAAGTCAAACACTTCTCAGATGAAGCTCTGAAAGTCCTGATGCAGTATCAGTGGAAAGGAAATATAAGAGAGTTAAAGAATGTCGTGGAGAGAGTGATCATTATGACAGAATCCAATACCATCGGAGTTAAGGATTTACCCGAGATTATAAAAAGGGATTCTGAATTTCATCTTCCAGATACAGATAAGATTAATACTCTCAAGGAATTGAGAGAGCAATCTGAAAGAGAATTCATCTTGTCGAAACTCAAAGAGAATGATTGGAATATTTCTAAGACAGCCAGAGAGATTGATACCCCTCGGAGTAATTTATATAAAAAACTTCAAAATTATGGTATTGATATAAAGGCTGGAGTAGGTGAGGAGGTTGCTCCTTTTTCTCCTGGTGAGAATAAAGGGGAGGAAAGTCCGAACTCCAGAGGGCAGGATGGTCGCTAACAGCGACTCCGTGTGAACGGAGGAAAGTGCCACAGAAAAAACACCGCTCTGTTCTCTATAGAGGCAGAGTAAGGGTGAAAAGGTGAGGTAAGAGCTCACCATCCTGGTGGTGACATCAGGAGTATGGTAAACCCCATCCGGAGCAAGACCAAATTGGCCCTGAATGAGATGGCCCGTCTCAAAGGGGCGGGTAGGTCGCTTATCCTTTTGAGCAATCAAAAGGTTAGATAAATAACCTCCCTTACCGATGCTTCGGTAAGAACAGAATTCGGCTTACGTCCTGCTCCAGCCATAAATGCCATAAATTCAAAAATAGATGATTTATAGTGTGTTTTGTTTAGGAAAGGCTGAAGATTATGTTCGGTCTGAGATCCCTAGATGATCGAAACTCGAAACTAATTTTTTTATTTTGTGTGGGGGGTTAGGACAAAGCGGTTTGGATCGTAGCCCTGATCGATTAAAATTTTCTTGACTTCTTTCCATTCTTCCGGTGACAGACTATTTCTTCGACTCAAAATCCATCCATATTTCCGATTAGGCCCCCCGATGACAGCATAGCGGTAATTTTTATCCAAACCAATAATCCAATAGTCTCCCCAGAAGAGTTGAACCCCCAGGACTCTGACAAAACTGACTTTTAGTTTTGAGTTTGTGCTGGGTTCGACACTTTTTGCTATGCCTCGAGCGACCACTTCTTTTCCCTCTTTAGTAAAGCATCGGTTGATCACATCAATGCGTCCGTCTGATCTCATTTTATACTCAGCTGTGGTATCCTGGAAACATTTTTTTTGAAACCGGTTGGGGATCTTGGTGATTTCATACCACAGACCTAAATAGCGGTTTAAATCGACTTCGGATACGGTTTGAGGAGGCAAAGACGTTTTGTTATTCTTGTTCAAATTTTCACTGTTTGAAGATAAGATTCCATTGAATCCAAATATAAGAAGAAAAGATATCCCCATGATTAATTTGTTCATACCAGCTCCTTATTGGATTATCATTGAAAGCAAAAGAAATTATTTTCTTAGGCTACACTTCTAAAAATATGATGTCAAGAAAAAATTGTCTTCCTATCGGAAAATAGAGAAAGAAGGTTTTTTGGAATTTTGAAAGGGAATAAAAGAGTTATTCTAAAAAAGTGCCAGAGAATGGACTGCTTGTTTTATGTAGATAAGAACATTTCCCGGGAACAGTCCGAGTTGAAGGACTCCATACAGACAAAAAAACAAAACCAAAAAAAGAGCTGGATTTTCTATGTTTATTTCAACACTGTGAGAAGGTTCTTTCATGTACATATAGACAATGATTCTCAAATAATAATAGACTGATATAAGGCTCGCCATGACCCCAATGATGACCAAAGGAATCAAGCCCTTTTTGACCGCGGATGAAAATATATAAAATTTTGCCAGAAAGCCTCCCAGAGGAGGAATCCCCGCTAAGGAAAGAAGAAATACAGAAAAAGTTGCCCCTATCCACGGATATTTGAATCCAATCCCTTTATAATCTTCCAGTTCCACATATTCTCTATTTTTATTGGTCATGGCAATAACAGAGGCAAAAGCTCCGATATTCATGAATATATAAACAGTGAGATAAAAAACAAGACTGAAATTGTCTCCTGCCAGAATAGCGATGAGAACGTAGCCGGTGTGAGCAATGCTGGAATAGGCAAGGATTCTTTTTAAATTCGTCTGCCGCAGAGCGACAATATTTCCGATAGCCATGGTTAAAACACTGATGATCCAGAGAGAGACATATAAAACATCGGAATGGTTAATACCGGATAAATACGGATAAAGGATTCTTAATAGAACCGCAAATCCCACTATTTTTGGACCGATAGAGAAAAATGCTGTGACGGGGGTGGGAGCTCCTTCATAGACATCGGGAGTCCACATATGAAATGGAACCAAAGCTATTTTGAATCCAAATCCTATGACGATCAAGCTCAGTCCTGCTAGAGGAAAAAGAGCCATACCTGATTTTGTTCCGAATTGTTTGACAATGTAGGTTAGGTCTGTGGAATGAAAGGCTCCAAAAATCAAAGCGATTCCATAAATTAAAAAAGCTGAAGCAAAACTTCCAAGAAGGAAGTATTTAATACCTGCTTCTGAAGATTTTTCACTGTCTTTTCTTAATCCGGCAAGGGTATAACTGGATATGGATAAAATTTCAAGACCAAGGAAGATTATGATAAGGTCAGATGAGGAAACCATTATGATCATTCCGGAGAAAGCAAGGAGAATTAGGGTATAATATTCTCCATAGTTGGTATCCATCATAGAAATGTATTTCATGGAAATTAAAATGACCAGGGAAGTGGCGATCGTAAGGATTAGAGTGAAAAACAGAGATAGATTATCAAATAATAAATTTCCTTCAAAGTAGGAATATCCCTTATTCCAGAATTTGAAACAAATGGCAAAACAAAGAATAAGAAAAAATAAAGAAATGTAGGCAAGGTAGTTTCTGTTTTCTTTTTTTAAAAAGACCTCAAGAATCAAAATAAGGAGTGCTCCGCAAATAACGGCAAGAAGAGGAAATAGGGCAATAAAGCTGTTCATTTGTGATTCATATCCTTTTTTCCGGTTTTTTCTTCTATTTTTGTTTTATCTAACTCTTGAGCTGAAGGAATGTTTTTTGTTTCGGCAAAAATTTTAGTTCTTTGATTCAGTCGGGAAACGAGATGATCAACAGATGCTTCCATTTTACTTAAAAAAGGTCTGGGATAAACTCCCATAAAGAAAATGAAAACAATGATTGGGAGCATATAGGCAATTTCCCTTTTATTAATATCTTTAAAGGAAAGAATATTTTTATTTTTTATAGGTCCCTGCATCACCCGTTGGAACATCCAGAGAAGATAAGCGGCGGAGAGAATAACAGTAGTGACGCCAAGAATAGCCAATATTTTATTGGTTTTGAAGATTCCAAATAGGCACAAGATTTCACCTACGAATCCATTCAGTCCGGGAAGTCCAATGGAAGAGAGGATACAGATAAGAAAGATGGCAGAGAAAACAGGAATTTGTTTACTAGCCCCACCGTAATCTTTAATCAGTCTTGTGTGAGACCTTTCGTAAAGGATCCCCACCAGTAAGAACAAGGCGCCGGTGCTGAGCCCGTGATTTATCATTTGATAAAGAGAACCCTGTAAGGATTCTGTATTCAGAGCAAAAATAGCCAGCATAATCAGTCCCATATGGCTGACACTGGAATAGGCGACTAAGGATTTTATATCTTTCTGAATGAGTGCCATCAGGCCTCCGTATATGATACTAATCAGGCTTAGAATAGCCAGGGCTGGTAAAAATTTCATTAGAGCATCGGGAAATAACGGAATAGCAAAACGCAGGAATCCATAGGCTCCCATTTTTAATAGAACCGCTGCCAGAATGACTGATCCAGCTGTGGGAGCTTCAACATGCGCGTCAGGAAGCCAGGTGTGAAAAGGAAACAAAGGCACTTTTATGGCGAAGGCAAGAGCGAATGCCAGGAATAACCATATCTGGATGTTGGGATCAAGGACAATCTGATAAAAATGAAACAGATTGAAGGAATAAATTCCAGTGTATTCATGGTAATAAGAATATAGAAAAAATATGGCGACAAGCATTAAGAGGCTGCCGAACATAGTAAAGATAACAAACTTTAGTGTGGCATACATCTTGCGATGGCCTCCCCATATACCAATGAGAAAGTACATGGGAATCAGCATAGCTTCCCAAAAAATGTAAAACAGAAAGAGGTTTATTGATACGAAAACGCCTATGATTCCTGTGGAAAGCATTAACATAAATATTAAATACTCTTTCACTCTTTTCTTTATATAGTTCCAGGATGAAAGTATAGCAATAGGCATGAGAAATGTGGTGAGAAGGACAAGGAAAAGGCTGATGCCATCAATGCCCACATGATAATTGATTCCGTTTCCAAGCCATGAACTTTTTTCTACAAACTGAAGATTTGCCGTCTGGCCGTTAAAATTTATATAAAGAAATAGGGATACAACGAAATTGATGACAGAAATTCCCAGGGCAAGGAACCGCAAAAAATTCTCTTTTTCTCTGCTTATGAATATGAATATTAAGGCTCCTGCCAGTGGAAAAAAAGTTATAAAACTCAATATTGGTACATTCATTTTAAAATATGATATATCCTAATAATAAAATAACACCTGCCAGGAATATGAGGGCGTAATCTTTCAATAATCCTGTATGAAGATGGCTCAATATTTTTCCTGAGAAGTTGGTTGTTTTAGCAGTTCCGTTGACAGCTCCATCAATGACTCTAAGATCGAAGTGTTGATATATGGATTCTGCCCCTGAAATGGTTGGATTGACAATAATGGCATTGTACGCTTCATCCACATAATATTTGTTGAACAAAAGCTTATATATAAAGGGAAATTTAGAAACAAGATTTTTCGGGATAGATGTATTTTTTATGTAAAATAAGAAAGCAATAAAAATTCCCAGTACAGCAACACAAACTGAAATAATAATAAGCATCCATTCGGTTCCTATGTTCACATGGGCATGATGAGGCGTTTTTATGACTGGTCGCAGAAATTGATTGAAAAAGTGGAGATTTTTCCCCACCACCGGTGGGATTCCAATGTAACCGGCAATGACTGAAAAGAAAGCAAGTATAGCCAAGGGAACGGTCATAACCGGGGGGGATTCATGGATATGTTTTTTCACTTCAGTATCGAGACGTTCTTTTCCATGAAAAGTTAAAAATATAAGACGGAACATGTAAAAAGCGGTCATCACTGCTCCCAAAATTCCCAGAATCCATATAAAATATTGACCTTGGGCAAATGCACTGGTGAGAATTGCATCTTTAGAGAAAAATCCTGAAAGAAAGGGAATTCCGGAAATGGCAATAGCTCCTATGAGAAAAGGATAATAAGTTCTTGGTAAATATTTTCTTAATCCTCCCATTTTTTGTAAGTTTAGTTCTCCGGAAAGGGCATGCATCACGCTTCCAGCAGAAAGAAATAGAAGGCTCTTGAAGAAGGCATGGGTGAAGAGATGAAACATTCCGGCAGAATAGGCACCGATTCCACATCCGATAAACATATATCCTAATTGGGAAATGGTTGAATAGGCAAGAACTCTTTTAATGTCGTTTTGCGTCAATGCCATTGATGCAGCAAACACTGCGGTTAATGCTCCAATGAGAGCAACAATATTTCCTGCGGTTTGAGATAAGCTGTATAGAACGTTCATTCTGGCAATCATATACACTCCTGCTGTGACCATGGTTGCGGCGTGGATCAGAGCACTGACAGGGGTAGGACCTTCCATAGCATCAGGAAGCCATATATAGAGTGGAATCTGGGCGGATTTTCCTGCGGCTCCAACAAACAGAAGAACGGCGATGAGAGTGATTGTTCCCTGGGCTAATATTCCCTCATTGAGCGCATGATTGATGGCTGAGAATTCCGTGCTTCCGATATTGAATAAAATGAATAATATCCCCACAATAAATCCGGCGTCCCCGATTCGGTTGACAATGAATGCTTTTTTTCCTGCATTGGCCGCTGATTTCTTTTCGTACCAGAATCCAATGAGGAGATAGGAGCAAAGCCCGACTCCTTCCCATCCCACAAACATTAAAATCATATTTGAAGCCATAACCAGAAGAAGCATAGAAAAAGTAAAAAGGTTAAGATAGGTGAAATAACGGGCATATCCTTCATCTTCTGCCATGTATCCAATAGAATAAATATGAATGATAAATCCGACTGCAGATACTGTGAGAGCCATAACAATGGATAGAGGATCCAATTGAAGTGATACATTTGAATTGAAATTTCCTGCTTGGATCCAGGAAAAGAGGTTTTTGACCAAGGGGTAATGTTCAGGACTTGTTTGGAGAAGTTCAATGAATGAAATCAAAGATATTATAAAGGAAAGGAATACGGCAAAACAGGCTTGGAATGATATATATTTTTTGGGAAGCTTTGTTCCAAAGACAGCTAGAATAAAAGTGCTGGCTAAAGGGATAAATGGAATAAGCCAGAATATATCAGTCATTTTATCCTTTCATTAATTTAATATCTTCAGCTTTTATTGTTTTCTTTTGTCTGAATATTAAGAGAATAATAGCAAGCCCGACCGCCGCTTCTGCAGCGGCAACAGTAATGATAAAAAACACGATCACCTGCCCGTCAATAGAGTCAATGGATCTTGAAAAAGCAATAAGGGCTAAATTGGCGGCATTCAGCATGACTTCCACGGAAAGAAACATGGTGATTAGGTCTTTTTTTATGAAAAAAGCAACAATACCCAGCACAAAAAGGATGATGCTTAGTATCAGATAATAATTTAAAGGTATCATTATTTTCCTTTTCTCTTTTTTGACAGGACTATGGCTCCGACCAGGGCGGCAATGACAAGTATGGATGTGATTTCAAAAGGGTAAAGATATTTTGTAAAAAGAAGACGTCCCAGATCAGCAGGATTCCCAATATCACCGGTTCCGCTGTGAGCTAAGGTAGTTCCTTTTATGGAAACAATTAACTCTATAGCCAAAACAACCCCCAGAATGGAAGAAAAGATATAAGTGAGTTTCTTTTTTTCCGGAGGTATTTCCTTACGAACATTGATCATCATTATAACAAAGATAAAAAGCACCATAATGGCACCTGCGTATATGATTATTTGCACAACAGCTATAAAGGGAGCGTCAAGGAGTCCAAAAAGTCCTGCGGTGGCTGCAAAAGCAAGGACAAGCCACAAAGCACTGTAGGCAGGATTTTTGGAAACAATCATTGCCACCACTGCACCTACACTCACAACAGCCAGTAGAAAAAATAAAAATTCACCCATTTTTTTTAGTGTCACATTATATTTATTGAGGCATCCTTATGTCAAGAAAATTTTGTTTTTATATATTCCAAAAGACTTCCCCAAAATTGTCCCTTAATTCACCTCAATTATGATGATAGAATCAATTTCTTGAATGAGGAGGTGACATATATCAATTTTTGGGGGCACCTTTGCCATCCCCCTCTTCTCCCAAATGACGCGCTCCAGTAATAACAAAACATCAGAGGTGAGACATTAGACATAAGAGGAAAATAAAATTTTAATTAAATAAATTTCTTATTTTCTATATATTTATCATCTTGAGTCTGACGAGGAAATATTCAATTTCATCTAACCTCTCACCTATGAGGTTTCCCAAGAGAATATCTAATCTCATTTAACGTCTGCCGTCTTAAGATATTATATTACATTCAATTTCATTTTACATCTCACGTCTTACGTCTGACGATGTTATTGTGACAGGCCCCCTCAATGTTTGTTGCTTCTGATGTTTATAATATAAATTTAAAAATTGGGGGAACTTCACTTATATATTTCTTTTGACAAAATTTCTGGTTTTGTTATAATAACAATCAATTGCGGGGTAGAGCAGGCTGGTAGCTCGTCGGGCTCATAACCCGGAGGTCGCTGGTTCAAATCCAGCCCCCGCTACCAATTTTTTTATTATTCAGTAAAAGATAATTCATTTTAATTTTAAGAAGGAGAAGGAATCTATGAAAAGAACAATTATAATGGCTATCACTATTGTTTTGCTTTTCACAGCTGCTCCATTGGGAATAAGTGCCCAGGAAGTCATCATAACCGGGACCTGGAAAGGGACGGCAGAGGTTCCAGATGCGATGGAGTTAGATCAGATTAACATGACTATTGAAAAAGACGATGGGGAATATTATGGAACACTGTCAGATTCTATGGGATTTGCCCAGGAAGCAGAATTGAGAGATATTGAGCTTGAAGACAATGAATTGACTTTTGCCTTTGAAATATTTGACGGTCAAGAGTATGCGACAATTTATGCCAATTTAACAGTAGAAGAGAATAAAATGAGCGGATATTGGGAAGACGGAATGGGAGGCTTTGGAGAAATAGAGTTGGAGAGAGAATAAGGGAAAGTAGATATCACCTTTATTTTTCATCTTGGATTTTTTTCTGATCTTGAGAAAAGAAATAAGAATTTGTTATTTTCAAGGGATCGAGAAAGGTCATTCGGTTTCTCCCTTTTCTCTTGGAACGGTAAAGAGCCTCATCGGCAGCCCTTATCAAGATAGAGCTTTCCATATTTTGGCGGGGAATAACAGTCGCGCATCCCAGACTAAGGGTGATATATTGTGAAACAGAAGAGGTTTTATGAGGGATTTTAAGGGCTTTTACATTATTATGAGCTTTTTCTGCAACATAGCAGGTTCCTTCTTTATCTGTATCTAAAAGGACAATGACGAATTCTTCTCCTCCATAGCGGGCGACAATATCATTGGATCGTTGTATAGAATCTTTAAGGGCTTTTGCTACCAAGCGGAGACAATTGTCGCCTTCAATATGTCCATAGGTGTCGTTGTATTTTTTAAAAAAGTCTATATCTATCATAATAATGGAAAGGGCGTTGAAATTGCGAAGAGCCCGGTTCCATTCTCGCTGATAGAATTGAGAGAACCAGCGAAAATTATAAATACTTGTCAGGTCATCATGGGTGGAAAGCCTTTCCAGTTCAGTGTTTGCTTGTTCAAGTTTTATTGTTTGTTTTTTCACTAAATCTTTGAGATGTTTTTCCTGTCTTCTTAATTGCTGAACCCGCAGTCGGTAACTGCCAAAGCCAATGAAAAAAGCCCCCAATATGCAAGATAATATAAACCATATGGTCTGAAAAAAGTTGGATTTTTGATGAAAAGTAAAGGAGGCTCCTGTCTCATTCCAATTTCCTCTTGCTTCCCGGGCGATAACCTGGAAAGTGTATTTTCCGGGAGGAAGATTGGTATAGTATATGGAATTTTGGTTTTCGGCTTCATACCAATTTTCTTCAAAATTATGCAATTTGGTTCGATATCTGGTTCTTTCAGGGGATAGATAGGATAAAGCAGCATAACGAAATTCAATTTTCCGTGTTCCTTGTTTCAATTCCAGCTTCTCTTTAAGATTGATGGGAATGTCATTAACAAGAACCTCTTCGATTTTTACAGGAGGAGATGATGTTTCCTGCTCATGCAATTCCGGATCAATCCCTATCAGCCCTTTATTGGTTCCGATCCAGAGATTTTGATCATTATCTTCATAAACAGCCCATACAAAATCTGTTTTCAGTATTCCAAATCCTATGAATATACTGGGTTATGGAAGTTTTAGGATTTAATGCTTTCAGACAAAGAGGGGCACTTAAAACCACCATCCATATGAAAAGAAGAAAAATATTTTTTCCTCTTTTTCTGCTGAACATTTTATTCTTCGATGAATTAGGAATTAGCCATTTTATATAACAGAAGAGGACAGATGTCAAATTTTAGAGTCAATGAATTCAGGGAAAATGATTAAAAACGGAGATGAATTAAAAAGGAGTCATTGGGATTATTTGATTCACAAAGATAGGTAATGAAAAAATAGAAAGCTTTCCTTTCGAACTAGATAAAAGAATGAAGATTCTGGTGAAAAAAAAGTGTGTTTTTTCCTCATTCTCTGACTTTTTCCTTAATTTGAATTGGTGTTATATTTCTTTAATGTAGCATCTTTTTCTCTTATGCTGTCTGGCATTGTAATATTTCCAGTGAGCGATCACTTTTTTATTTTCTTCCAATTCACTGTTGGTTTCAAATGCGGATATATTTTTCTTCAGGGCTGATTTGTTCAATTCTGTCATGAACACAGCATTTAATCCTTTATTCTGATATTGGGGAAGAATAGCGGCAATATAAAGGTCAAGAAGTTCCGGTTTCTTAAGCGCTTTCAGTATATGGAGAAAGCCGAAAGGGAAAACATGTCCGTTGGCATTCTGAAAAGCTTTGGACATAGAAGGCATGGCAATGATGAATCCAGCAACATCATCATTTTTATCAATAATGATTTTAACGTATTCGGGCATAAGAAAAGGAAAGTATTTTTTTGAGTACCATTTCATCTGTTGTTCATTGAACAAAACAGAAGAATAAATGTTACCAAAACTTCTATTGATTGTCTCAAAAATTTTTTCAGCATAGCGAAGTAAATCTTTTTTAGAAGAAGCTTTGAGAAGCTGTAGATTTCTTTTTTTGAGGATCAAACGGGAGATTCTATCTGCTTTTTCAGGGATTTTATCTGGTATCGGGGATTGAAATTCAAGATAATCAACTTCTTTTTTAAAGCCCAAAGCATCCATATGCTCTTGATAGTATTCATAATTGTATTGAGAAGCGATGGTAGGATATTCATCAAATCCTTTGATCAAAACTCCCTGATGTTCAAAATTCGTAAAGCCAAGAGGACCGGTGATCCCTTTGCATTTTTTATTCTTAGCCCATGTTTCAACAATCTCGACTAATTTTTTTGAAACATTGATATCATTGATATAATCGAACCAGCCAATGTTGGCATAATTTTTTTTCCATCTTTCCATATATTTTTTATTTACGATTCCAGCAATCCGTCCAAGAATTTTTTTATTATGCCCTTTTCCGGAATTGGAATAAGCCATCCAGTATTTTGCTTCGCAGTATTCGAATACAGGATTTTTGTCATTTCTCAGTGTATCCATTTCGTTTTTGATCAGAGGTGGCACCCAGTAAGGATTGTTTTTATAAAGGTCAAACGGAAATTTAACAAATTTTTTTAGTTCTTTGTGATTGGTAACTTCATGGATTTCGATAGCCATTGATTTATCCCTTGATATATTTCATTTTAGCTTGTAATTTTTAATTAGTAAAGATTCAATATTTTTATTGGAAACAAATCTGCTTAAAAAGACAAGCAAAGGTCCTCTTCCTCCCACTGAATAACAGGGTTTTGGATTTTTTGCCCGGGCAATCTTGAGTATTTTTTTCGCCACTTTTTCTGGTTCCACGGCATGTTTCATTTTATCATTAATGCAATCCTTTACTTTCAAATAGTTGCTTTGATACTCTGAATTTTCATTAATGAATTCTTCAGGTTTGATTGAGGTTTTTGTATCAATGGGTTCGACTAAGGATACTTTTATTCCGAAATAGCGGAGTTCATTTCTCAATGACCAGGTATATCCAGCCAGTGCCCATTTTGAAGCTACGTAACTTGCCTGGAACGGTATAGCAAATTTCCCCACTAAAGATCCTATATTTATAATTTGTCCCTTTCTCTTTTGCCTCATTTGAGCAATGATATGGTTGGATAATCTGACCAATCCAAATAGATTAATCTGAAACATCTCTATGAATTTTTCAAACGGAATTTCTTCAGCCGGGCCTATTTGACTCTGTCCAGCGTTATTGATAAGAATATCGATGTTTCCGGATTGATTCACACGGGATGTTATTGTTTCTGGTTTTTTTAAATCAAGAGAGATATATCGAATTCCTTTGATCGGATCCCTTAATTCACTGGGATTTCTGGAAGTGCCTGTGACTTGATATCCGTTTTTGACAAACAATAGGGCTGTTGCTCTTCCAATTCCTCTTGAAACCCCTGTAATGAATACGTGTTTTTTTTTATTCATATATGAAAGTAATCAAGAAAAAAAATGATGAATCATTATATTTTGAATTTCAATTTACTGACGTTTCCCAAGATTCATTATATCTTTTTTTCCCATAAGCAATGGTAACTTCAATCCTCAACCGAGTGACAATCATTTTATAAACATTTACAGATGAGGATTATTTCATTTCCAGCTTTAGATCATCTCTTACTTTTTTGAACGCTTGAACGGTTTCATTGATATCTTCTTCCGTGTGAGAAGCTGTGGGAATCATTCTAAACAAAATGATTCCTTTAGGCACCACCGGGTACATAACAGCTGTGATAAAAATTCCTAGTTTTCTTAAAGTAATGACTATTTTTTTTGCATTTTCATAGTCACTGGCTTTAACATAGACAGGAGTTATTGGTGATTCAACATCGCCTATATTGTATCCCAGTTCGATCAATCCCTTTTTGAGTTTTTGAGAATTTTCCCACATTCTCTGTCTTCTATCCCGGTCTTTTCTGATTATCTCCAGTGTCTTTTTCAGGACTTCGACATAAATCATTGGTAAGCTTTTAGCAAATACTTGAGTTCTGGCATTGTAGCGGATCCATTCAACCACTCTTTTTTCACTTGCGGAGACTCCTCCAATCGCTGCAAATGCCTTGGCAAAGGTTCCCAGATAGATATCCAGTTTATCCTGGACTCCGAAATGATAAGCTGTTCCTTGACCTCTTTCTCCCATGACTCCGAATCCATGGGCATCATCAACAAATAGTCTTGCATTGTATTTGTCTTTCAGATAACAAATGTCTTTAAGATTCGCCAAATCCCCTCTCATTCCAAAAACACCTTCAGTAACGACCAGTACTCCACCTTTTCTATTTTTATTGACATGCTTTAGATGATTTTCAAGACTTTCCATATCATTGTGTTTGAAAATGCGGAATTTTCCGCGGGACACAAAAGTGGCATCAACCATAGAAGCATGGGACAATTTGTCAATAATAATGATGTCCTCTGATGATACGATTGAGGAGATGGTCCCGATCACGCCAAGATAACCGTAATTGAATACAATGGCAGATTCCTTTTCCAGAAAGTCGGCAAGCTGGCTTTCAAGGTCTTTATGGTATTGTGTGTTTCCAGTCATCATTCTTGAGCCCATTGGAGCGCTGCTGCCAAATTTTTTTGCAGCTTCCACGGCAACTTGTTTGATTTCTTCATTCTCAGCTAATCCCAGATAATTATTGATAGACCACTGAATACACTTTTTTCCTTGGAAATTTGTATAATGACCAGGAATAGGATCCAGAATTGGCCGAGTGAAAAAGTAATCCTCTTCAATACGAAACGGACCAAAGTAACCTGCATCAGTATTGCTTTTTTCAAAAATATCCATAATTTACCTCATTTCTTTTATTTCACCTTTTTTGGTTCTCAATTTTGCAGGACGGTTATAAATGGTTATTATCATTTTATCGGAGTTTTGGCAATAGCATATATTTATATCATATTTTTAATAATTTTTCGATTGAAAATTAACATAAAAAAAATTATCAATGATAAGGTTCTTGATTTTTTTGTCTTTTAAAGCAATAATTCAAAAAAATTATTATGAAAATATCTTTATATGATCTCAATTCAACAAAAATCGATATCAGTACCAATAGAAAGCTCACCATACAGATTGGTCTGGAAAATTTAATCAAACAGGATAATTTAACTTTTGATATTTACCCGGTTGAGAATCCCTCCCACCCTGAAAGGCATTTTGGATACTGGGTGTTTTCTAATTTGGAAGAAGGAAAATATTATTTGAATCTCGATTTGAACAGAATGGATGAAAAGAGTGTCAACCTATTAAAAAATAACATTAAACTTCCTCTCGAAAGTTATTGGGTTAATGAAAATAAATCTTTGGATCCCTTATTGAATTTTCAAATTGTTATCAGAAGAAAAGAAGAAATCGTAAAAATGGTTCATCTTTTTCTGATTCTGAAGAATCCAGAAGAACTTGAAAAGTTTTATAAAGAAAACGGGGGGAAATATGAAATAGACACACTCAATCTTGCTTTTCATAATCGAAGACTGAAAGTTTTGAAAAGTGTGTTTAAGAAATATTTCGGGAAAGGAGATAGAATTTTAGATGCGGGTTCTGGTATCGGCATATTAAAAATGCTCTCTAATCCAATGAATAATGAGGTTTATTGTCTGGATATTGATTATAATCATGATATTAAACAAGGTGAAAATAATATTTTTTATATAACCGGAAATGCAGATAATCCCCCCTTTAAGAGGAATCAATTTGATTCTCTGTATTCAGGAGAATTGATAGAACATTTATTAAGACCCAAAGAGACTCTTCGTGAATGGAACAAACTTTTAAAAAAGAACGGGCATTTAATCATTACAACTCCCAATATAAATAGAATTATTAACCGAGCTAGAGGCTACAAAATTCCGCTTTCGAAAGAACATATTAATGAATTGTGCTTGAAAGAGGTTTTAGAACTTTTCAAAGAATCAGGATTCAAAATTTTGAAGAAAAGGGGGATATATCTTGAATTGTTTGTTACCTGGTGGAGAAAAGAAAATGTAGTGGATCTGTTTCAAACTCGTTTCAATAAAAAATGGGCATATCCTTTTATTCAATTGTTAATGATTCTAGGGTATTTTTTTCCCTCCCTGGCTCTGGATATGATCATAATTGCGAAAAAGAACAGCTAATTTCCGGAATAATTCAGGCTTTATAGGGTAAAAAGAGGGATTAGATAACATTTGACAAAAATCCATTGATTTCAAAATAAGCGAGGAATTGAAACAATTGTAAAAAAATTCAATTTTATGGTGCGATTTCCGACAAAATTAGTACACATAGATTATAGGTCTGTGTATATTACTATATAGTACTGCTTTGATTTAGGAAAGTGAATAGAAACAATCATTTTGAGAATATCAATCCCAGTGTCTTAATTGCAGAAGATGAAAGTATTATTGCTATGGATGTTAAATTCATTCTGGAGAGTGTGGGTTATCATATTTGTGGCATTGTCTCCACTGGGGAAGATTCGATAAAAAAAGCCTCAGATATTCAACCTGATCTTGTTTTAATGGATATAAAATTAAAGGGGAATATAGACGGCATTTATGCTGGGGAAAAGATTTATTCAGACTACAATATACCTATTGTGTATATAACAGCTTATAGTGATAAAAGTTTGGCTGGCAAGTTAAGTAAAAAAAAGGGCAATGCTTATATCATCAAGCCTTTCGAAGAAGAAGAGGTGAAGCAAAAGATAAAAAAAGCTCTGAATAATCATAAAAGAGTTCACGCTTAAATCATCCCATTATCTCTCTTTTGTTTTTTTTCCAAAAGGGAAAGGATTATAGCGACCGTTTCCCAAACAGTCCTTTTTTAGGTCAATTTGAAAATCAAATCTTATAATCTAATTGGAAAATTAGATAAGGGAAGATAAATTTATTAAATTAAAATTAATAAAGCACGGTGGATTGAACTGCCCCATAGGATGGGAAAATCCACGGGCTGACAAATTAGCTCCACTGCCCCTTTTTCACCTTGAAGTGCGCCTGGAATTTTTTAATTTCGCGTTGAAATTTCAGAATATCCTAAGAAGAAAGGTCATTCATTAGCTATAAAGGAGTGACGCGGCGAAGGGGTTCCCCATACGAAGCGACAGCGAGTATGGGGAAAAGCCGTGACAGGCCCCCTCAATCTTAACCGCCTTCGATATTTTTAAGAGAAATTTAAAAATTTCGGAACTTCAACTCCCAAACATCTTGACTTTTGACAGTAACCTTTATACAAATAGTAAAACGAAAAAGAATTTAAGGAAATATAGAATGCGTGCAGCCGTTTATTATAAAAATAACGATATCAGAATAAAGGAACTTCCAGTTCCCCGGATTGGTTCCGGAGAACTATTGATGAAAATCGAAGCCAGTGGAATATGCGGTAGTGATGTTCTGGAGTGGTACAGAGTCAAAAAAGCCCCCCTTGTTCTGGGACATGAAGTGGCAGGAGAGGTCGTGGAAGTGGGAGAAGGCGTTAGCAAATACAAAAAGGGAGACCGGATAGTGGCTGCTCACCATGTTCCTTGCAATACATGTTATTATTGTTTGAAAGGACATCATACAGCTTGTGACATGTTAAGAAGGACAAATTTTGATCCAGGAGGATTTTCAGAATATGTAAGAATTCCCTCTCTTAATGTGGATAGGGGAGTCTTTTTTATTCCGGATGAACTCTCTTATGAAGAAGCCACCTTTCATGAGCCGTTGGGTTGTGTGGTGAGAGCTCAAAGAATTGCTGGGTTATCCCCTGGACAGAGTGTGCTTGTCTTTGGATGCGGTGTTGCCGGACTTTTAAACATTTTATTAGCCCGTTTATCTGGAGCAGGAAAGATATTGGCTGTGGATCCCGTTCCTTTCCGTCTGAAGGCTGCCAAAAAATTCGGAGCTGATGAAGCGGTGAAGCCCACAGCTAATATAAAAGAGTATCTTTCGAATTTGAACAAAGGGAGAATGGCTGATGTGATTTTAGTATGCACAGGAGCTAAAATGGCTCAGAATTCTGCTATGGAATTTGTAGAAAGAGGAGGATTGATTTTGTTTTTTGCTCCGACCGATCCCGGAGTCAAGGTTTCTTTTTCGATAAATGATCTTTTTTTTAGAAATGATATCACCCTGACAACATCCTATGGAGCTGCTCCATATGATTCCTGGCTTGCTTTGGAAATTCTAAGAACTTCCGGAATAAAGGTGAGAGATATGATATCCCATAGATTTCCTTTGAAAAAAACAGGAGAAGGATTTAAAATCGTAGAAAGAGCAGGTGATTCAATGAAAGTCATGATCAATCTTTAAATGACAGGAGGAATATAATGGATTTTGGAATGAAAAACCGACTTTCCCGGATAATCAAACCGGATACCGGCCATACCGTCATGCTTGCAGTCGACCATGGGTATTTTCTGGGGCCCATAACAAAGCTTGAAAATGTGTGGAATACTGTTGAGCCCTTAATACCGTTAGCGGATGCCTTGATGCTGACTAGAGGAATTCTGAGAAATTCCATCCATCCGGAAACATTTATTCCCTTTGTTCTGAGAGTCTCCGGTGGTTCCAGTATTATAGGGAAAAATCTAGCAAATGAAGAAATCACCACCTCTATGGAAGATGCTGTCCGTTTGAATGCCTCGGCTGTCGCTCTTTCTATATTTGTGGGGACAGAGCATGAAAAACAGACCTTGGTGAACCTTGCCTCTCTTGTCGATGGAGCGCAATCATTTGGCATTCCTGTCCTTGCAGTGACAGCGGTGGGAAAGGAACTTGAAAAAAGAGACCAGAGATATATTTCTCTTTGTTGCAGAATCGCCGCTGAATTCGGGGCTTCATTTGTCAAAACATATTACTGCGATGAGTTTGAAAAAGTAACAGAGAGCTGTCCTGTTCCGGTGGTGATAGCAGGAGGGCCCAAACTGGATACAGAGCTGGATGCGTTGAAAATGGCTAGTGATGCGGTCAAAAAAGGAGCGGTGGGAGTTGATATGGGGAGAAATATATGGCAGTCTCCTCATCCCGTTGCCATGATCAAAGCCATAAGGGCTGTGGTTCACCAAAACCTTTCTCCGCAGGATGCTTATGAGGTATTCAAAAAAAATAAATGAGATTTTAGAAGAAATCCTATCAAATGAAAATAGCACTTATTCAACAAAAAGCCACTTCAGATTATGAACAAAATTTAAGAAAAGGGATCGAATCATTTCATGAAGCGGCAAAATCAGGAGCAGATCTAATTGCATTTGCAGAATTGGCTTTTCTTCCTTTTTTACCACAGATTCCTGCAAGTTCGGAATCTCTATCCTATGCCGAAACCATTCCAGGGCCTGTCACTAAAAAATTTTGTGATTTAGCAAAGGAATATGAAGTTGTGGTCATTTTGAATATTTTTGAGAAAGAAGGAGCAAAGACTTATGATTCTTCTCCTGTTATTGATACCAACGGAGAAATTCTCGGCACTGTGAGGATGGTTCATGTTATGGAAGGACCTGGATTCCATGAAAAAGGGTATTATAGTCCTGGAGACAGATCAGATTTTGTTTTTGAAACTTCAAAAGGAAAAATAGGAGTGGCAATATGTTATGATCGTCATTTTCCTGAATACATGAGAAATCTATCTCTTCAAGGAGCTGAAATTGTAGTTGTTCCTCAAGCTGGAGCTGTGAATGAATGGGCACCTGGAATTTTTGAATCGGAATTGCAGATTGCTGCTTTTCAAAATGGATACTTTGCAGCTCTGGTTAACAGAGTGGGAAAAGAAGAAGTGGTTCATTTTGCAGGCCGCTCTTTTGTTGTTGATCCCTTTGGCCAGATTATGGCTCAGGCTTCCGGAAAAAAAGATTGCATCCTGTATGCTGATTGTGATTTTGATAAAATCAAATCCTCTCCAGCTAAGAGATTCTTTTTGAATGACAGGCGTCCTGAGTTTTATTTCTGTTTTGATTTATTAAAAAAAAATGAAGTTTGAACAATGAAAGACTGGTTTATTCTGAATACAAAGCCCAAAAAAGAAAATCAAGTTGAAAAATTATTCATCAATGGAGGATTTGAAGTTTATAATCCTAAATATCTTTCTGATTCTGTTATAAAGCCTTTTTTTCCGGGATATGAGTTTATCTATTTTGATTATCCTTCTCAATATCAAATGGTTCGTTACACCCGGGGAGTAAAGAGAGTAGTAGGGACACAAAGTGAACCCATTCCCATTCCTGAACAGATTATTTTAAGTATCAAAAGCAGGGAAATCAATGGTCTTGTCGAACTGGAAAAATATGGAGAAGAACCCAAAGTCGGAGATGATATCGAAGTGGTGGAAGGTCCATTTAAAGGAATAAAGGGGATTTTTAAACAGGAAGTTGGAGAAAAAGAAAGAGTATTGATATTACTCAATTATGTTTCTTATCAGGCTCATTTATGGATAGAAAAGAGAAAATTAAAAAAGAAATTATGACATTGAAAGGAAGAAATCTATGAACGTCCCGCTTTTAGATTTGAAAGCTCAGTATCAAGCAATCAAAGAGGAAATCAATAGGAAAATTAATGAGGTGATTGAATCCCAGAGTTTTATACTCGGTTCTGAAGTCCAGAATTTTGAAAAAGAAATGGCTGAATATTCAAGTGCAAAATATGCGGTGGGAGTTTCCTCAGGATCAGATGCTTTGATTTGTTCACTGATGATGCTTCAAATTGGACCGGGGGATGAGGTGATCACTACCCCCTTTACTTTTTTTGCCACCGCCGGTGCTGTTGCAAGACTGGGAGCCAAACCCGTATTTTGCGATATTGAGAGGGAAACCTATAACATGGACCCGGAAAAATTAAAGGAGGTTATCGAGTCCAGAGGAGAGAATAAATCATCTTCAAAAATGAAGGCTGTTATTCCGATTCATCTCTATGGACAGTGTGTGGACATGGATTCAGTGTTAGAAGTGATAAAAAATCATAATATTTTTATTATTGAGGATGGAGCCCAAGCCGTTGGAGCCGAGTACCCTTCGGCAAAGGGAGTAAAAAAAGCATGCACTATGGGAGACGTCGGTATCTTATCATTTTTTCCATCCAAAAACCTGGGTGGATATGGAGACGGGGGGATGATCCTGACTAATAACCAGGAGCTGTTTCATAAATTGAAATTACTTCGCGTTCACGGCGCTCAAAACAAATATTTTCATGACCTGATTGGGGGCAATTTTCGCCTGGATTCCATTCAAGCCGCTATTCTTAGAGTCAAACTTCAGTATTTGGAAGATTGGCATCAAAAAAGAAGAGAAAACGCACAATACTATTGTCAGATATTTAGAGATTTGGGATTAGCGGAAAACGGTTGGGTTCATACTCCTGTGGCTTCCTATTCGGATAAAGGAGTGAAAAATTATCATATATACAACCAGTTTGTGATCAGAGTTAAAAAAAGGGATGAGCTTCAAAAATATTTGAAAGAAAAAGGAATCGGGACAGCTATTTATTATCCGGTGCCACTTCACCTGCAGAAATGTTTTGAATACCTGGGGTACAAAAAAGGAGCTTTTCCTGTATCAGAAAAAGCCTCCACAGAAGTGCTGGCACTGCCGGTTTATCCGGAATTATCCAAAGAACAACAGGATTATATTGCTTCCTGTATACAAAAATTTTACAAATAAAAAAAGGGGACACTTTACCCATTTACCCTATTTTAAGAAGCGAAACGAGCGAGATGAGTTTATTGCGTTATCTGCGTTGATTGCGTTTGTTGGGTTAATTTAGTCAATTAAGAACAGTGTTTATAGAATATTTTTGAGGTCTTTAAGGCTGACTCGTGCTCCACTGAGAATGAGAACAACTGTTTGGTTGGCAAATTTTTGTTTGTGTTTGATAAATGAAGCCACTGATAGCGCTCCAGCCCCTTCAAGAAGGTAAAAATGTTTTTCCGCAATGGTGCGAATCGCTTTTTTGATTTTTTCTTCAGAAACAAGGATGAAATCATCCGTGTGTTTTTTACAGATGTCAAATGTCACCGCTCCTGGTTCGATTCCTCCTGCGGTTCCCCCGGAGATTGTGGGAATGGACTGGATATCCATGATCTGGCCGGCTTTTATGGATTCGTACATAACGGCTGAGTTCTGTGGCTGGCAGCCAATTATTTTTATATTTGGATTTTTTGATTTTAAAAAACCTGATATCCCCGAGATCAGCCCACCTCCACCCACTGGAACCAGTACAGCATCAATAGAATTGAGTTGTTTGGTTAGTTCAAGTGCAATGGTTCCCTGGCCTCCAATGACCTTTTGGTCGTTGTAAGGAGATATGTATGGCTGATTATTCTTGGCTGCGGTTTTTTTAGCAAAAGCTTCTGTTTGAACACAGTCATAACCGTAATATTTTAATTCCACGTCATAATACTTCAGGGCTTCGATTTTAGAGGATGAGGTGTTTTTTGGTAAATAAACCGTTCCTTGGCATCCCAGATTTTTGACCACATAGGCAAAGGCAATTCCGTGATTTCCGGAAGAAGCCGTAACCACTCCTTGTTCCAGTTCTCTTTTCTCCAATGAATACAGTTTGCTCATGGCTCCCCGCAGTTTGAAAGAATTGGTTATCTGCATAATTTCTAATTTAAGGTAGACATGGCAGCTTCCCAGCCTGCTGAGATAAAAAGAATATTCTAAGGGGGTTTGTCTGATGTGATTCCTGATTCTTTGATCAGCATCCAGGACTTCTTTTTTAAAGTTAAAATGGATCATTTTATTTTATGAAAAATTTTAGTATGTTCCATAATCCGATAATAGTCACAATAATGACGATGGCAATTCCTAGTATATTTTGGATGGGGCTATTCATGTATTTTCCCATTCTCTCCCTATTGTTCAGTACAATGAGGAGAAATATAGAAGCAATGGGAAGAACCAATCCGTTGGCAACTTGAGCGAATACAATAATTGCCAGAGCGTTGACCTTAAAGCAGGAGACTGTGAATCCAGTCAGGATGACAGCCAGCCAGACGAGTGTGAATCCAGGCGAATTGCGTTTATTTTTCCATCCCAGAATACCGGAAGAAGCGAATGAGGCGGCGTAGGGAGCTGTGATCGCTGAACTTAAGCCCGCTGCAAAGAATCCGGCTCCAAAGAAGAAAGTAGCAAGATCTCCGAACAGAGGTTTAAGCTGGTAAGCCAATTGAGCCCCTTCTTTGAGAGGAATTCCTTTGTAAAAAAAAGCAACCGCAGAAGTGATTATGATCGAAGCGGAAATAAAGCCACCCAGGAATAAGGCGTATATAAGATCTTTATTGACCTTTTTAAGGTCTGCAATCGATTTCCACTTTTCTTTGACCGCAGAAGAATGAAGAAAAAGGTTGTAAGGAACGACCGTAGTTCCTATAAGGGCAAGGACAATATAGAGAGAATTTTTGGGAAAAGAAGGGATGAATCCTTTAACCACCTGAGAAAGGTCAGGTTTTATAATGACAAGGGTTATAAGAAAAGAAAGGCTCATAATAAAAACCAGAAAAACAAGAAACTTTTCGACGAATTTGTACTTCCGGGTGCTCAAAATAAGGATAGCCAGGATCGATATGAGTCCCACCCAGTATTTTCTTGGGAAGTCAGTTATCATTTCAAGCCCCAGAGCACCTCCTATAATATTTCCTGACTCGTAAGCCGCACATCCGAATGTGATTGAAGAAAAAATAAGCACGATAAATAGAATCTTTGTCAAAGTGTTCCGGGGGAGTTTTCTCAATGCTTCTCCCAGGTCGAGTTTGGAAACAATGGAAAGTCTTCCTGTCATCCATTGTAAAATCAGAGTGACCACGGTGGCGAACCCAATGATGAATATAAGGGCATAGCCGAAATTAGCTCCGGCTATGGAACAAGTGGTGACGGTTCCAGGACCGATGAAAGCAGCTGTGACCAAAAAACCGGGGCCAAAAGATATTTTTTTACTTTTTCCTGCCATATCCACCTCCTCCCGGTGTTTCTATATGAAGCACATCTCCTTTATTCACTTTGAGATTGGTTTTTGAATTGAGAGTTATTTTTTTCCCTTCTTTGGTAAAAAGAATATTTTTCCCTTTTTTGCCTTTTTGACCTCCAAAGAGTCCGTAAGGGCAAAATTCCCGTCTTTCGGAAATAAGGGTGATTTGAGAAGGAGTGAGAAATTCATATTCACGGATAATCCCTTCTCCGCCTTTGTGCTTTCCTGTTCCTCCAGAATGGGATCGGAGGCGGTATTTTTTGATCTTAATAGGAAGATAATGTTCAAGAGCTTCCACAGGGGTATTGAGGGAATTGGTCATGTTTGTGTGGACTCCACTTAAGCCGGGTGAATAGAAATGGGCGCCCATGCCTCCGCCTATGGTTTCATAATAAGCGAAATGTGTTTTCCTTTCCGGATCATATCCTCCAAAGGTCACATTATTCATTGTGCCTGAGCTTGCAGCAGGGATTTTATCAGGAGCCGCTTGTGATAAAGCACCGAGAAGCACATCAACAATTCTTTGTGATGTTTCAACATTTCCTCCAGCCATAGCTGCTGGATGGGTGGCATTAACGATTGATCCGGAAGGAGCTTTGATTGCCAAAGGTCTCATCAATCCTGTGTTGAAAGGGATATCTTCTTCAATAAGGCAGCGGAATACATAAAGAACAGCAGAGAAGGTGATGGCAAAGTTGGCGTTCACACTGCCTTCAACTTGAGAAGAGGAAGAGCTGAAATCGATAAAGGCTTCATCTTTATTTATTGTTATTCGGACATTAATATTGATTGGTTTATTTGTGATCCCGTCGTTATCCAGAAAATCCTCAAAACTGTAAGTTCCATCCGGGAATTTTTTAATGGTTTCTCTTAATATTTTCTCTGTATAGTTCTGAATAATAGAGGAATAACGATGGATTATTGAAAAACCATGTTTTTTAACAATGTCTTTCAACCTTTGTTTTCCTTTCTCGTTGGCTGCGATTTGGGCGAACAGGTCTCCTTTTCTTTCCTCAGGAGTTCTTACGTTGGAAAGGATGAGCTCTAGAATGTCTTCCTGTATTTTGCCTTTTTTGATTATTTTTAAGGGTGGAATGATGAGTCCTTCTTGAAAAATTTCTGTTGCCAGAGGCATAGAGCCCGGAGTCATTCCTCCCACGTCAGAGTGATGAGCCCGAGTGGCAACAAAGAAGGAAAGCTTTTTGTTGAAAAAAACAGGAGAAATACAGGTGATGTCAGGGAGATGGGTGCCTCCTTTGAAGGGATCATTGAGGATGACGAGATCTTCCTCTTTAAAAGCACATTTTTTTAAAGCAGCCTGAACGGAAAGAGGCATGGCTCCAAGATGAACCGGAATGAACGATCCCTGAGCGAATGTCTCTCCTTCTTTATTGAACAGCGCACAGGAGAAGTCTTTTCTTTCTTTGATATTTGGAGAAAAAGCGGTGCGGTTCAGAACAGCTCCCATTTCTTCTGAAATCGAGATGAAAAGATTTTTGAATATTTCCAGTTCAATCGGATCAAAATTTTTCATAATGCCACTACACTTTTTCCATAATCAGATTCAAATAGGGATCGACCTTTAGTGAAAACAGGGGAGGTAGAAAGGTTGTTGACTCAAAATCAACAATAATGGAAGGCCCCTTCAATTCGTTTTCCGGTTTCAGTAAAGCTCTGTTAAAAATCGATGCCTCGAATCTTTTTCCTTTATAATAAACAGATTGTTTTCTTATAAGAGCCCCGGCTGGATTTTTTCCTTGTCCAGAGAATTTTTTTATCCTGATTTTTTTACTTTTTCCAATTGCTTTCACTCTGATGTTCACAATTTCTACAGATTTTTGAGGATGGTGATAAGAATAGATTTTTTCATGCTTTTGGTGAAAGGTATCTTCAAGAGCGGGAAGGGAAGAATGATTTTTGCTATAAGGAACAGTTATTTCGTAGGATTGTCCGGAATACCTTAAATCAAGAAAATAAGAAAGACTCATATCTTCTTTTTTAAAATTATCTTCCTTCAGTTCTAAACGACTTTTGTTTTCCAAATTTTTAAATTCTCTTGCTAGGTCCTTTTGTGAGATGTCTTTGATTTTTGTTAGAACGGATTTTGAATAGTCTTTTGTATAATCCGCTTGAAGCAATCCCAGAGCAGAAAGCACCCCTGCGTTTTTAGGGACAATCACACGGGGCATTTTTAGATTCAAGGAAATGTCTGCGGCATGCAATCCGCCTGCTCCCCCAAAGGAAAAAAGAGAAAAGTTTCTGGTGTCAAATCCCTTTTCAATGGATATCACTCGAATGGCTTTTTCCATATTGGAGTTGGCAATCTCTATGATGCCTTCTGCTGTTTCAATGAGAGACTTTTTTATTTTGGTTGCCAGTTTATGTATGACTTTGTGGCTTTGTTCGACGTCCAGTTTCATTCTGCCGCCAAGGAAAAAATCAGGGATCAACCTCCCCAAAACCAGATTGGCATCCGTTATAGTGGGGAATTGACCGAGACCATAACAGGCAGGACCGGGATTTGCACCGGCGCTTTCAGGACCAACCCTAAGAGAGCCTCCTTTGTCAATTTTAGCTATGGAACCTCCTCCTGCTCCCACCGTGTGAATATCAATGATCGGAAGCCGTACCGGGAAATGACCGATTTGACTCTCACTGGTTCTCCGGATCTGACCGTTTATGAGTGAGACATCACATGAAGTTCCGCCCATATCAAATGTGATGATGTGTTTGTATCCTGCTGATCGAGCCAGTTTGTGAGATCCAACCACTCCTGCTGCCGGACCGGAAAGCGCTGTTCTTATAGGTTCTTTTTTTGCCTTTTGTGTAGAAATATATCCTTCATTGGACTGCATCACGCGGAGTTCGACATTATGGAGTTTTGTTTCCAGATCGGTTAAATATCTATGGATCACAGGCATAATGTAGGCATTAACGGCGGTTGTGGCTGTTCGTTCAAATTCACGGTATTCAGGGAGAATACTGCTTGAAATGGAGAGAAAATAATTTTGGTTTTTTAAAACGCTGTTGACCATATTTTCATTGGTTGGATTCACATAGGAATGAAGTAAAGAAACAGCAACCGCTTCAACTTTTTTGGATTTGAAATGATCCAGAATCTCTTTGATCTCTGAAGGGTTTATTTTTATTTCCACTGCGCCTGTACTTAAAGTCCTTTCATCAACTCCAAAGCAGAGATGAGAGGGAACAAGGGGAATTCTTTTTTCCCCTCTGAGGCTGTATAAATTCTGTCTTGTCTGCCGGCCAATGTGCAGAATGTCTTCAAAGCCTTTGGTGGTGATCAGAGCAGTCCTTCCTCCTTTCCTTTCTAGAAGAGTATTGGTGGCAATCGTGGTTCCATGAACGATTGTTAACGACATATCTTTAGCAAGGAATTTTTTGATTCCTTCCATTATGGCTTGAGAAGGATTGAGAGGAGTGGATTTGATTTTTTCTATTTCGACGTTTCCCTTTTTGACTATCACAAAGTCAGTAAAGGTTCCCCCTGTATCCACCCCGATTCTTATTTCTTTATTCATCAATCTGGAAAAGCTGATTTCATTTTATGCTCTTATCAGCGTTTTTGGATCAAAATATGTTTATTAAATATATGATTATATTGAACTATGAAAGGAAATCAAACATAAAAATTGAATGGGAGGATATGTTAATCTATCTACACGTGCTGCAGGAATTGGAGGAACAGGTTGTGCAGCTGCTGGAGGTTTGGTTTATACGGCTGTTTTTGCCTCCGATACCAAAAGAAGAAAACTTTTTCTGGATATCCTTGCTGTTACAGTGAGTGCATGAAACTATGTTTTCATTTCCGATTGAAACCAGGCATTCGAAGTGTTTCCCGCATTTTTTACAGATATATTCGTATATTGGCATTGCGTTATTATTATAATATATTTGGAACGGTTGATTCAAGAAAGGTTAATTATTTGAAGTTCCCCCATTTTTTTCTTTATAAAATAATAATAATGAAATGGATCAGGTTAATGGGTTCAAAAACACGCAGGATTTTCACCAGCGATGAAAATCCAGCTCGATTTCAGGCCTCGCTCTCCTCTTCGAGGAACCATGCCCGCTCGGCCTTCAAACGGTTTTCTCACCCATATAACCTGATCCTCTCATCTTTTACTCCTGAACTTTCCTTCAATTCTTATTTCCCAGTTTATGAAGAAAAAAATGGGGGAAGCTTCATTTGGGGGGAAGGGGGCTTGAAAAGGTGCCCCCAAAAATTGGTTTTCCACTTTAAGATTTGATTAACTTAATGATTATAAATACGTTACGTTAAGACTTGATCAATTTTTGGGGGAACTCCTGAGGTTAATTATTGACCGGATTCCCACCGGTATAAATTAGACTTTATTCTGGTTTAAATAGCTAAAATGCTTCATTGGCTGTGATATAGGTGCCGGATGTCCCTTTGCCTAAACCGTAATCCACCCGGAGGTTGGTTCCTTCCTTGGGAACAACGCAAAAGCGGAGCCCCAAACCCACCGAATACTTAAGATTTTTAAATCCCAGATTTCCGATCCTGTCCGCAACATTGGAAACTCCGACGAAACCGACCATGCCAATGAACTTCCAAATGTTCATTCTATATTCGGCTTGCAGAGCAAACATGGAATGATCCCGATATCGCCCTTGATAATAACCGCGCATGATGCTATCTCCTCCGATCTCAGCCATATGGCGAAAGGTTGGCTCTCCAGATACATTCCAGAGAAGAGCCTGCACAGCGAAAACATCGGAAGTCGATATTTTGAAATACTTCCGGAGGTCTATCTTAAAAGTGGTGAAATCGAATTCACTGCCGACGGTTGAAGAATAAAAATCAGCGGATATCATAAAATAATTTCCGGTGAGCGGAAAAAAAATGTTGTCTCTGGTATCCCAGTTCAAGAGAAAACCCAGAGAGGATAATTTTCCGCCCCGGCTTCCTGTGATTTCACCGGAGGCAAGCAAGCCCAAAGGAGCCCAATCCTTGATTTCTAAGTACTCATATTTGTATTGGAGTCCCGCATAGAGTCTTTCTTCTTTGAGAATCCGCCTCTGGACACTCAGATCAAAATTGAACATTTGGGGAGTGTAGTTTAGATAATCGGCGTCTTCCAATCCTTCTTCCAGATCCGGCGTATCGTTTCCAATCCCCCAGAATTTATCAGGAAACTTGCTTATCTTGAAAAATCCCCTAATGAGGTATGCTTCCTTTTTGAGATAGATTTCCGGAGTGAGATCAATACCGTACTGCTTGTTCTGAGTGTAATACACCTGAAATAAAAGAGACGATGGCCGAGATTCCTTGGGAGCGTTTTTGGAGCGGTAGGTGAACTGCCCTCCTCCGCCGAGCCCCCATCGTGTTTCAGGCATATAGAAAATAACGGGAAGGACAACTGTGCTGATTTGCTTGTCTTTTTTCTTTTTTTTCTTTTTGTCCTCGCCTAATCCTGGTTGAGTGAGGCTAAATAGAAACACAGAAAGAAAAATTAAAAGAAGATATTTTCGTATCTGCATCTTCTCTCCTTCATGTTTTTGGTTGATTTGATCCCCTGACAGAATTGAAGATGAAAACAATCTATGAACAGAGTGCAATGGCTTCGATTTCCACTTTGACATCTTTGGGGAGGCGGGCAACCTGGACAGCGGCTCTTGCCGGATAGGGAGAATTAAAAAACTGTCCATAGACTTTGTTCATGCTGGCGTAATCGTTCATATCTTTAAGGAATACAGTGCATTTCACCACTTTATCCAGGGAGCTTTCCGCAGCTTCCAGCACCGCTTTCAGATTGGATAGAACCTGCTTTGTTTGTTCTTCAATCTTGCCCTGGTTTAATTCTCCAGTTGACGGATCTATGGCAATCTGTCCGGATACAAAGACAAATCCGTTGGATCGAATTGCCTGAGAATAAGGTCCAATGGCTTCTGGAGCATTTTTGGTTTTAACTTCTTTTTTCATTGAATAACTCCTTTTTTCTTTTGAAAATAGATTTTTGCCCACAAGAGCAAAACTTCCCAGAATAAAGAGAACTCCTCTTCTTTTCATATAAATTCTCCTTTATAATGGGGATAAAACTGTAAAAGCGACTGGTGAGCTTTCCATTATTTTTTCTCCCCGTTTTGTTTTGACTTTCACCTTATAGGATCCTGGCTTTAAATTCCAGGAATATATAAAGGGAAAAGAGGATATTCCGATTTTTTTATCATTCAACCACCATTCGATGGAGTCGACTTCCATATCTCTGGAGATGTGAGCTCTTAACCGGATAATCTGGAATTCTTTTCTCAGGACAGGATCCACTTTAAATACATCTCCATTGACAGGAAAAGAAATCCTCATCGGTTCCGGGGAAGATTCGGTTTCATAAAAAGGCACAGAATGGCTTTTTTGAGGAAGGTGGTCCAAGGGACAATAGGTATCTGGTTCGGTTCCTTGAATAAACACTTCTTCCATTTGTCCCGGACATTTGGGGCTTGCTAATTTTCCTGATAAAGGACAGATGTGTTTTATCACAATTTCATCCGGCTCTTTGAATGTCAAATTGTTTTTATCCTTTTCAAGAAGCAGCATGATATCTTTAAATAGAGGGCCGCATCCTGTTATTCCGGATACATTATGCATGGGGGTTCCGTCGAAATTCCCGACCCATACTCCAACGGTATATCTTGGTGTGTACCCTATGGTCCAGTTATCTCTGAAGTCTTTGGACGTCCCCGTCTTTACGGCACAGGGAAAAGGCAGATTCAAAGGAGAGTTGTATCCGAAAGCGGGGATGCGGGAATCATTTTCTGAAAGGATATGAGTGATGATATAAGAAACTTGGGTAGAAAAAATGATTTTGGATTCAGAATGGTTGTTTGGATACAAAGGGTTCTGGTTGGCATCCTGGAGGAAATCGATGTAGTGAGCCTTTTTAAAAACTCCTCTGTTGGAAAAAGCCGAATATCCCTGGACGAGCTCCAGAAGGGTGACTTCTCCGTTTCCAAGGGTCAAACCGACTCCGTAATAATTGGGACTTTTGTCAAGACTGGTGAATCCGGCTGTTTTCAATCGTTGATAAAGAAGATCTGTGCCCAGTTCATGGAGGAGGAAAACAGCAGGAATGTTGTAAGAACAAGCAAGAGCGCTTCTCAATCGGATTGGTCCATGATACCTTTTATCATAGTTTCTGGGTCGGTAAGGTCCTTGAGGAGTGAATAATTGAAATTCACTATCTTCTATGACATGGGCTGCTGTCATTCCTTTTTCCAAAGCCAGGGCATAGGTGAAAGGTTTTAAGGTCGATCCGGGCTGCCGTAAGGAAAGGGCTCCGTTAACTTGGCCATCGTTGACGGGTTCGAAGAAGTTTTTCGACCCGAGCATACACAGAATTTCTCCGGTATCATTTTTGATGACCACAACCGCACCATTGGAAATAGCCTTATCCTCAAGAAGTTTTATATGATTTTGCGCAAGCGCTTTCACTTTTTCCTGGAGCCGGATATCCAGGGTCGTATGAATGGAGCTTAAATTGTCAAGAGGAAGAGAGGAAGATTGATTCAGAATGAACTGACAGAAATGAGGAGCACGAAAATTGACTTTGGGAGGTATGATATTGAGCTCTTCTGTCAGCGCTCGTTCGAATTCATCATCCTGGATCAATCCCAGCCGATGCATTTTTTTGAGAAGATTTTTCTGCCTCGCTTTGGCTTTATTTATAGAGGAGTAAGGGTTGAGTTTTGCTGGAGATCGAGGGATTCCAGCAAGAAAGGCACTTTCGGCAAGACTTAAGTCAGAAGAGGATTTGTTGAAATAAAGAAGAGAAGCGGCTTCAATACCGTAAACCTGGTTTCCGAAACAAATTCGATTTATATATTGGAGAAAAATTTCTTTTTTAGAAAGAGTCCGTTCCAGACGGAGAGCCAGCCAGGCTTCATGGGCTTTGGAAAAAATATTTCTTTTTCCATGATAAATATTTCTCACCAATTGCTGGGTTATTGTGGAAGCGCCTGAGATAATCTGTTTTCCCTTTATGTTCTGAATCAAAGCCCGTCCGATGGAAAAGAGGTTGATTCCGTTGTGAATAAAAAAATATCGGTCTTCGGCAGTAAGGTATGCGTTCATAATGGGAGGTGAGAGGTCTTTGATATCTTTCCAGCTGCAGTATCCTCCTTTGGCTGACAGGACTTCTCTGAGCAAAATGTTATTCCGGTCATAAATGCCGAAGGATACAACTTCGGTCGGTTCCAGTTTATTCTTGGGAAAAGGGATATAAATGGAAGAAAGAGAAATAAGAGGGATCATAAGAATGAACACAACGATTATTTTCTTTATCATTTTATTCTTTTATTTCCACTGTCCGTTCAGAGCTCCTCCCAAAGACTTCCGGAGAATACATCTCTTCCACATGAGTTCCTGGAGTATGGAAAGTTCCGTAGGTGATGGCTCTTGCCAGATAGCGGTGAGTATGGATTCCGGGAGTCAAGTAGTTAGCGAAGAGAAGAACTTTGTCATCATGCATTTCAATATGGTTGAAGCCAAACCACCACCTGTGTCTTTTATCCTTATAGAGTTGAGCCATTTGTCTCTGTTTCTCAGTGCTTTCGGTGATAAAAGTGGGATTGACCGCTTCAAAGCCTGCTGGTAGGGGATCGTTGACCATGACAAAAAGACTTTCCCGGGGAACAGCTATTTTTAATGTCACTACCACCAGGGATCCTGCTTTGGTATCTTCGCCGGGTTCTCCTTCTAACGGACGAATTTCTTTGAACACGGCAAATCCTGCATCTCTTGCTTTGAGCTTTTCTTTGGGAGTGTAATTCATACTTATCCCATAGTAAAGTGTTCCGTCTCCTTTCTTTTTTATCTTTAAAGGAACTGTTTTTCCTTCAGTAAATTCAGCTAGAGAAATTTGTTTACGGACTGATTTGGTTCTTTGTTTGAATATGTCTTTAAGGAGCAAATGATTCACCAGGGATACTTCAATTTTGAAATCAGGTTGAATGCTTTCATATTTGCTATAAAATTCATTAAGGGCATAAAACACAAAAAAGTTTTCCTGGGTTGTTGACCAGTGCCCTGCTTTTCTTTTTTCTATCAACCAGCGTGCCATATCAGGAATCAGCGGGTGGTCAAAACCAATTTCGATGATACTCTGAAGAATAAAAGCCGATGTGCGAGCGTTGGATGAATAGATCCATCCTCCTTGTCTTCCTTCATCATCTTCGAAGTGGGCTTTGGACGGTGTGACTTTGATTTTATTCATCAGTTCCTGAAGCAGGGTAGTTTGAGACTGAAGAGAGCCTTTGCCTTGATTCAATGTTTTCAAAAGCAATGTTTTACCAAATAATGACAGTTTATCCCTGTTTTGAAAAAGTTTTTCAGCATAGGAAGGTTCAGGCTGATTGAGAAGAGCCAGATTGTACAAGGCGAAAGCCTGGGTGGTATTCCAGATGCGGGTGCTGTAAGGATACTTGTCTTTTTCCAATTTGCCCCGGATTATTTTTTTAAGATATTCCTTTCCCATTTCGATTATTTGGTTGTTGACTTGATAACCCAGGTTTTTAGCTTCTGTTAAGGCAAACATGGTATAGCAGGAAAGGAACGGAGAATCATATCTCGAATCCGGCCATAGTGAAAAACCACCGTTTTGTTTTTGATAATCGTCGATTTCTTTGATGTTTTTACGAACGTATTTTTGAATCTCTTTTTTATTGAGTTGGCTGAGTTTAAAGTCTTCGATAATGTCTGGAGCTATGAGATAAGGCAGGATGGAAGACAGACGCTGTTCCAAACAGAGATAAGGATAGCTTGTGAGATAATCCACGCTTCCCTTCAATCCAGTGAGAGCAGAGCAGGAAGCTGTGAATTCAATAGAACTTAATGATTTATAAATATTTTCAGGAATCTGAATCTTTTCTTTTTTATTTTTTTCTGTTCTGTCAAACAAAGCCACTGTTTCTGCGGGACGCGGTTTTTTTAAAGGAAATGTTATCTCGATACCATCGGTTTCTTCTCCCATGCGGGCTCTGAATGCTATGATCGCTTCTCCTTCATTTTCCACTTCAAATGAATAAAGGATTTCTTTCCCCTCTTCAGGAGACAGGTCAAATTCTCTGGTGCTGTCTTGATCGGTCATAACAATTCCTTTGGCGTTACAGTTTAAAACAACCTTTTCTTTTTTATCGGTGTGGTTGTGAATCACCACTCCGGCTTTAAATTGATCGCCCAGGCGTGCGAAACGGGGGAGAGCCGGCTGAAGAAGAACGGGTTTGGCGACTTTAAACGTTGTCTGTGTCCTGCCGAAGAGTGAGGTTTTAGTTTGAGCCACAGCCATTATCCGGAAAGTGGTGAGGTTATCAGGGAGAGTGAAGGAGATGGATGCTTTTCCTTGTTCATCGGTTAGGATAGAAGGATTCCAGTAGGCTGTGAATTTGAAATTTCCTCTGAGTTCGATTTCGGAAAGAGAAGGGGGCGGGCTCATTGATTTTTCTCCTCCTCCTCCTGAGACATCATCACCTTTTTCTCCGTATTCTCTTTGTTCGAGTATATGCTGGAGAGTTTCCGAAGTTTGAACGGACAGAGGTTTCTGACTGTAGAAATGATTGAATGGATGGGGAGTCTTGTATCCAATAAGGTTAAGCACACCCAGATCAACCACAGCGAGAGAAACACTTGCCCGGGTTCCCTCTCCTTTCCAGTTTTTTACTTTGAGATCGAGCTTGACTTCTTCTCCTGGTTTGTATTTTTCTTTGTTTTTATTTATGTCAATATCCAATCGTTTGCTGGATGGATCGATTTTGAGATTAACGTATCCGATTTTGAAAGATGGTTTTCCAGCATCTCGTTCATTTTTGTTAGATGCAAGGGAGGTGCGACCCTTTACTAATATGACAGATACAAAAATATTAGGAACATAATCCTGAAGGATTGGTATTGTGATATGTTCGGCGCTTCCTTTCATATCAAGAACTTTATGGTCAAAAATCATTTCTCTTTCTAAAGTCAGGAGAGCTTTGGTGTGCTCATAGGGTGATTTCACAAGAATTCGAGCTGTGTCTCCGGGTTTATAGTTTTCTTTGTCCGGAACAAGCTCTATAAAATCATCATCTTCTCTTTTCCAGGGGACATAGTCGCCACCTGTCACGTAAAAATGACTGGTTGTGATGATTTCATTCCCCAGTTCATCTTCTCCAATACAACGGATAAGATACAATCCTGATTTTTCTGGAGTGAACGAAACTTGAAGAGGTGTGTTTTTAGTTTCGATTTGGAGCTTTTTGAGTTCAATATCTTTCTTTTCACTGATCCAGTTGTATCTTCCCCCGAATCCTGCTTTTTTGACTGAATGCCATTCCCGTTTTATGAATTTCAATTCCAGTTCTTTGTTTCCTAAGATGGTTCCTTCTGGATCCGTTGTGATGATATGAACAGGAAGCTTATCCCCGGATGCCAGGAATGTTTCTTCAGGTTTGACGCCGATATAATATTTTCCTCTATGGACAAGGGTATGAATCCGGTTGGAAATGGAATGACGACTGGGTCCTTGCACGGTGACTTCAAGAGAAGCAGAAACACTATCTTTTTCTTTTTCAGGGATGAGATTTGTTTCCACCAGAAGTTCTCCGTTTTCATCCAGAGTTGTTTCTCCGGAATGAAGTAGACGGCTTTCCTTGATTTGTTCATCTTCCCATAGGGAATAGTGACTTCCGAAAGTATATCCTTTGTGTCCCGGAGGCTGAAACGAAGATTTATTAAGTCTAAGATGCCAGGAAACTTTTTGCCGTCCCATAGCACCCCCATACAGGTAATTGGCTCTGACTTGGGCTTCATATTTATCTCCAAAGGTGTACTGGTTCTTCTTGGTATGGAGATGGACTTCGAATTCAGCAGGGCGAAATGCTTCTACTCTGAAAGAAGAATGAAAAGCCTTCCCTTTTTCTTTTTTTGAGGGAGGAGGTAAAATGGCTTTTATTTTATAATAACCGAGGGAGGCTTCGGCATCGGTTATGACGGAAAAATCAAAGGAACCAAAATCGTCGAGCTCGGTATTTTCTTTAAAAATATTCTTTCCGAATGGATCAGATACTTCACACGTCAAGGAGCTTATATCCGGAATAATCCATTTCCCCTTTTCACTTTTTCTTATGATTCCTTTTATATGAACTTTTTCTCCGGCTCTGTATATTCCCCTCTCGGAGAAAATATAACCTTTGTATTTGAGAGGTTCCGGATTCCAATCGTATTGAATGCCAAATCTGTAAGGATATATGCCGGTTCCCCATTCAGAAGAAGTGAAAGCCAGATCATTTCCTTTTTTGGCGATAATCCATTGCCGTGGTTTCCTCCAGCTGTGTTTTGGTTTGATTCCAAGCTCTTTCCATCCAGGAGTTATGGCTTTACCCTCTTTGTCAGTCACAGCTTTAAAGAAAATTTTGTTGGCATCATCCCTTATTTCAATCTCAGCGTCCTTGACAGGGAGTCCTGTCTTTAATTCAGTGACCCACACGAGATTATTGTACTTAGAAAATTTGGCTGTTATTCCCAGATTGGTAACCTGGAGAAAAGCTTTTGGAAAGCGGCTCCACTTTTCTTTTAGTTTTGTATCCAGTTGAAGGAAAACCAAACCGGATTGTTTTTTAAGAATTTGCTTTAAATTAAGAGAATGCACATGCTTTTTAT
Source organism: uncultured Eubacteriales bacterium (assembly GCA_964584935.1). Lineage (GTDB taxonomy): Bacteria > Acidobacteriota > Aminicenantia > Aminicenantales > Aminicenantaceae > CAZPBN01. The sequence goes on along the minus strand of CAZPBN010000001.1, from coordinate 43,368 downwards.
TTCTGGGAGCATCGAATTCTAAATACTTCTGGATATGAAAGAAATTTTTCTTGATCATTTCCTTACTGGACCAGAATGTTTTTTCGGATGTAAGGAGAGGAATGATATCTTGCTTTTGAACTAAGGCTCCTTGGAGAAATACTCTGGAAGTATTCATCACAAAGATGGGATATAATAAATTTCCATATGATTCGATGATTCCGTTACGGGTGGACATGGTGACATAGGGTTTATAAGAAGTGGTGGAGAAATGGATATTGATTTTTTTATTGAGCTTGTTTCCAAACTTATCAGTGAGTTCAGGGTCGATCCGGACTGAGTATTCTGTTTCCGGTTCAAAGGGAAGAGAGAGGTACAGAGTAGACCTTGAGTATTCCCGGTTCAAATAATATTCAGGAATTTTAATCTCAGGTGAAAAGTGGATATGTTTGACAAGTTTTTTATAAGTCACCGGATTGGAAAAATATAACTTGAACGTGTCATCAGGATTTCTATCTTTCATTTCAAACACACCGGCGTATATAAATTTATTATAGGTTTCGAACACAAACAGATTGCTTTTTTCTTTCCCCAAAGGTCCTTCTTTTGCCGGAAATCCTTTTTTGATTTCTACAATATATTGACATTCTGGATTGAGTTTTTCCTTTGGCTCTAAAATAAGGATTTCTTTTTTCAATGCTTTGATATTTTCTTCTTCTATTAGTTTTTTGGAAGGATAACTTATTTTGAAATCAAGGGGATTTTCTTTGTTGCTTTCTGTCAATTCGGTTAAGTTGAGGAATTCCGAAGAATTTTTCTTTTGGACAGGCTGATTGAAAATGAGCATGATTCTGGTATCAAGGTCGAGCCACTTTTGTTTGTTACGAGGATAATGCCGCTTGAGTTCCGGACGCATAGTAGAAAATGTCCAGGTATAATCGTTTTTTAAGGAATATCCATTCAGGGATATGATTCCGGCAGGGATTGTGACTTTAAATTCCGTGGAGTAGGGAAAACGGTCATCCGGTGTAAAAGTCAGGGTTTTAGTTCCCATCCATTGAAATCGTCCGGAATGAGAAGGTGAAATCTCAAAGAAAGAATTGGCGTTTTGTTCAGAGTAGGCTTTCAAAGCGACCATCGGTTGGTCAAAGATGACAACAATGGTTTCTGTTTCATGGGGGGCGGATGTTTGCCCTTTTGGAGTGACATGAGTTATATGGAGGTCTCCGACAACTGTTATTTTTGGTTTATCAGGATTGGTGTTTTTTTCGTTATTTTTTTTGCATGTGGCAGAGAAAGACAAGATTAAAATAATAGCAAATATAAATATAAAGAATTTTTTTCCCATTTTACCCTCTCCGATCCTTGCTTTTTTCTAATTGTTTATTTCTATATAAATCGCAGGACTTTCTGTGTTGCATATAATCGCAACCAGTCCATATAAATATTTTTTGTTTTCTTTAACATTCCTGTGCTGGTATTTGAAAGTATCAGGAGGGATATCCGCAATCAGATCCCAACTGTCTCCTTTGATTTCATAGATTCTGTAGTTGTCGACTTCATAATTCAAAGAATTGGCTTTCCATTTTAATACATTGATGTATTCCATCTGGAGCAGGGAGCGGTTCTTCACTTGTTCGGCTGAAACAAAAAGAGGAGCATATATCCTTTTTTCAATAATATAATCCTCGTCCCCTGCAAAACGGACACAGTCCGTACACATGGGATAATCAGCGAGAGATAAATCAAAGGCTTCTTTCACAGAATTTCCATGACAGATATAAAAGAAAAATTGTTCCTGCCAGTCAACAGAATTTGTCCAACAACTGTCACATTTCTCTCTTTTAATATCCCAATATCCGGTGGTTGTGGTGTTTTCTGAAGATCCTTTTCTGAATTCATAGGATAAGGAATTGTCACCAATCTTATCCATTCCTTTGCAACTGCCTATAAATACAAATGCTTTTTTGGGATAGGAAGAGATCCATTTTTCAATTTCCTTAGCAGTGGTGAAAATAATTCTTCCGTTTCGACAGGTTCCCCCAAATTGAGAGCTGCTGCCGTGGGCTATTTCATAGAAGAGCTTAATCCGAGGATCCTGAAGAAAATTTCTTATTTCTGCTTTTGTTGGCCACTCAATGGCATGGGCAGGGTAACCCATTTTATTAAACCAGAATTCAGCGCTTTCATACCATGATGTCCAGGAATCACGACAGGGATTTTTTTTATAAGGTCCAGACATGGAGACACTGTCATAAGGAGGGGAAATCCCATATCCTAATAGGATTCCGTTTACAGCATCAATGACTGTGATAATCATACGAGAATCCTTGATGCTCTTTATGATCCAACATGGATTTTCAGGGACAGGATCAAGAAGAAATATATCTGATTCAGGTGATATGATATACAATTTTGTGGAGAGGATGTCTCCTTTAGCTTTGAGCGCAGCTTCTTGTTTGCTCACAGAAATATTGATATGTTCGGGCAATCCTTCTCTCCAGTTTTCTATTTTTTTTATAAATTCTCTTGTGTATCTATTGAATTGATAAACGATAAAGTCTTTTTCCACAACAGCCTTATCGATTTTTCTGAGATGGTGGTATACAATTTTGTCTCCGATTTCAGTTCTTATGAATTTTCTGTTGCTTTTTTCATATCTTCCCAGAAGGTCATCCTGGGATGCTGAGACCATAATGGATTTATGCGGGAATTCTTTATTTTGACAAGGGAATGAATCAGCTCCAGTGATAGAGGATAATAAGACAAGACAAATGGAGATGATTAGATATAATTTGTTCTTTTGGACGGTTTTATTCATTTATTGAATATATGAAACTATAATTAAAGCATCATTAAAATGAAAATGTATTTATAAATATTTATTTCATAAGCATCTCTACTATAAAACAAAAAATGTTAAATATCAATTTTATTAAAATTGTGAACTTCACCCCTTTTTTCTATTATGTGTGGAGAGGGGCTGGAAATGGAAAAGTCAATTCCGGTAGAGTGACTTTAATCAGTAATAATTTGACTTAACCCGCTTCCTGTGCTAAAAATTGAAATAGATAAAAATAGAGAAAATATCTATGTGTTTATTTCATAAAGTGAGGGGGAATTTGAGTTTTTAAGGGAGGAGAACAAATGTTTAAGAAAATATCCATTGTGTGTTTGGTTGTTTTATTTTTGTTTGTTTTTTTAATTTATGGATATGAAACAGATTTAACGGAAAAACTTGTCCCCAGAATAGAGAAAAAGCTCATCGAAGAAATTAAGGAACAGGGACCTGAAAATAGATTTATGATCAAGGAATTTAATCCCCAAGCGAAAATTCCACACAGTCGAGTAACAATCAAACAACATTCCCCTGATTCCATCAGTGCTAAGACTGAGTTTCCAGATGATACAGTTGCCAATTATGATAAATCCAATAAAAGCATTTGGGGTAAGGAGAGCATTCACCGATTTGAAGGAAGAGTGGAATTAAAGGTCGAGGCACCGGATGGAACCTATAAAACATACACTTTTATTGGTGAAGGGAGCAAGCTGAATCGTTTGACTTTCTTGTTGACAGAGGAAGGATATGTCTATATGCGGGGGAAAGGAAAAGTGGTCTTGCCGAATGGAACGCAGATCTTTCTTCCCAAAGATTATGAATCAGGAGAATTAGAGGAAAGCACTCCTAGAATAAAAGAGGAAGATATATCCCTCCCGGAGAAAGAAAAATCCGGAGAAGTTGAAGAAGCCCCAACAGCTGTGGAAAAAATGGTGGGTTTCCGGGTGCAGATTGCTGCCCTGTACAGAAGGGAGGATGCAAACAAACTGGCTGAAGACATCCGTTCGGTCATTAAAAATGAGAATGTCTATGTGGAACACATCAATGAATATTGGAAAGTCAGGATAGGAGACTGCCGTACAAAAGAAGAAGCCAAAAAATTAGAGGAAAGACTCAAAGCACTTGGTTATAAAGCAGCCTGGATTGTCTCTTGTCAAATTGAATTGAGATAAATTCTCAAATAAGAAAAGTTAAAGAGGATGAAATGAAGAGCCCGAATGATAGTCCAAAAAAGGAAAGCCCTAAATCCAGAAAAAAAAACAAGAACGATCCCATATCCCGAATTTCATCAGGTTTATCGCTGATCCTGCTCGGAGTCTTGTTTCTTCTCATGACCCTGGATTCCATTACTTGGAAAGACTGGTTGTTTTATACGTTAATAGGATTGGGAAGCATTATGGTATTGGAAGTCATATTAAGAGAACTTATGCCGGGATACTATGTCTTTCGTATAGGAAAATTGATTATTGGAATCATTTTTATAATAGTTGGATCAACAAGTATTTATGAAATCACTCATTGGTGGCCTTTGATCATCATAGGAATTGGGATTGTTGTTCTTCTTTCTTCTTTAAAGAAAAAATAGATTCATTTGATATCTTTTTTTATCCATTTTGACCTATCTGGACTTTCCGGCTTTTCAATTTTTTTAGGGGGATTTTTTTCCAGCTTTTTCAAAAGGTATTCGATTGCTTTTTGGAGGCTCGGATCTTTCCCCTCTGCCACCAGTTCAGGCCTGTCATAGACTTCGATATCAGGATAGACTCCGATGCCTTCAACCGCCCACTTTCCATCTGTATCCACAAATCCGAAAGTGGGAACCGAGAGATAACCGCCATCAGCAAGCCGGGGATTACCGGATATCCCCACCAGGCCTCCCCAGGTTCTGGTTCCTATGAGAACTCCCAGATTCTTCTTTTTAAAATAGTAAGGAAACGCATCTCCTCCTGAAGAAGAGTAATGATTTATGAGCATAGCTTTAGGTCCTTCATGAGCAGCGGCTGGAGTCTGGGTGAGTTTTATTCCTCTTCTTGCCCAATAGCTTAAAACAGTCCTCGATAAAAGCCCGGTCATGACATCAGGAATGAATCCTCCGCCATTATATCGTTCATCAATGATCAAGGCATCCTTATCTTTGAAGGCGTAAAAACCTTTAAAAAGTTCTCTGTTTCCTGCCGTTGAAGTGTTGGGGACATGAAAATAACCAATTCTTCCTCCGGAAAGTTCATCCACCATTCTTCTTCTGCTTTTGACCCAATCCAGGTAAAACAGTTCCAATTCGCTTTTTACGGGCTCTATCAAATAGGTCCTCTGATTTTCTTTTTCCGGTTTGGAATTAACAGAGACCTCAACTTTTTCCCCGGCTTTATTTTCAAGGAATCGATAAGGGTTGTCTTTAATAAAGACATCTTCCCCATCGATACTGATCAAGTAATCTCCCTCTTTAACCTGAATCCCTTGCTCGGTTAAAGGAGACCTTCTATTTTCATTCCAATTTTCTCCTTCGTAGATCTTGCTGATGATATAGCGCTTGGATTTTTTATCTGCTGTGAGCTGTGCTCCTAAGAGCCCCGTATCCACTCTTTCTGGTCTCTCAAAATCGCCCCAATTGACATAACAATGCCCAACGTTCAACTCTCCGACCATCTCGCCGAAAAGAAAATCAAGATCAGCACGGTGACCGATATAGTGGATGAGCTCTTCATATTTGGCTTTTATCTTTTTCCAGTCCACTCCATGAAGGTTTTTGACATAAAACCAGTCCCTGTAAATCTTCCAGCCGTCGTTGAAAAGCTGTTTCCATTCTATGCGGGGATTGATTTTTACGGTCATATCCGAAAGAGCCAGAGCTCCTGTATCCGGTTTTTGATTAGGTTTGATTGCAGTGATACCAAATTTGTTTTTAAAGCGGTATAAAATTTTCTTGCCATCGGCAGACAAATCTAAAGCTGAGATGCCTTGTATAACTACCGAATCTTTTTTCTCTTTGATCACATATTGATGAATAGTTCCGTTTTTGAAATAGAGAATTCCTCCCTCTATAGCATCGACGCCTCTGTAATTGCCGGCACTAAGGGGAAATGAAATGATTCTGTTGTTGATTCCACTGAAATCGATCTTGACAGAAGGAGTCTCCTTGTTTTGATCGTTGGATGGTTTCTTTTTGTCTTTTTCAGGTTCCTTGATTTCTTCCACATCATTTTTATCTTTGAACAAGGGAGGGATTTGATCGGTGAGGGCAACCGAATAGATTTTGGTGGCATTGTTGTATAAATAATCGAATTCAAAAGTTGAAAAGCTCAGGTTAAAACTCCGGTTGGAAAGAAAGAAAATGTATTTGCCGCAAGTCGAAAAAACAGGAGAAAAATCATTATACATGTCATTGGTTAATTGGAATGCTTTTTTTTGTTCAAGAGAATGAACCCATAGAGCACTGAGTCTGTTTTCACTGGCTTTTGTGTAGATGACCCATTTTGAATCCGGAGACCAGGAATAATCTCCTATATCGGAGTATTTTGCTTTATCAACCGTGGACATTTCTTTGGTGTTGATGTCAATAATATTCAATTTCTGGTTTTTTTCTGAATAGAGAAGTTTTGAACTGTCCGGAGACCACACACAGGGAAATTTCCATACTTTGCTGTCAGAGGTGAGTTGGATTATTTTGTTATCCTGACTTTTATCCATAAGATAAATTTCGTATTCTCCTGTTTTGTCTGAATAAAAAGCAATGTATCTTCCATCAGGTGACCAGGAGGGGGACATCTCTCTGATTCCTTGGGAGTCTGTCAGGTTATAGGTTATTCCCTGTTGCGCTGGGACAGTAAATACATCCCCTCTGGCTTCAAACACAGCTCGTTTTCCTGTGGAAGAAATATCAAAACTCTGAATATCCTCATCCACTTCCTTGAAGTAGGGAAGAATATTCGGATTGTCAAAATTGATATTGACCGTTAATTTCTGATTTTTACCTGAATCCATGTCAAACTTATAAATAGTGCCTCCATTTTCGTACACGATGAGTCCATTGGTTCCTGAAGGCCATAGGATATCATATTTGTCAAAATCAGTGAGCTGCTCGATATCTCCGGTATCCAAATGGTAGGAATACATATTCAATGTTAGATCCCTGTCTGAAATAAAATATATTTTGTTTTGATACCAGATAGGATGCTGATCTGTACCGGGAAAATCAGTCAACCGTTTTGATTTATTGTGTTCAAGGTCATAAATCCAGACATCCTGCGCTCTCCCTCCCTTGTATCTTTTCCAAGTTCTCCACTCCCGGGATATGGGCGTATAAACTATTTTATTGCCATCCGGAGAAAACGTTCCTCCTCCGGCTTCAGGAATCTGAAGGGGAGTTTCCAGCCCACCATTTATAGGGACAAGAAAGTACTTTCCCATTCTTTTTCCGTAAGGAGTCCTGTTGGCTCTAATGAGAATTTTTTGGCTGTCCGGTGTCCAATCAAGCACTTGATTATCAAATCCTCCTCTTGGAGGCATGACGCCGACATCATTATAATAAGACAACTGTTTGGGAATGCCTCCCGTGGACGGCATTATATAAACCTGTCTTGAACCGGAGTACTCGCCTGAAAAAGCAATCCATTTTCCATCCGGTGATATTTTAGGGAACAGTTCGAGCCCCAGGTGGGAAGTAAGCCTTTTGGCATCTCCTCCATCGGCAGAAACAGACCAGATATCACCGGCATAAACAAAGACAACCAGTTCATTGTTGATATCCGGAAATCTCAGTAATCTGGCATTATCACCAGCGACGGTGAAATTGATCATTAAGATAAAAACAAAAACAAATAGAAATGCTTTTTTCATGATTCCTCCATTGGTTAGAGAATTTAATAAAGAGAACATTGGTGTTCCATAGATGATTCTATTGTAAACAATTATAATCGATAGAAACAAGTGTTTTATTGGTTTTATTAGAGGGAGTTCCCATTAAATTGATTCAATATTCCTATGAGTTATTTGAATCAAAATCAATCAGTTCATCAAAATTAGATTTAGAAATTCTATTTTTAGAAGTACCTGTTCCAGTCATTCCTTTAACCTCTCACATCCTATGATATTTCCTTGGGTTTGGTGACCCCTCCGAATCTGCTCCCTATGCTGATAATCTGAAATGATGAGAAAATAGTGAATTTCTATTTTTATGATTTTGTGTCTTTAAGTGCAACCAAAATTGGGTATAATGAACTTTACTATAATTAAAGGAGTTTGAAGACATGGCTCATGACTTTAGTAACAGAAAATATGAAATCCACAAAGAAACATTTATCGCCCCTTCTGCCAGTATCATAGGGAAAGTGATCATAAAGAAAGGTGCCAGCATATGGTACAACAGTGTGTTGAGAGGGGATATTGAGGATATCATCATAGGGGAAAATTCCAATATTCAGGATAACTGTGTTGTTCATGTCGAGTCAGACCTGAAAACGATTGTGGGAAAAGGAGTGACGGTGGGACACAATGTTGTGCTTCATGCGTGTTCGGTGGGGGATCATTGTTTGATCGGAATGGGTTCGATATTGATGGATGGTTCAGTGATTGGGAAAAATTCTTTGGTTGCCGCTGGATCTTTGGTTCCTCCAGGGAAAAATTATCCTGAAGGTTCTTTCATTTTGGGAACACCGGCTGTAGTTAATCGGCAGTTAACAGAAAAAGAGATTGAACGAATTAAGGAAGGTGCCATCAGGTATAGAAAATACTGGGAAGCTTATGTGACAAACGGCATTCCTGAAAAATAGAAAAGAAATAAAAATATAGGGACACTTTACCAATTTACCCTATTTTTGAATTGCGATACTAGGAGAAATATAGGGACACTTTACCCATTTACCCTATTTTTGAATAGCGATACTAGGATTGGATGCATCGAATAGTCTATTTTGGTCCTTTTGGTCTATCTAGTTCATTTAGTCAATTTGGTCTATTAAATAAATCATTTGAAATGATTTTGTTAATATATTAATCTGGATTGTTCAAAAGAATATATTTGTGATTAAATAAAATCCAAATGATTTAATAAAGGAGAAAGTTCAGAATGAGTAAGAAATATTTTATTGAAGGGCATAAACCCAAAACTAAATTTGAAGATGAAGAAACTTTATTGATAGACAATGCGGCTGCCTACAAATCATTGAAAGAAGCGACATCCAAAGCCCTTGAGTATTTTGATAAACAGGAAGAACTGGGAATGGCTGTCATCTATGAAGTGGATAAAAATGGAAACAGGGAAGGGATTAAATTTGTTCACAGAGATGATGAAGGAAATATCCAGGAAATCTTGTCCTGGTGGTAAAATGGAGCAATGCCATTCATATAATAGGCCATGAGCTCTGAGTAAAGATCAAAAGCTCAAAACATAAGATTGAAGCAGTAGATGAATAGAAATAACAAAAACATAAAACAATCTATCCCCAAAAATTACGATAACTTAATTTTATGAATTTATCATACTAAGGAGGGCATAATGGATTTTAATCTCAATGAAGAACAAGAAATGCTGAGGAAAACAGTCCGGGAGTTTGCAGAAAATGAGATAAAGCCGATCAGACAGAAAATTGATGAAAAAGAAGAATTCAGCTATGAAATCACTCAAAAGATGGCTGATATGGGTTTTTTTGGTGTGTTGATTCCTCCAGAATACGGCGGCATGGGAATGGACTATCTTTCCTATATCATTATTGTCGAGGAATTGTCGAGGGTTGATGGATGTCAGGGAGCAACCCTGGCAGCTGCGAATTCTCTTGGTTCCTCTCCCATTTATCTATACGGAAATGAAGAACAGAAAAATGAGTTTTTACCTGACCTGGTTGCAGGCAAGCTTTGGGGATTTGGATTAACAGAACCGGACGCTGGCTCTGATGCGGGAGGGACAAAAACCAAGGCTGTAAAAAAGGGAGATGAATGGGTCATCAATGGTTCCAAGATATTCATCACCAATGCCTCTTCTGATGTAACCATTGGTTCCACAATTCAATCGGTTACAGGGGAGAAAGAAGACGGCAAGAAAGAGTACACTTGTTTCCTAGTCCGCCAGGATACTCCGGGATATAAAACAAAAGTCATGCATAAAAAAGTAACATGGAGATCCAGCAACACTTCGGAAATCTATCTAGATGATGTGACAGTTCCTGATAAGGATATGCTAGGCAAACGGGGAGAAGGATTTCATATGATGCTGGAGACACTGGATAGCGGCAGGCTGTCTATTGCTGCGATGGGTGTTGGTGGAGCCCAGGGAGCCTTTGAGGCGGCTTTAAATTATGCCAAGGAAAGAAAACAATTCGGGAGGCCTATAGGCAAATTTCAGGTCAATGCATTCAAACTGGCTGATATGGCGACTCAGATTGAGGCAGCCCGGAACCTTTTGTATAAAGCCTGCTGGCTTAAAGATAAGGGAAAGCCTTTTGGAATGGAGGCAGCCATGTCCAAACTGTATTCGAGTGAAGTCATGAAAATGGTCGCAGACCATGCCGTTCAAATATACGGAGGGTATGGACTCATGGAAGAATATCCGGTCGCCAAGTTTTACCGGGATCAGAGACTTCTGGAGATCGGAGAAGGAACAAGCGAGATGCAGAGGTTGGTCATATCCAGAAAACTCGGGCTCTGATAGTTCACTTTATCACAGGAAATTTGAGCCACGAATTTTTATTTTTGAGTTCAGCTTTATAGATTTTGTAATCAGGACAATACTCACCCACAAGCTTCCAGAAATGAGGGGAGTGGTTCATTTCGTATAGATGGGACAGTTCATGAATGATAAGATAATCAACGGCTTCGGGAGACAAAAGCATTATTCTCCAGTTGAAATTGAGATTTCTTTTTTTTGAACAACTCGCCCAGAGAGTATGTTGATTTTTTATTCTGTATCGAAAATGTTTGATATTCATTTTGTCTGCCCAAAAGGGGAGTCGGTTCTGCAGATATTTCTTTGCCCTGTTGCGGTAGAAACTTTCTATTCCTGAATATATCCAGTTCACAGATAATTCAGGTATATGTATTTTCAGATCGTGATTGTTTGCCTTCCAGAATGCTTTGTTACTGGAAATTGTTTTTAATGAGAGGTAAAAATAGGTGTTGAGCAAAGGCAGTCTGGCTCCCTCCTCCATTTTAAAAGGAGGGGAGAAAGACTGTTCATTTTTTAATCTCTTCAGGATCCACTTTTTATGCTTTTGGATGATGGATTCTACATCAAATTGCCGCTTATCGGATGGAATGGTGACTTTAACCGATCGATCCGGTTGAACGGAAAGATTTATATGTTTGGCTCGTTTGCTCGGGGAAAGATAGTATTTGATTTCTTGATCATTCAGGATTGTTGAGTAAAACTTTTTATTTTTTAGAGAACGGCTGCGAATGGAATATCCCTTTTGTCAATCAGGAAATTTCCTCGATTATCGTGGTAAGAAATTTCCAGAATTTATCAACGGAATCGATATGAACTCTTTCCTCTGGAGAGTGGGGATGTTCGATGGTCGGTCCGAATGATATCATGTCCATCCCGGGGAACTTTTCTCCAATGATGCCGCATTCAAGACCCGCATGAATAGCTCCCACTTCAGGTTCTTGTTGAAAATCTCTTTTATAGATTTCTTTCATCTTTTTAAGAATCGGAGATTCGAGGTTAGGAACCCATCCAGGGTAGCCTTCAACCTGTTTTATGTCAGCTCCTGTGAGTTCACATGATGCCTCAATGCAATGTCTTGTTCCTTCAAGTGCTGATGCTATGGAGCTTCGGGTGCTGTTCACGGTTTGGGCATAGTCTTTGTGAGTGTGGACAATGGCAAGGTTAGTGGAAGTTTCAACGAGATTTTCTATTTCAGGATGCATGCTGATCACACCATGGGGAAGAGTAAAAAGCAGATTGATCAATGTTTTTTGAGATTCATTGGTAAGAGGAGCCTCGTTTGTGTTTTCATGTTTTTCAAAGGAAAAAGCGGATTCCTTTTCAATAGCTTTGAATTCAAATTGTAGATTTTCAAAGGATTCTTTGATTACTGAAGAAAGGGAGTCTATTTTTGTTGGTTCGATACACATGTCTGCCCAGGCTTCCCGGGGAATAGCGTTACGCATATTTCCGCCTTCTATGCTCACGATTTCAAATTGAGACTTTTTGGATGCTTCCCAGAGAATACGGGAAAGCCATTTGATGGCATTCCCTCTACCCTGATTGATATCTGTTCCTGAGTGCCCTCCTCTTAAGCCTGATATTTTCAGCCGGTACACTTCACCAGTTTTTGAATCTTTTCTTGAAAAGGGAAGCTTGATTTCAGAATCAGCCCCTCCAGCGCAGCCAATAGTGAAGGTGCCTTCTTCTTCGCTGTCCAGATTGAGGAGAATTTTTCCAGATAAGAAACCCGGTTCAATCTTGTTAGCGCCGATAAGTCCTCTTTCTTCGTCTATAGTGTAGAGAAATTCAAGAGGTCCGTGGGAAAGACTATCATCTTCCATGACAGCTAATGAGGCTGCAATACCGATTCCATTGTCTGCTCCCAAAGTCGTTCCATTTGCTTGGACCCACTCTCCTTTGATTTCAGATTGTATCGGATCTTTAGTGAAGTCGTGGTCGACATCGGAATTTTTTTCACAGACCATATCAATATGTCCTTGAAGAATGATGGTTTCTGCGTTTTCATGTCCTTCTGTGGCATCCTTCTTAACAACGATATTGCCTGAATCGTCCCGGTTAACTTCCAAATTGTTTTGTTCTGCTACAGAGATGATGTAGTCTCCAATCGCTGTTTCATTGCCAGAACAACGCGGGATTTCTAAAATTTTATCGAAATGTTTCCATAAAGGATTGGGTTCAAGATTTTGAAGATTTGTTGACATTATTAGATCTCCTTATCATATTTTTTTTTACAACGCTAAAGAATAAAAATAATCTCATAAAAATTAAATGGATGCAAGCATTAAAAAACAGGGACACTATACCTATTTACCTTATTAAAATGCAAGACGAGCGAAAAAGGCGAGATGGAAGCAATTTAGTCCATTTGGTCTATTTGGTCTATATAGTCTATATAGTCCATTTGGTCAATCTAGTCTATCTGGTTTGTTTGGTTTATATAGTCCATTTAGTCTATTTTGTCTATTTAGTCTGTAAGGTCTGGTTACTAAACGGGCCGTATTTTTTAACATCAATTTGTTTTCATATGTGTTGGACTATTCGGGGAACGGGCCCTACACAATTTATGACCTGATACAGGGAAATGGCCCTACAGAATAATTACGTCTCACATATCATGATTTGACATTGAATTTCATCTGACATTTTACATCTGACGTCTCACTTCTTACCATTCTATATTATATTTCATCTCACGTCTCACGTCTCACCATTCTATATTGCATTTCATCTCACGTCTCACGTCTTACCATTCTCGATTTTTACCCTTTACTTTTATCTTGTTTGAAAATAAGATAAATTCAATGACTGAAAAGCAGTTAATATCTTTATTTCAAACCGCTTACAAAAAACCTCCTGAAATCATTTCTTCGGCGCCGGGCCGCATTAATATCATAGGAGAACACACGGATTATAACCTTGGATATGTCCTGCCTGCAGCCATCAATTTCAGAGTCTATTTTTTAGCATCAAAGAGGAACGACAAAAAAGTACACTTGAGATCAGAAAATTTCAATGAAACAGATGAATTCGATATAGAATATTTGAAATTTTCCCCTAAGAAAAGATGGAGCAACTATCCTAAAGGGATTGCATGGGTTTTAAAAGAAAACAGCTATGCCTTGAATGGATTTGATAGCCTTATATGGGGGGATGTTCCCATTGAGGCAGGTTTGAGTTCATCCGCTGCTTATGAAGTCAGTGTTATCCATGGTTTGAATACACTCTTCCATCTCAATATTGCTTCTGAAAAAATGGCTTTTCTGTCCAAGAAAGCAGAGAATGATTTTGTGGGAGTGAAATGCGGAATCATGGATCAGTTTATTTCAGTTCTGGGGAAAAAAGAAAAAGCGTTGTTTTTAGACTGTGAAACCTATGAATACAGACATGTCCCGTTTCCGATGGAAAAGAAAAAAATAAAAATCGTGGTATATGTCAGCGGAGTCTTCAGGGAGCTGGCTTCCTCTGAATACAATAAAAGACAAAAAGAGTCTTTTGAAGGCCGGGAAATATTAAAGAAATCCGGAATCCCCGGATATAAAGAAGCATCTCTTCAATGGCTTGAACAGAACAAAGAAAAGATGGATTCTCATGTATACAAAAGAGCCAGGCATATCATTAGTGAAAACGAGAGGGTGAAAAAATCGGTTGATGCTTTGGAGAACAATGATTTCTCTTCATTGGGGGAACTTGTTTTTAAATCGCATGAAAGCTTAAGGGATGATTATGAGGTTTCATGCCCGGAGCTTGATTTATTGTATGAGACTGGAAGAAAATTTCCAGGATGCAAAGGAGCCAGAATGATTGGAGCCGGATTTGGAGGTTCAGGCATAGCACTGGTTGACAAAGAACAAGTTGATGATTTTAAGTATAAGATCATCAACAATTCCCAAAAAAGAGGATTCGTTAAGCCATCCTTTATTGAAGTGGAAATATCCGACGGCGCCCAATCCTTCTATTTAAACAATAAGGAGAAAGGACACTCAAATGCTTAAAAAAAAGATCCTTCTATTCTGTATCTTCTGTTTTTTGATATTTCTTGTGTTTTGTCATTCGTCAGGAAGAAAACTTCCTGACAAAATGATTTTAAAGAAAAGCAACCTTCATTTATACAGAAATATTCAACCTTCCCGGTATTTTGAAAGCTCCGGGCAGCAAAGTGCTGTTTTGGGCACAGAAAATGGAAATGCAGAAGTATGGATTTATCCTTATAAAGTCCTTCATGACTTTTCCCTTCACTTTATTTTAGAAGAGGAAAACAGAATCATTGAGGGGAAAAATATTGCTTCCCGGATTGATGTCTATCCCCATCAAACAGTCATACGCTATGTCCACTCTGCTTTTTCAGTTGATGAAATATTCTTTGCCCCCTTAAAGAAAAGAGGAGTCATTGTTCTTATTTCTATCAGAGCCGTGAAACCTGTTTCTGTGGTGGCAAGCTTTGTGCCCGATCTAAAGCCCATGTGGCCGGCAGGCCTGGGAGGACAGTACAGTTATTGGAATGATGATAAAAACTATTTTGTTCTTTCCGAAGGGACCGGCAAAAATGTGGCACTGATAGGAAGCCCCAAGGGCGAACAGTATTCATCCAGACCGGCTCATGCTCTTCCAGAAGAAGTGATGAAATTAAAGATCAATATCAAGGACAGATCAGGTCAAGTATTATATCCTTTTATCTTTTCTGCAAGCCACACCGGGAAGAAAGAAGCAGAAACCATATACAATCAGCTTGAGACCAATTTGGAAAAGCTTTATGAGGAAAAATACAACTATTATGAAAAACTCACTCATGATTTTCTGAACATCCATACTCCAGATGCGGGTTTAAACCAGGCTTTTCAGTGGGCAAAAGTGGCTGTGGATAAAGCTCTTGTTTGCAATCCGCAGCTGGGATGCGGCTTAGTTGCCGGGTACGGTTTATCCGGGAAAAGTGAAAGACCGGGATTTGCCTGGTTTTTTGGAGGGGATACTTTTTTCAATTCCTGGGCATTGAATAGTTATGGTGATTTCAAAACCAGCCGTCAGGCTTTATCATTTCTTAAGGAAAGACAAAGAAAAGACGGGAAAATCATGCATGAACTTTCCCAGGGAGCTGCCTTCATTTCCTGGTTCGAAGACTATCCGTACAGTTTCTATCATGCGGAAACCACGCCGTATTACATTGTTTCCATGAGTGATTATTTGAATTGGAGCGGTGACCGGTCTTTCATTGAAGAAAGCTGGGATTCCATCAAGAAGGCATATGAGTATGTGCTTTCTGCCGACAAAGATGGAGACGGCCTTATGGAAAACACAGTGGCAGGATTGGCAGCACTGGAATTAGGTTCTTTTCTGGGGCAGACAAAAACAGATATATATCTTGCTTCCTTATCTGTTCAAGCCCATAAAATCTTGTCTAAATTAGCCCTTCTCATGAACAATTTGTCTCTGTCTCAAAAAGCTCAGGAAAACTATCAATCGGGGCTAAATTCTTTAAGAGAAAAATTCTGGATCAATGAAGATGATTTAATGGCTCATGCCATCAATTTGAACGATGAGCCTCTTGAAGAGAAAACCATATGGCTGTTTATGCCTCTTTTTTTCACACAGTTATCCGAAAAAAGAGCAGAAAGCATATTTGAATTTTTTGCATCCTCGGAGATGAGCACAGACTGGGGAGTCAGGTCACTTTCTCCTTTGAGTGAATTTTATGATTTTGTAAACTATAATTACGGCGCTGTCTGGCCCTTTCTGACCGGATACACCTGCCTTTCGGAATACCGTTACAGGAGAATGCATGCGGGTTATTCTCATTTGAAAAGCATGGTGCACAATACATTTATCGATGCTCTTGGATTTTGCCCGGAGCTTCTGTCCGGAGAATTCTTCACACCGGTTGAAACAGCAGTTCCTCATCAGGTGTTTTCCTCTTCTCCTGTGGTGACCTGTTTTGTGAGAGGTTTACTGGGATTGGAAGCAGATGCAATAGAAAAGGAATTGCGTTTCAGCCCCCAAATTCCAGGATCATGGGATGAAATGGATATCCGGAATTTAAGAGTGGGAAAGGATAGGATCAATCTGTCGTTTCAAAGAAAAAACGGAAACAAGCTGTTGTTTTTTATAGAGTCACCCCCTGAGTCTCCCTTCAAGCTTCATTTTTCTCCTTTTATCGGTTTCGGGGCAGCCGTTCATTCCTTCAAAGTCAATGGAAAAGAAAAGGACTTCAAGCTTAAAAATAAGGGAAACGGCCAGTGCGTCTCAGATTTAATCATCAAAGGAATGACCACAATCGAATTAAAAACCAGAGGAAGTATCTTTGTTGATGTTCCCCGGACATTTCCCAAGCTTGGGGATCAGACCAGCAGAATCAAAATCTTAAGAGTCCGGTTCAAAGATAATCATCTCACCATAGAATCTGAAGGATTGGGCGGAAAACATTATTCTCTGGACCTCATGACCAACAGGATAATCAAATCTGTTTCCGGATGTGAGGTGAAGGGAAAAGATAAGAGGCACAAAAAACTCATCCTTAATTTTAAGGGAAAAGAAGGAACATATTTTAAAAAAGAAGTCCTTATTGAGTTTGAGAAGGAAGTTTGAAAGAAACAGAATATGAAAAAGAACGGAATACAGAATATGAAGTAATATGTAATATGAAGTCTGGCTGATTTAAGATTAAGAAAGCAAAAGAATTACAAAATTTATTCAGGGGAAGAAATTTCTTAAATGTAAATTATTCCCCAAAAATAGAGAATAGAGGGACACAATACCCATTTACCTATTTTCTTTTCTTTTCTTTTCTTTTCTTTTTATTTCATGTTTTTTTTACTTGACTGAATTCTTTTTTTCTGTAAGATTCTCATAATTTATTTGAGAATTATTGTAATTTGTAACAATGGGAAGAAATGTCAAAGCAAACATAATAGCATTTATTTTAATAACTATTGTTGTGGCTGTGCTATCACGCCATATAATGGTTCTGCTTCATGAGTGGACACACGGTGCAACTGCCACGGCATTTGGATTCAAAGATAGTCCTTTTGACATTCATTATGGAGGATGGGCGTTACTTACTGTTGATGAAAATGTAAATTATAATCATCTCTTCTCTACAGGTCATAATATTGCAGCATCGATCATTTCAATGAGTGCCCTCATTACGAATGCACTCTTATTTTTACTAAGTATATTCTTGCTATCAACAAAAAAAATCCAGAAAAAAAGATTGGTGTATCTTTGTATATACTGGTTTGCAGTTATGAACATAGGAGAACTATACAGTTATATCCCTCTAAGGACACTAGCAGTGAATCGTGGAGATGTGGGGCATTTTACTTATGGTTTAAGTTTGTCTCCCTGGTTCGTTTTTATACCTGGATCTCTATTAGTGGGGTGGGGATTATGGCACATATTCAAAAAAGAAACCCCGAGGTTATTTCAAATAATGTCTCTTGATAATAAAGTTATCACCTATATCCAATTTGCTCTTTTAGTATTCGTCATTTTCTTTTGGTTCGGCTCTAGTGCCTTTTATGATTATGGATATAACTGTATATGGAGCATCTGGTCAATGATATCCATTGTGATAGGTTTCCTTATATTTTTTATTTCAATACCCCTCAAAAAGGATAAAATCGATTAAATCCTATTCCAATCTGTTCTCTTTTACCTTGAATCAAACAGAACTATTAAGATGCGTGAGAAGATTATCATAATAAACCCTTCTCTGTTTTGTGTTATCGGATTTTCAATGAGAAATTAAAAATTGTGGTGCTTCCATTCAAAAATATTTGAAAAGTGTCCCAGCAAAGTTATATAATAATACAACTAAACAACTATATTGCAGATAACAAAAAAGTAACAAGAAAAGAACTAACAGATAATAAACGGGAAAAAACAGATAATCAACAGATTACAAACCGACGAAGAACAGACATAACAGTAAATGTTAAAAAATCTTAAGTGTTTCTTAATTATAGATTAATAATGAGTTTATATAATATACTGAACTAAAAAGTATATTAAAAAAAACATAAACAACTATAAAAGTTACAGAGGATAGACAAAGGAGAAAAGATGAGGAGAAAAATATCAGTCATAGTTTCCCTACTATTTGTTTTTTATTTTATGATAATTTCAAATCTTTTTCCAACCAATAAAGATGCCGAGGTCACAGGACTCAAAGAGAACGCGCCTAAAGTATTTATTGACTGCTGGAGGTGTGATAAAGATTATTTTCGGACAGAAGTGACATACGTCAATTATGTCAGAGATAGAAAAGATGCAGATATCCATGTTCTGGTTACTGATCAAGCCACTGGAAGCGGCGGCAGGGAATACTCTATGAACTTTATCGGGCTAAAGGCATTTGAAGGAATGGAAAACACCTTAATATATGTTTCCAACAGAACAGAAACAAGGGATGAAATCAGGGAGGGAATGGTTGATATTTTTAAAAAAGGGCTTTTTCCGTTTTTAATGAAAACGGACATAGCTGATTATCTTTTAATAGATTTCAAACAGAGATTAAAGCCCACAGATGTGAAAGACAAATGGGATTTTTGGGTTTTTCATATCAATCTGGATACGCAATTGGATGGTGAGACCACTCAGAGCTCCAAGGAATTTGGCTCCCACATTTCTGCCAATCGAATCACCCCGGATTTAAAAATAAGATTGGGAATTTCCTATGATTACGAACAAGACAAATATGAGTATGAAGATGAATCCATCACCAGCGCTTCAGAACAAAAGAATCTTGGCGGATTGGTTGTCAAAAGCATCAGTGATCACTGGTCTGTTGGTGGATTCCTGGCGGCATCCGCCTCCACTTACAGCAATATCAAATCCCTTTATGCGGTCGCTCCTGCCATCGAATTCAATATCTTCCCTTACTCTGTATCAACAAGAAGACAGCTTCGATGCCTTTATCAAATAGGATTCAATTCCGTAAACTATATTGAAGAGACCATCTATGAAAAGGTGTCCGAAAAACTGTATTACGAATCCCTGACTATGACCCTGGCTATAAAGGAACCCTGGGGAAGTGCCTCAACGTCTTTGGAGGGGTCTCATTATTTTCATGATTTCACCAAAAACCGGTTTAAGCTGCACGGACGTCTTTCTTTCCGGATTTTTAAAGGGTTTTTCATGAATCTCCGGGGGAGATATGAACGCATCCATGACCAGGTGTCCCTTCCCGTAGAAGATGCTTCTCTAGATGAAATTTTACTGAGAAGAAAGGAACTGGCAACAGATTATGATTACAGAATTTCTGTAGGAATCAGCTATACGTTTGGCTCAGTATACAGCAATGTTGTCAATCCTCGTTTCGGAGGATTAGGGTACAACAGATATTATTAACGGCTTATTTCAGGTATTCACGGGGATAATTCACTTAACGCCTTTTCAAAGTGGGAGTATGCCTCCCTGTCATAGAGGCAAAAAATGACATCTTGGGGATAATTGCTTTTCTCAAGATGTTCCACCGCAGCTTTCAACATGATGTGACTGCATCTGTCAATAGGAAACCGAAAAATACCGGTGCTGATTGCCGGAAAAGCAATATTGGTGATTTTCTTTTTTTCGGCAATTCGCAGGCTGTTCAGAGTGGCATTTCTTAATTTTTCTTCCTCGTTGCCTTCTCCGTATACCGGTCCTGCGGCATGGATCACATACTTGGCTTTCAAGTTTCCACCCCCGGTAATGGCAGCTTCTCCGGTATGAATCGGCCCGATCTCATTGCATTCTTCTTGAATAGAAGGACCACCGGCATTTCGTATCGCTCCAGCCACACTGCCCCCCATAACCAATGTTTTATTGGCAGCATTGACAATGGCCTCCACATCCAGTAGCACGATATTGCCTTCAATCAATTTGATTGTTTTCCCATTAACCGTTAATTCATTCATGATAATTCCTTCTCCATCCAATCTCTCAATTCATCCCCGAATTTCACACACTCATTCTTGAGAGAAATGGCTTCTTTGTTCATTTTCTTCACATAGGCCTTATCTTCAATAGAGGGCAAATTGATCATAACATTGTAATAAGCTCCCTCGGCTGCCGCCTGAGCACAGAGACCAGCCACTCCGGCATCACTAACAGAGTTTTTATTACCCTTCACTGCAATCTCTTTTGCCAGTTTTAAAGCTTCTAGACTGGATTTGATGACATTAAAAGGAACTTCTGTGGCTTCCTTGGTGGCGTCTTCGATCGCCTTCTGCCTTTTTTCTTTTTGTTCATCCGTTTTTTTAGGCAAGCCAAAAGCAGACATGACCTTGTTGAAGGAAACCGTATCCTGGTCCACTGCATTGAGAAACTTCTTTTTCAGTTCCTGGGCAGCCACCGCAAGTTGTTTCACATCGTCCTGCACGCTTTCGTATCCTTTTTTCCCTTCAGTCAGATGAGAGACCATTGAGGACAGCGAAGCTGATAACGCGCCGCAGTAAGCCGCTGTGCTTCCTCCTCCTGGAGCCGGAGAATCCATAGAGAGTTCATTGGCAAAATCTAAAAGGCTGAGGTCCAGAAGAGAATGGTCCACTTCGCTGAACTGATATTCAATGATTTTCTTCTGGGGATCAAAAGGAGACACATCATTAAGACCCAGCGAAGAAACAGCGGTCTTTATCAAGAGTTCATCAGGAAGGCCTGCACTCTTTCCCTGTTTTTTGAGATAATAACGACCGGCTTCTAAAATCGCTTCTTTGGGAATCAAACCGACCAGTTCGCTGCCAGTAACCCGAAGTCCCAATTTTTCTGCTTCTTTGAGCACTTCGTCAAAAACCAGGTGAGGAGGAGATATTTTATAGTTTGTGAAATTGATGGAAATCTGGGCAATCCCATAGTCCTCAACATACCATCCTACTGCTTTGATGTGTTTGAATTTGCCTGGAATCCTTACGATTTTTCCGTTTTCGTCTCTGACGATTTTCCGGTTTTCATCTCTTTTTGCCCTGCCTTTTTCTCTAATGTTGAGTGCAATTTCACGAGCCAGTTTCTTTTCTCTGGTATTGAGGTTGATGTTGTAGGCAATGAGAAATTCCCGGGCTCCAATGATAATTGCCCCGCTTTTTGGATTAAAAACCGCTTCGCCGTAATCAGGTGCCCATTCCGGATCTTCAAGCTTTTTAGCCAGTCCTTCGTATTCGCCTTTCCTAATATTCGCCAGATTCTTCCTTTCAGGTTTTTGAGCCGCTTCTTCATACAGATAGACCGGGATGTTGAGCTCTTTAGCCACTCTTTTCCCCAGTTGATGCGCCAGTTGGACACAGAACTCCATATTCACCCCAGAAACCGGAACAAAAGGGCACACATCGGTCGCTCCCATCCGGCTGTGAGCTCCATGATGCTGGCTCATATCGATGACTTCCGCCGCCTTTTTGATGGCTTTGAATGCTGCTTCCACAATTCCTTCTGGAGACCCGATAAAAGTGACCACTGTCCGGTTGGTTGATTCTCCCGGATCCACATCCAATAGCTCGACCTGAGCAGTGGTTTCAATTTCCTTGATTATGGTATTGATTTTTTCTCTGTCTCTTCCCTCGCTGAAATTAGGGACACACTCGACTAATTTCATTTTTCTTCTCCCTTTTTAAATGAGTATTGCAAAATGCCATTTCTGTCATAGACATAGACTTCTTTAAATTCTTTTGTGAGTTTGTCAACGATGATATCTTTGTTTCCGGTCACCACCACAATGGGTTCATGCAGGTATTTTTTTGCTGCTTTGAAAACAATATTCGAGTTGACCGGCATGATATTTTCATAGTATCTGCTCCAGTGCTTCTGCTCAAGATTATAACTGTGATATTCAGCAATTTTCTGAGATATGCTGTCGTAAGTCTCAAGCTTTAGGGGAAAATTCCCTATCAGGTTGGTTTTTGCCTGTTCTATTTCATAGCTGGGGATTTTTTTATTCTTAATGGTTTTTATTTCTTTAAAGATCTCTGTGATTGCCAGGTGGCAGACTTCTGGCCTGACTTTAGCGCGTATAAAGAAAACACCGCATTTTTTGAAATATTCCGCATTGCTGAAAGCATAATACGCATAACCTTTGGATTCCCTGAGGTTTAAGAACAGCCGGCTGTTTGGAGTTCCCCCCAGAACATGACTCAGGACTTCAAATGCGAAATAATCCTCGTGGTTGTAAGGAAATATGATATTCCCGATATAAATGTTGGCATCATTTTCATTAGGAAAATCGATGAAACATATCTTTTGTTCCTTGTGGGGCTTTGGGGAGGGGATGGCTGTTATTTCTCTGGTTTCTTTTCTCCATTTGTTGAAGTATTTGCTGACTTTTCTGGATGCTGTGTTTTGATTGAGATTGCCGGTTAAAACAAGAATGGAGTTATTCGGATTGTAGTATTTGTCATAAAAAGAAACAATTTGTTCCAGAGAAATTTTTGTGATGACATCCTCATTATAAATATTTTTGCTGTAAGGATGGTTTTTAAAAAGAAGTCTGTAAAGATGATCTTTAGCCGCTGTGTCCGGATTGGAATGCCTGCGGATAATTTCATAGTAAATGGATCGTTTCAAATTCTCTAAATCTCTTTTTATGAACCTGGGATCAATAATGATTTGACTCAGCAGTTCCAGAACTTCATCCAGATATTCATCTAAAAATGACAGAGAAAACAGGGAGTAGTCCGGGTTAATGGTCAGCGAACAAGTCCCTCCATAGGATTCCAATTTTTCGGTTATATCATGGGAAGAAATACCCCGGGTTCCTCTATATATCATGGAAGCAGTGACGGTGGCAACGCCCGGAGTCTTTTCAGGTGAAAAACTTTCCCCGGCTTGAATCACCAGTTTGAGGCTGGTGATGGGGACTTTGCTTTTATTGACAACGGAAAGAAAGAGCCCGTTAGAAAGAGTGACCGACTGGATAACCGGAAGTTCCAGTTTTGAAAACGGTTCCGGGTATGGAGGGGTTTCTCTGTCTTTTTCCTGGGAAATCACTGTTGAATTCAATAAGAAAAGAGCGAAGATGATCAGGGGAAAATGAATGATATGTTTCTTTAGATTAAGTTGTCTCATTTCATATTGATGTGAAGAATGATACTTTTTCTTATAAAATATCGATTCAAGACCTTCATAATATCATAATTGGATACTGCCAGATATTTATCCAGTTCCTCTTTCAAATGGTCAAAATTCCCATTATAGAGGAAAGCATCGATCAGAAACAATGCCTTGTTCAAAGAGGTGGCGTATCGTTTGATATAATTCATTTTAAACATGTTTTTAGCTCTTGCGAGTTCTTCGCCAGGTAGAATACTGGATCGGATGCGGTTGATTTCAGAAAGAATGGCTCTCTGGCTTTCCCGGGTAAGCAGTTCATTGTTGCTCAAGGCAAAGATTTTAAAAGTGCTGATATTTTTTCTGATTTCAATGCCTCCGCTTATGTGCAGGGTCATTCGTTCTTTTTTAATCAGCTTGTTGTAAAGACGGGATCCCTCTCCTTTAAGCAAAAGGTATTCCATAATTTTTAGAGGATAAAAGTCATTGGAATGAATGGAAGCTGTCCTGTATCCCATATAAAAACCAGGGGAGGGAATAAGAGGGGATTCCTTGCTCATTTCAATGTGTTCACTTTCAAACGATTCCGGAATAGACAGTTCAGGAAGGTTTTCCCCTGATGGAATGTCCCCGAAGTACTTTTCTATAATGTCTTTTGTTTTCATCACATTGAAATGACCGGTGACACAGAGAACCGTATTATTTGGAGTGTAATAGATTTTATAGAAATCCAGAACATCTTTGGTGGTGAGATTTCTTAAGTCAATCTCATTGCCGAAGTATGGGTGATTCAAGACAAAGTCCGGATAGAGGATTTTATCAAATGCCAATTCACTTTCTAAATAAGGATCTCTTTGCTTTCGTTGTTTGATTTCCTCAATAAGACTTTGTTTGGACTGTTCCACTTTCCGGGACGTGATGTCGAGCGAATTCATTCGATCGGATTCCAGCCAGAGAACGAGTTCCAGATGATTGGAAGGAACAGTCTGATAAAACAAGGTTCTGTCTTCAGTTGTGGATGCGTTCAACTTCCCGCCGGTCTGGTGGATCAAACTCACATGCTGCATTTTTCTGACGTTTTCTGAGCCCAGAAACATCAGGTTTTCCATCATATAGGCGATACCTGTTTTTCCCGGCTTTTCATTAATGGATCCAACATTGTATGCAACAGCCACAGAAACAACAGGAAGAGAATAGTCTTCCGATAAGATGACTTGAAGTCCATTGGGCAGTTGGTATTGAGTAATAGGGAAAGGCTCCCTGTACTGTTTTTGAGCGTGAAGGGGAAAAGGGAAAAACAGGATCAAAGCTGCAGAAAAGAGCAGGAAAGAACCAATCCATAAAAACTGATAAGGAATCGTTGATAGAGAAGGGATGTTTATTTTTCTAGAAACCGACTGCTTCAGGACAAAGTCGTTCATCCATTTCAAGAAAAGAAGTTTTGCCCGTTTCAGGGATATGAATTTTATATTTTTAAAGAGAAGATATTTTATATTTTCCCGGGATAGAGCTTTTGTTTGTTTCAAGAAACAACCTTTTATATTCTTATAAAAAAGTGGTTTCATATACTTCAAGACCAAGGCTTTAAACATTATTTTAATAAAAATAACACAAATGCTCTCATAAATTCAATCTTATATATGCGTTGATTGCGTTGAGCTAGTCTATTTGGACTGTTCTGGTACCAGCCCCAAAGCAAAATAAAGGGACACTTTACCTATTTACCCTATTTTTAAATTGCATTTGGTGCATTTATTGTGTTGTTTGCGTTGATTCTGTATGCCCGTTCCCCGAACAGGTCGCATTCTATTGCAAATAATCCCTCTTTATGTTACTTTGTCTGCTAATCAAAAAAACGAAGCAACAAAGGCTCAAGAGAAAGGAGATATCTTATGAGCAAGCAAGGAAGACACTTATTCACCTCAGAATCGGTCACAGAAGGTCATCCGGACAAACTTTGTGATCAAATCTCTGACTCCATCCTAGACGACCTCATTGCGCAAGATCCCCACAGCCGGGTTGCCTGCGAAACGCTTGTCTCCACAGGAATGATTTTCATAGCTGGTGAAATCACCAGCAAAGGATACAGTGAATTTCAGAGAGTTGTCCGCGAAACCATCAAGGACATAGGTTACACCAATGCCGAATACGGCTGTGATGCCAACACCTGCTGTGTGATTTCATCCATTCATGAGCAGTCCCCGGATATTGCCATGGGTGTGGATGAAAGAAACGGCCACGAACAGGGAGCAGGGGACCAGGGATTGATGTTCGGATATGCCTGCAATGAAACCGAAGAATACATGCCCATGCCCATCATGCTGGCGCACAAACTGGTCAGACGATTAGCCCAGACAAGAAAGGAAAACATACTGAATTACCTCAGACCGGATGGAAAATCCCAGGTGACCGTGGATTACGATGGCGACAAGCCTCAACGCATAGATGCGGTTGTTATTGCCGCCCAGCACAACAAAGATATCCATATGGATGACCTGAGGAATGACATAAAAAAAGAAGTCATCAACAAAGTGATATCTCCGGATATGATAGATGACAGGACAAAAATATTCATTAATGAAACCGGACGATTCGAAAAAGGGGGTCCCCTTGCGGATTCAGGGCTGACCGGCCGCAAGATCATTGTGGACACCTATGGCGGTGTGGGAAGTCACGGCGGCGGATGCTTCTCAGGAAAGGACCCGTCCAAAGTGGACCGGTCCGGTTCGTATATGGCGCGCTACATTGCCAAAAACATCGTGGCAGCGGGAATCGCAGATAAAATTGAAGTCCAGATTGCCTATGCTATTGGTGTTGCAGAACCTGTGTCTTTGATGGTGGACACCTTTGGCGACTTCAGGATTCCTGAAGATAAGATCAAAGAAATCATCTGGAATAATTTTGATCTCAGACCCAAGAAAATGATTGAAACCCTGGACCTCCTGCGTCCGATCTACAGGAAAACCGCCTGTTATGGGCATTTTGGACGCACGGAACCGGAGTTCACATGGGAAAGGCTGGATAAAGCCGAAGCTTTGAAAAAAGAAGCCGGGCTGTGATCACTGCCTGAGAGGGAACCGTTTCTATAGAGGAGAAGACAATGAATTACGATATCAAAGATATCAATCTTGCCGATAAAGGAAAGCTAAAAATGGAATGGGCATCCCGGAATATGCCTGTTCTCAATTCCATAAAAGAAGAGTTTTCCAAGAATAAGCCTCTGCAGGGAGTGCGCATCGCCGCCTGTCTGCACGTCACCAGTGAAACCGGAAATCTGATGGAAGCCCTGAAAAAAGGAGGCGCTGAAGTCTCCCTGACCGCTTCCAATCCGTTAAGCACCCAGGATGACGTCGCTGCAGCCCTGGTGAAATACTATGATGTTTCTGTGTTTTCCATCAAATGGGAGGACAATGAAACCTATTACAAGCACATCAACATGGCTCTGGATATCAAACCGCAAATCACCATGGATGACGGAGCTGATCTGGTGAGCACCATCCATTCAAAAAGAACAGATCTCAAGGAAAATATCATCGGAGGCACTGAGGAAACCACCACCGGTGTCATCCGATTGAGAAGCATGGCAGAGAAGAACGTTCTTTTGTATCCCATCATTGCTGTCAATGACGCCAACACCAAGCATCTTTTTGACAATCGCTATGGGACCGGCCAGAGCACTATTGATGGAATTCTGCGCGCCACCAATATCCTTATCGCTGGACTGAATTTCGTGATCATTGGATACGGATGGTGCGGCAGGGGAGTTGCCACCCGTGCCAGGGGAGCTGGAGCCAAAGTCATCATTTGTGAAGTTGATCCCCTTAGAGCCCTGGAAGCGGTGATGGACGGATTCCAGGTCATGCCCATGAAAGAGGCAGCACAAATCGGAGATGTGTTTGTCACAGTCACAGGCGATAAAAATGTCATAACCAAAGAGCATTTTTCAGCTATGAAAGACGGAGCCATTGTGGCTAATTCCGGACACTTCAATGTGGAGATCAACATCCCGCTTTTAGAGGAAATGTCTAAAAACAAGCGCCGGATCAGGGAATTTGTGGATGAGTACACCCTGGAAAACAACAAAAAGATATTTCTTCTGGGAGAAGGACGGTTGATCAACCTGGCTGCTGCCGAAGGGCATCCCTCCATGGTGATGGATATGAGCTTTGCCAATCAATCCATGTGCGCAGTACATCTGTGGAATCACGGAAAAGAGCTGCAGAACAAAGTATACGGAGTGCCTCTGGAAATCGACGAGGAGATTGCCAGCAAAAAACTGGAATCACTGAATGTCAACATCGACACCCTCACCGATGAACAAAAAAATTACCTCGCCGAATGGCAAGAAGGCACTTGAGTTTTGAAATAGGGACACTATACATATTTACCCTTTTAAGATATAAAAAAAATAAATCAGGTAAATGGGTATGATGTCCCCTTTTTTCTTGGGGGACAAAAAAGGGGTCGGACCTATGCAAATCACTGATATATTTAAAATTAAATCTTATTGACCCCCCATTTTAATGCCCTAATCGATTGATTTTAAGGCTAAAATAGGCCTGTTTTCTTCTCTCCTGATTCCTGAAAAAATTATATATTAACGCTTGCAGTTTTGATCAAATGTGTTTTATCTTATTATCGTCTGAACGTAGAGGATAATAAGTTATATAAAACGACAAATGAATTCACACAACTTTTTTATGCCCATAGCTTCAACCGCAACGATTTTTATATTTTTATCACATGGATGAAGTTTGCTATGAGCTTTTTTTCAATAAAAAAGGAAATCAGCAAAACAATTTAATACTATTAAATTAAAATAACGAAGGAGGATTACATGAAAAAAATATGGGTCGTTTCATTAGTCATTGCCTTATTGGTAGTGTCTTTCCACTGCAAATCTAAAGAAAAGAAAGAATCGGACCAACTGAAGGATGAAGGTCAAACGAAAATTGCCCAAACCAAAAAAGAGGCAAAGCCTAAAACACCAGGAAAACTCATTTATGATACTTACTCTTGTTCCTTTCCGGATCGATTTGATCTTTCCATTCCTTTCACTGCTTTTTTTAATACGGACTTTATTTTAGACCAAATAAAATATGTCAACTACAGCGAAATGAAAGAAGATGCCGAAATTGGTTTTCAAGAGATCACCAAAATACTCAAGGACTATAATGTCCCTTCCCTGAGAGAATGCAGGATAGAATTTTCAGATGATGAATTCGGCTATCTTTCTGCTCTATACATATGCCTACACAAAAATCTAACCGTCAATTCAACCCAATATGACAATGTGTATACAATCAATAAATCCTATGGAGAAAATGGGACATTTTATGCATTTTCAGAGGAAACAGGAATTCTCGCTAAAATGGACTATTCGCCTGTGGCCCCCTCTCTTGAAATATCAATTTTAAGAGACAAAAAGCCTTTTTACATCAGTACCTTCTTTGGTGAAAAAAGGGGGGGAGAGGAAGGCTATGAATTTTATGAGGTCAAAAAGACTCTGGCAAGAAATGGAATAGCTACAGTACCAGGAAGCATAGGAACTTTCGGTCCTTTCAGCACGTACAGCGAAGCAAAGAGAAAGTTTGATAAAATCGAAGAAATCGAGATAGAGAAAGGATGGCTTCATTTTTACAAAAACATCACCAAAAAGAACAGGTGGCAAGATACACTCGATAAAGAATTTGATATGAAGATGATATCAAACAATAATTTTATTTCCAAAAGTCCTGATTTGTTCACCCGAGTGGAGCTTAGATCCGAGCCTCTTGATAATTTGGCTGGCCGTATTGAAACCCAGATGGGAAGCCGGGTGGTTGTAGGGGGTGCCGCAGCTATAAAAGAATATTATGATTTTGAACATTTCAACAATGATTTTGAACCGAGAACAATCAAGGATGCCAAAGTTGTTATCGATAAAGCAACCAATCTCATGTGGCATCAATCCGGCTCATTTGAAGGATTGGTTTATGATGAGGCTCTTGAATGGATTAAGAGGCTCAATGAAGAAGGATACGCGGGTTATCAGGATTGGAGACTCCCAACCTGGGAGGAAGCCGCTTCGCTGACTGAAAATCCCCATCAGAATGACCTCAAATACAGTCAGGTGTTCTCAGAGAAACAGAACCAAATTTGGACGAGTGATAAATCGGATTCAATCTCCATATGGCACATAAAACTCCCTTCAGGCGATGCAGCCACAGTTATGCCCAATTGGGTCTTGTCACCAATATATGTGCGTCCTGTCCGCTCTATAAGTGAAGATATAATGGATTAAGAGCCAGAAACCGATAAAGAGGTTTGTGTGTCAGTGTGAAAAAATCATAATCTTGTCTAAGAGGAAATAGATCGCAGTCATAACCTCTTTGCTGAACCAAAAAAATCTGACGACCTCATTTATTTTGAACGATTCATTGACAGAATGAATCCCTTTCCTATATGATTTTTTAAAAATTCGAAAAAATCATTATGAAAAGAAATGAGCCAGCATCTCAGAATCCCAAATAAGCAGGTTCCAATCATGATGTGATTTTGGATTCATGATAAGCTAAAAGTGAGTTGCAAATGTTTTTATATTTTTATAAATTCTATTATGCATTTTTAAAAGACAATTCAATGAATTGAGGGAGTAAGAATATGATGAATAATCGCATACTCTATATTTTGAATATTTTGTGTGTTCTGTCATTCATTTTAATGAGCTGTGCGTCTCCGCCTGTTCAAAAAATTGATGAAAAGTATTTGAGCTGGAAATTCGAAACCCAAGGTCCCATAGATTCCTCTCCTGTCATCCATAATAAAGTTGTTTATTTTGGAAGCGATGACGGTTGTCTCTATGCCCTGGATCTCGAAACAGGAGAAGAGAAATGGAGATTCCAGACAAAAGGGCCGGTTAAATCCTCTCCCTATATACTGGACGGAGTTGTGTATTTTGGAAACGATGATGATTGTTTCTATGCCCTGGATCTGGAAACCGGAGAAGAAAAATGGAAATTCCAAACCTGGAATAACATTCGTTCGGAACCTGTTGTAAAAAATGGAGTCATTTATTTTGGAGGCAAAGATTATAATCTTTATGCTGTTGATATTGAAACAGGAAAACTAAAAGGGAAATTTTCCACACTCAATTCAATCAACAAATCCTTGAAAATTGTCGATGATGTCATTTATTTTGGGAGTGAAGACAACTGTTTCTATGCCTTAGAACTTAAGTATTTCAATAAAGAATAGGGATAGATTTCATTTGCTTGGAGTCAAAGGCATGTGCGCGAGAGTAGTGACTCTGTCAATATATTGATTTCCCATATTGTTAACAATGAATAATTTATGATTCATTATTTCAGCCTGTATGACAATGTCTGTCTAGGGAAATAGCCAAAATATCTATCTTGACCGATAAACTCCTATATGATAGCTTTCCTAATAAGAACCAGTTAAGAGATCAGAAAAATAATAATTAAAAAAGCAAATCCAACATTTTAAAAAAATGCGTCTTTATGTGGGAGTCACGGACAACAAATGGTATGACTTCCTTTCCCGGCTTCCAAACTGCGATGAGGTCAATTTTTGGCAGCCTTCTCCAAAAAATGCTTTTAAAGCCTTAAAACCAGGTGAGCTCTTCCTGTTTAAACTCCACAGCCCCTATGATTATATTGCCGGAGGAGGAGTTTTCACCTCTTACACAACTTTGCCTTTAAGCCTGGCATGGGAAGCGTTTAAAGAAAAAAACGGGGCTTCCTCATTTCAGGAAATGCGCGCCATGATCCTGTCAAAAATAAACCTTCCTCCAGATACCAGAGAGGATTTTGAAATAGGATGCATCATACTCAACCAACCTTTTTTTCTGGATAGGAACTTTTGGTTTCATCCTCCGGAATGGAGTAAAAGCATACAGAAAGGCAAAGGCTACGGGCTGGATGAGGAATCGGGAAAATTCATATGGAATAAAATCCAATATCTCTTAGAGCAGAAAGATATTGAAGCTTTTCAGTTCAAAGAGATAATGAGTAGTCGCCAGAGATTTGGCAAAGAACAGATTATAGCACCGCGCCTTGGACAGGGGTCATTTAAAGTATGCGTGACCGATGTTTATCACCGCTCCTGCGCTATTACAGGAGAGAAAGCGCTTACAGTTCTGGAAGCTGCGCACATCAAGCCCTATTCACAAAGCGGACCCCACTTAGTGCAAAATGGTCTTCTCCTTCGTTCTGACCTTCACAAACTCTTTGATAAAGGATACATGACTGTAACGACTAAACTGGATATAGAAGTAAGCCGCCGCATCAAGGAAGAATTTGATAATGGTGAGTATTATTATACCTTGCATGGAAAAAAGATGAGCCACCCCGCACACCTGGATGACCGTCCCGCCAAGGAATTCATCACTTATCATAATGATAAGGTGTTTAGAGGGTAGAATGAATAATCTATTTTGTTTTATGGATGAATCCTATTCTGATAAAGTGTTTTGTCTTGCTGGTGTTATTATTAAGGGGAAAGAATTAAATAATATCACATCTGAAATTAACAAGTTTAAGCAAGGTTTTGGACTTACGGAATTAGACTATATAAAATTTTCACTAGGAAGTAGTGGAGAAGATAAAAAAATAAAGGAAAAAATTAAAGATTCCATAAATGATAAAAAGAATTGGTTAACTTATTTTAGGATTGAAGCAATTAAGAAGATTTCTAGTTTTAACTTGACTGCTATAACTAGCCTTCATCAAGATGTTAGACGGACTTTAATAATACCAAAGCCCATTCCAGTAGATTTCTATCTTACAGCTTTTAAGTTTTTAGTACAAAGAATTTGGTGGAAAACAAAAGATAAAATTTCTCCTTTGAAAATTTTTGTTGTACTTGATAATCCCCCTGAGAAGAACTCCATGACGAAAATATGCCGATTATATAAAGAAGCTTTCTATGAAGGATTTTCATTTTATAGAAGTGATTCTAATATACCTCCATTAAATGAATGTGGTTTTTTTGAGTCACCTTTTATATCAAAAAGTGATTATAATAGATTTATACAGATATCTGATTTTTGTGCAGGAGCTGTAAAAGAAAGAGGTAAGGATTTATTGAAGAATAATAGTGAAAAAGCAAGTAGAAATATTTTGAAGATTCTTGTACCAAAAATCTATGGGTATAACGAGGGAAACATTATAGGGAGAGGACTTGTTGTTTTTCCAAAAGATAGTAAGTTGTATGGTTTAATAACAAAAGATGTTGAGAACATAATTACTGAAAATAAAAAGAATAAAGTTCCATTTTAAGAATGAAGATAAGTAAAAAAATAATGGAGATTAAATGGTGTCATCAAACAACCTAGACACAAAAACACTTGAATCTTGGTTATGGGAATCGGCATGCAAAATAAGAGGGGCTGTGGATGCACCTAAGTTTAAAGATTATATTCTTCCTCTTATTTTCCTCAAAAGACTTTCAGATGTCTATGATGATGAGGTTCTTAAACTTTCTGAAGATTTAGGTGGAGAGAAGAATGCCGAGAAACTGATATCTGAGGATCATGCTCTTGTTCGTTTCTACATTCCTGAAAAAGCACGCTGGAAGAATATAGCAATACAAGCCATGGGAGTTGGTGAATATCTCACTGACGCTGTCCGTTCTATCTCAAAGCAAAATCCAAAACTTAATGGAGTGATTGATATAAAAGATTTTAATGAGACAGCAGGAGGCCAAAGAGTTGTGAGCGATGATAAGCTTCGCCTTCTTATAGACATTCTCGGACGGTATCGCTTGGGACTTAGGGATGTTGAACCTGACATGCTGGGACGGGCTTATGAATACCTCCTTAGGAAATTTGCAGAAGGTTCTGGCCAGAGTGCAGGAGAATTTTATACTCCGCGAGAAGTGGCTATATTAATGTCTCATGTTCTTGATCCAGAACCTGGACAAGAAATCTATGATCCATGTTGTGGTTCAGGTGGTCTTCTTATTAAGTGTTTTTTAAGATATAAAGAAAAATTTAGTAAAGATACTTCGGTTACTCCCCTCCGATTTTATGGACAGGAGATTCTTCACTCGACGTTTGCTATGGCTAAAATGAATGCGTTTATTCATGATATAGAAGCTCAGATTGCTTTAGGGGATACAATGAATAGACCTTCATCATTCAATTCATCGGAAGGTTCACTCAGAAAATTCGATATGGTTACAGCCAATCCCATGTGGAATCAAGATTTTTCTCAAGATGTTTTTGAAAATGATACCTACAATCGCTTCATCTTTGGCTATCCTCCCTCAAGTAGTGCGGATTGGGGATGGATCCAGCATATGTTTGCTTCATTGAATAAAAAGGGAAAAATGGCTGTTGTTCTGGATACTGGTGCAGTCTCTAGAGGAAGCGGAAATGTCGGAAAAAACAGGGAAAGAGATATTCGAAAAGAATTTGTTGAAAAAGATTTGGTGGAAGCGGTTATTCTTATGCCAGAGAATCTTTTTTATAACACCACAGCACCAGGAATTATTCTGGTTATTAACAAAAATAAAAAAAATAAAGGGGAGATTATACTCATCAATGCTTCTAATCTTTATAAAAAAGGAAGACCCAAAAATTATCTTCCAAAGGATGCCATTAAACAAATATCAGAGATTTATTTGAACTGGGAAGAAAAAGATGGGCTAAGCAAGATTGTATCCAAAGAAGAAGTCATAAAAAATGATTATAACCTGAGTCCTTCTAGATATGTAGCGCAAGAAGGGGAGGATGATACATTACCCTTGGAAGATGCAATGGTTTTGTTGAAGGAGGCTGAAGAAGAGAGAAAGGAAATAGATGAGAAATTAAAGGAAATATTCAGTGAAATAGGCTTAAAATATGGATTATAACAAAAATCAAAATAGCGTATTCATAAATTTATATAATGATGCTTATCCTAGTGAGTGGAATTTATCAAAAATAGGGGAAATAGTTAAATTTAAACTTGGGAAAACTCCAAAAAGAAAAGTTCAGAAGTATTGGGAAAATGGAAAATATCCATGGGTAAGCATAGCTGACATGAATAAATTTGAGAATATATATACAACTAAAGAAAAAATATCAGAAATAGCATTCCAGGAAGTATTTCATGGAAAATTAGTACCAAAAAATACTCTTCTTATGAGTTTCAAACTAACTATAGGAAGAACATCTATTATAAAAATAGATGCCCAGCACAACGAGGCAATAATATCTATTTTTCCCAAGGAAAAAGTAATAAAAGAATTTTTATTATATTATTTACCAATAGTAAACTATTCAAATTACTATGACACAGTAGTAAAAGGAAAAACCTTAAATAAATCAAAAATAAATAACATAAAAATCCCTCTTCCTCCTTTTCCTGAGCAAAAGAAAATTGCTGGAGTTTTGTCGGCAGTGCAGGAAGCTAAAGAAAAGACTGAGGAGGTCATAAAAGCGGCAAAAGAGCTTAAAAAATCATGGATGAAGCATATTTTCACTTATGGACAAGTGTCGATTGAAGAGGCTGAAAATGTTAAGTTGAAAGAAACAGAGATTGGAATGATGCCAGAGGATTGGAATGAGTCCATTATTAATAAGGTTATAGAAAAAACAAATCAAAAGAATCCTAAAAAGGATCCTTTTAGAAGGTTCAAGTACGTTGATGTATCAAGTATTGATAGAGAAAGTTTAAAAATAACTGAGTATAAAAATTATATAGGAAAGTATGCTCCAAGCCGAGCAAGAAAAAATATTGAAAAGGATGATGTGATTTTTGCCACAGTTAGGCCAACGTTGAAAAGAATTTCAATTATTGATGAGGATTTTAGTGGGGAAATTTGCTCAACAGCTTTTTGTGTATTAAGAGTTAAAAAAGATACTATTGACTCAAGATATCTTTTTTATTATGTCCAAAGAGATATATTTGTGAAAAGAATAGGGAAAATCCAACGTGGAGCAAGTTATCCTGCAGTAACTGACTCAGATATTAAAAATCAAAAAATTTTTCTTCCACAGTCTAATGTCCAAAAAAAAATTGCAAATATTCTTTCAACTATCGACTATAAAATCCAAGCAGAACAAAACAAAAAGAAAGCCTTAGAAGAATTGTTTAAATCTCTTCTCAACAATCTCATAACTGGAAAAATTAGAGTGAATCATTTGGATTTAGAGATATGACTTATAAAATAGGTGGAGAAAAAGGATCAGTCCAAAACCGAGTCATACAGTATGTCCAAGAATCTCATGCTGAATTTTCTGGCTCTCAAGGACGAAAGATTCTCGTCCAGTTAGGATGGAAATATGTCAATCAAGAAGAAGCAATCCGACTGAGAGAAGGAGAAACCAGATTTTTATTCCGCAAAATCTTTACTGGCCAACTCCATAAATCAAATCCAAAATTCATGAATGAAAGTCTTGCCAGTGATATCATCAAATCCATAGAAAGAATTCCTTCCACTCTGGAAGGAAACCTCACAGCTTGGGAATATCTTAAAGGATTGAGGACAGTCTTTATTCCAGATGAAAAGAGAGAGAGGAATATCCGGTTGATTGATACAGATAACATAGACAACAACACGTTTCATGTGACAGACGAATTCACATTCACAAATGGAACAAAGACCATCCGGCCAGATATTGTCTTTTTGATAAACGGATTTCCTGTTTTTTATGTTGAAACAAAAGCTTCCCATAAGCTGGAAGGCATGACAGAAGCCTTAGAACAGGTTAAAAGATACCACAGGGAGTGCCCAGAGCTTCTGTCCATGCTACAGATTTTTGCCATCACACACATTCTTAAATACTTTTACAGTGCCACATGGAACATATCTTCTAAGTTGATATTCAATTGGAAAGATGAGCTGGAAGGCAATTTTGAGACACTGGTTAAGACATTTTTTGACAGGAAACGTGTGGTTAAGATCATCAGTGATTATATCCTTTTTACCAGACAGGATGATGAATTGAAAAAAGTCGTTCTCAGGCCTCATCAGATGTCAGCCATTAATGAATTGATTCAGAGAGCCTCGTCAGATGCAAAAAAGAGAGGTCTGATCTGGCATACTCAAGGATCGGGAAAGACATTCACCATGATTGTGACAGCTCAAAAGATTATTGAAAATCCTGAGTTTGAAAATCCCACTGTCATCATGCTGGTAGACAGAAATGAACTGGAGTCACAGCTTTTTGGGAATCTTTCAGCTATGGGAATGGAAGAGGTTGAAGTTGCAGACAGCAAAGCACATCTTCGAAAACTCCTCAGTTCAGATAAAAGAGGACTGATTGTCTCGATGATTCATAAATTTGATGAGACGCCAAAAGATATCAACACAAGAGCTAATATATTTGTTCTTGTGGATGAGGCGCACAGGACAACAGGGGGAAAGCTCGGGAACTATTTGATGGGCGCTATTCCCAATGCCACGTACATGGGTTTTACTGGAACACCCATAGACAAAACCTCTTATGGGAAAGGGACATTTATTGTTTTTGGAAAAGATGATCCTCCCCAAGGTTATCTTCATAAATACAGTATTTCTGAATCTATTGAAGATGGTACGACTGTACCACTTCATTACTGTCTTGCTCCCAATAAATTGCTGGTTGATAAGGAAACATTAGAGAGGGAATTTTTGGATCTTAAAGATGCAGAGGGTATGAGCGATGTGGAAGAACTGAATAAAGTGCTTGAGGAAGCAGTTAATTTGAGAAATATGCTCAAAAATAAGAAACGTGTTGAGCAAGTTGCAAAATATGTGGTTAAGCATTTTAAAGAGAATGTGGAACCACTGGGATACAAGGCTTTTTTGGTGGCTGTGGATAGAGAAGCTTGTGCCAGATATAAAAAGGAGCTGGATAAGCAACTTACTAAGGACTATTCTGAAGTCGTTTACAGTGCGGCTCATAACGATTCAGAGGAGTTGGCAAAATACCATTTGCGCGAGGCTGAGGAAAAGAAAGTGAGGAAGGCGTTTAGGAATCCTGAGGCACTGCCAAAAATTTTGATTGTGACAGAGAAACTCTTGACTGGGTTTGATGCGCCTATATTGTACTGTATGTACCTGGATAAACCTATGCGAGATCATGTGTTGCTTCAAGCTATAGCGAGAGTGAATAGACCTTATGAAGATAAAAATGAACAGAAAAAGCCAGGCGGATTGATAGTGGATTTTGTGGGGATTTTTGGGAATTTAGAGAAGGCTTTGGCTTTTGATTCAAAGGATATTGAAGGTGTTATCCATGATATTGAAGCCTTGAAAGATCGATTTAAAGAGATGATGGAAGAAGCCAGAGAGGAATATCTAAAGATTCTAGAAGGAAAAGGATGGGATAAAGCTGTGGAAGCAGTGGTGGAAGACTTCAAGGATGAAGAGAGACGTCATGGGTATTATCAATTTTATAGGGAAATTTCCGATATATATGACATTCTGTCTCCAGATGCTTTTTTGAGGTCTTATATAAAGGATTTTGAGACTTTAGCCAGGATCTATAGAATTCTCAAAGAAGCTTATGATCAAGGGATTCATATTGACAGGGAATTTTCCAGAAAAATTGCAGAGCTGGTTCAAGAACACACAAAAACAGGGAAAATTAAACCTTCATTTGAAGTGTATAAGATAGATGAGGATACTATAAAAAGAATTGAAGAAAGCCAGGTTTCTGATACAGAAAAAGTATTTAATTTATTGAAAAGCATTAGGAAGCTTATTGAAGAAGAGGGCGAGCAATCCCCTTATTTGATATCCATTGGGGAGAAAGCAGAAAGGATTGCTAAGATGTATGAAGAGGGTCAGAAGAGGACCAGGGGAATGCTGGAAGAGTTGAAGCAAATGATTGAAGAAATTAACAAAGCCCGGAAAGAGCAGAAGGAAAAGAATATGTCAGCTGACGTATTTACAGTTTACTGGTTGTTGAAGAGTAAAGAATATGAGGCATCTGAGGAAAAAGCGAAGCAAATGCAGGAAGTATTTGATAAATACCCGAGTTGGAAATGGAGTGAGTTTCAGGAGAGGGAAGTGAGACATGAGCTCTATAAAATATTAATCAAGTCAGGCAAGCAGGATACCAAGGCTCTTGCTGATTGGGCCAAAAATATATTAAAGGTTCTAAGAGGTTGAATGAACGTGGTTACTAGTGGTTTTTTTAAAAGGGAAGTGGCTTCCTGGGCTAAGGAAATTGGAGTTACTATCAAAGAGATTCATTTGAGAAAGATGAGTCGCAAATGGGCTAGTTGTTCGAGTAAAGGGAGATTAACCTTTGAAAAAGAGCTGCTAGGAAAATCTAAAGAGATGCGGACGAAAGTGATTGTTCATGAATTGCTGCATCTTAAATACCCGAATCACGGACGGATGTTTAAGGTGATGGAAAAGTTATATTTGAATAAAGTTAAACAAAACGAGAGGTGAATTAAATGGATAAGGAACTGTTAAGAAAGCATATTAAGGAATATATCCATTCAGTTGAAAGGAACCCAGCTTCCTATAAGGAAGACAGAGAGGAACGAAAACAATTAATTATTTATTACAAAAATTATACCAAGAAAAAGATACTTAAAATGAATCATGATGAATTTTATGAATATCTTTCGACTCTTTGGGCCATGCGTATATGGGGGAATAAGCATTATGTTGTTGATAAAATTATTGATGATAATAGATTTGATAATGTAAAAAAACATCTTGCCGGACTTGTTTGGGGAAATGATGATATTGAAAAGAGATGGGATAATTTTCGGACTGAAATTAAAGGTATGGGGCCTGCCATGATCAGTGAAATTTTATGCAAATCTCATCCGGATAAATACATGCTATGGAATCGAAGAGCTTATGTTGCATTGAATTATCTCAAAGTAAAGAATCTTCCTCGTTTTGATTATCAGCTAACTGGTAAAGTTTATAAACATTTATGTGATATTGTTAAAGAAATGGCTGTTGAGTTAGAAAAGCAAGGAGTTGATGAGGTTGATCTTTTAAAAGTGGATTATTTTATCTGGTCTAATCTTCAAGTTGAAGATAACTTGAGTCAGATTTATTCAAAAGAAGTAAAAGAAAAGCAAGAAATGGAAATCCCTGAGCAAGATAAGTTTATTCATGATGATATACGGGATAAAATAAGAGATATTGGCCAATGGTTGGGTTTTAATGCAAAGATAGAGCAGAAGGTATCTGAAAGCTCTAAAGTAGATACGATTTGGGAGTCAACGATTGGAAATATGGGTAGAGTAATTTATATATTCGAAGTTCAGACAAAAGGAAATATTGATAGTTTGATCTTGAATCTTCTAAAATCCTTAAACAATCCAGCTGTTCAAGGTGTGGTGGCAGTATCTGATCCCGATCAAATAAATAAAATAAAAAAGCATGTGGAAGCTGTTAAAGATTTAAAAAATAAATTGAAATTTTGGGACTATGTAGAAGTTTCTAAAGTTCATGAAAGCTTAGAATTCGTCAATGACAGCATCAATAGTTTGGGATTGGTTCCGGAGGGATTTTAGTATTATGGGAGTGGAATTTTTGATTATCTTTTATGAAATTTTGGACATTTGAAATATTTAAATAATTTTTTTTAAGGGGAAGTAAATGTACTTATCCCAATTACAGATCAAAAATTTTAGAAAATATGAAGACTGTACGATTAATTTTAATAAAGGTTTTAATTTACTTGTTGGAGAAAATGACTCTGGAAAATCAGCAATAATTGATGCAATACGCAAAGTATTGTGGACCCATAGCTATGAACCTGACAAATTGGAAGAGGAAGATTTTTATAATCGTGAAAGAAATGATAGAGAAATAAAGATAACATGTGTATTTAAAGGTTTACAAGATCCAGAAAAAGCACAACATTTTTTAGACTGGATCGGGATAGAAAATGACGTTCTATTTCTTAAAGTATGGTATATAGGTAAATATAACAGGGATACAAGGAGATGTTATGGTGAAGTTAGAGCAGGTCCAGATGAAGAGGGTACTCGGATTGATGCTAAAGCTTTAGAATATTTAAAAGTAACTTATCTTAAGCCCTTGAGAGACGCAGAAAATGAGTTAGAGGCTCGAAAGTATTCAAGGCTTTCTCGTATACTGCATACACATGATGCTTTTGATTTTGAAAGCATAGAAGAAGAGAAAAAACATTCTGTTTATCTCTCAATAAAAAAAGCCAATGAGGAATTAATAGACTATTTCAGTCATACTGAAAATTGCGATGATGATTGTTCTACTTGTCCTGAAAACAGAAAGAAAAGATGTGGAAAAAGAATATTAAAAATTATTAATAAAAATTTAGAAGAATTTTCAACTATTGAAAACTTAAAATCTGATATTGGAGTTGGAAAAGATTTAAAAATAAAAGATATACTTGAAACATTGGAACTTAAGCTGGGAAGTCCAAAACCAGGTTTAGGGGCTTTAAATAGATTGTTTATAGCTGCTGAGTTTTTACTTTTACAAAAAGAAAATTATACTGGTTTGAGATTAGCTCTGATTGAGGAGATTGAAGCACATCTTCATCCTCAAGCTCAGTTAAAATTAATAGAATATCTCCAGCATCTATCTAAGAATGAAAATATCCAATTAATTATAACAACTCACAGTCCAAATTTAGCATCAAAAATATTTCTGGAGAACATAATATTACTAAAAGACAATAGAACTTACGGCTTAGGAAAAACGAAATTGAAAAGAGATGATTATAGATTTCTTCAGAGATTTTTAGATGTAACAAAGGCTAATATGTTTTTCGCGAATGGAATAATCATGGTGGAAGGTCCTTCAGAAGAGATTTTAATACCAATTCTTGCAAAAAAAATTGGTAGACCTCTAACCAAGTATGGTGTTTCAATTGTAAATGTGCGCGGGGAGGCATTTCTTAGGTATTCTAGGATATACCATGTGGATAATGGAGAAGATGAAGAGACTATAGGCTTACCGGTTGCTATAGTAACCGATGATGAGCGACAATATAAAATCCCGCTTGGCGACTTTTAAAATTCCCGTTTTTAAACGGGAGATAGTACACTATTCGGACCAAGGAGGTCCGGATGGTAACAGATCAACAAGTGAGGAGATTAATGAAATTGAACATGACGGAAAAAACGAAATCCGCAGCGGCGGCCAAGGCCGGCATGGACGAGAAGACGGCAAGGAAATATCTCCGTTCAGGACGTTTGCCGAGTCAAATAAAAAAACCGCACACGTGGAAGAAAAGAAAAGATCCGTTCGCTGATATCTGGCGTGAAGCGGAGGAATTTTTAGAGATGAATCCCGGGCTTGAGGCCAAGAGTTTATTTGAGCATTTTCAGCGGCGGTATCCAGGGCGTTTCGCGGATGGTCAGCTGCGGACTTTTCAGCGGAAGGTGAAGCGCTGGCGTGTTTATGAAGGACCGGGGAAAGAAGTTTATTTTCCGCAGAGGCATTTTCCCGGGGACTTAAGCGAATCGGATTTTACCAGTATGAACGACTTAGGCATAACCATTGGGGGGCAGCCTTTTGATCATCTGATCTATCATTTCGTTTTGACCTATTCCAATTGGGAGACGGGATCGATCTGTTTTTCCGAAAGCTTTGAAAGCCTCAGCGCCGGGCTGCAGGATGCCTTGTGGGATTTAGGGGGTGTGCCCAAAAGACACCGCACCGACCGGTTGTCCGCAGCCGTGCATAAAGACTGCAATCCGGAGGAATTTACGCAAGGATACCGGACGCTGTTGGATCATCTCGGAATAACCGGACATAAAACTCAAGGGGGAAAAGCCCATGAGAACGGCGACGTGGAACAGAGCCACAACCGGTTTAAAAAAGCGGTGGAGCAGGCATTGATTTTGCGGGGCAGCCGGGATTTTGCCAGCAGGAAAGAATATGAGGCCTTCCTGCGGAAGATATGGAGCCGGCTCAATGCGGGCAGAAGAGAGCGTCTGGAAGAAGAAATGAAAGTTTTAAGACAGCTTCCGCAGAGAAGACTGGATGATTTTCGCTGGTTCCAGGTAAGAGTCGGGCCGGCCAGCACAATCCGGGTGGCTAAAAACACGTATTCTCTCCACAGCCGCTTGAGGGGAGAAACCGTTAAAGTGAAGCTGTATGCGGAATATTTTGAAGTCTATTATGCGCAGAAGAAAATAGACCGTATCCCCCGGCTTCGGGGCAGAGGGCATCATCATATTCAATACCGGCACATTATCGACAGCCTGGTCCGGAAACCGGGAGCGTTTGAAAATTATCGATATAAAGAAGACCTTTTCCCCACGATCCGGTTCCGCATGGCTTATGACGCCGTATCCGCCGCAAAACCTGCACGGGCAAGCAGAGAGTATGTAAAGATCCTCCATCTTGCCGCACGGGAAAGTGAAAAAGGTGTCGATGACGCATTACGCACGCTCTTTATGAAAAACAAACCCATCAATTTTGAGGCGGTTAAGAAACTTCTGAAAGACACCTCTTCTTTTACCCTGCCGCATAATGTGGATGTCAAAGAACCCGCTCTTGCCGATTATGACAGGCTTTTAGAAGAGACACGGGAAAGGGAGTTTAGCTGTGACCGGCCGTGATGAGAAACTGCAGACATACCTGAAAGCCCTCCGCCTCTCAGGAATACGCGGTTATTACGGAGAACTCACCGGAACGGCCGAACAAGAAAATATGCCATATAAAGATTATCTTTTAGAGCTTCTTCTCCGGGAATGCGAGGTCAGATATAATAACCGCATCGCCCGGCTGCTTAAAGCCTCTAAACTTCCGCAGGAGAAAAATCTTGATAATTTTGACCTCAAGCGGCTCCCGCCGAAGCTCCAGCATCAAGTCAAGGCCCTCCTGGATGGATCCTTTGTGGACAGACGGGAAAATGTTTTGGCCTTCGGGAATCCGGGCAGCGGCAATTATCGAAAGTTTTTGTTTATGTAAAGATTTCAGGAATAACACCCGTGATTTG